>JBLHTX010000023.1:0-18169 GCA_047627635.1 Alphaproteobacteria bacterium | reverse complement strand
TATCATATTGCTATTATTCATAACATTATTTCAGGCTCAAAGGCAAAACCATTTGGCATCCGCTCCCTCACCTAGCCCTCCCAAAAAAAGGAGACATCTAACTGATTGATGATATGACTAAATTACGCAAGAAACGTCATTGCGAGTCTTTACGCAGTAAAGCGAAGCAATCTAGAAACTGAATAACAAATAACACGACACCAATGCCTAAACATAAAAAAGTTAAAGCTGGATTGCTTCGTCATACTTCGTATGGACTCGCAATGACGATTTTTTGTTATATGTCAATAACTATAAGCCCCATACACATCATTCCCGACCGAGTGAAATGAGGGAAAGGGAATCTTATCTAAACACAAGACTCCCTTTCTTTTTTACTGCGTAAAAAAACGGGAATGACAAGTTTTGGGTGAATTGCATAAAAAAGCCGTCACTCAGAGTCTTTACGCAGTAAAGCGAAGCAATCTAGAAACTGAATAAGAATTATTGACTAGGTTACTGGATTCCTGCCTTCGCAGGAATGACGATGCTTAGGAATTGATATTGCTTAAAAAAAACATGATAGCGTCATTCCCGACCGAGTGAAACGAGGGAAAGGGAATCTTATCTAAACACAAGACTCCCTTTCTTTTTGGCTTCTCTTCGTTTGTGCAAAAAACGGGAGTGACGACATTTTAGGCTTTGATATTGCTTAAAGAATATTAAGCCGTTTCAATTTCCTTGATATCTTTTTCAGCAACATAAAGCTTGTTTCCCATATCAGCATATTTTTGCGACATTTTTGCCATGCCTTTTTCTGCCTCTTCTTGTTTCTCTTTTTGGGCTGCATAATCACGCACATCTCGAGAAATTTTCATAGAACAGAATTTAGGACCACACATTGAACAAAAATGCGCAACTTTATGCGCATCTTTGGGAAGCGTGGCATCATGGTAAGCCCTTGCTGTATCTGGATCAAGACCAATGTTAAATTGATCTTCCCATCTGAAATCAAAGCGTGCCTTGGATAAGGCATTATCACGGAACTGAGCGGCTGGATGCCCCTTAGCAAGATCCGCAGCATGCGCCGCAATTTTATAAGTAATCACGCCAACCTTAACATCATCACGATCAGGCAAGCCTAAATGCTCCTTGGGGGTGACATAACAAAGCATTGCAGTACCGAACCAGCCAATCATTGCTGCACCAATACCAGAAGTAATATGATCGTAACCCGGTGCAATATCGGTTGTCAGCGGACCAAGTGTGTAAAATGGGGCTTCGCCACATAATTTAAGCTGTTTCTCCATATTGACTTTGATCTTATGCATTGGCACATGACCTGGCCCTTCAACCATGACCTGACAGCCTTTTTCCCATGCAATTTTGGTCAATTCACCAAGCGTTTCAAGCTCACTAAATTGGGCTTCATCATTTGCATCGGCAGCAGAGCCCGGACGCAGGCCATCACCCAAAGAAAATGTAATATCATATTGACGCATAATATCGCATATATCTTCGAAATGGGTATAAAGGAAATTTTCCTTGTGATGCGACAAGCACCATTTTGCCATAATCGACCCACCACGAGACACAATACCTGTTGTCCGCTTGGCAGTCATTGGGACATAACGCAAAAGCACACCCGCATGAATGGTGAAATAATCAACGCCCTGCTCTGCTTGCTCGATAAGCGTATCACGATACACTTCCCACGTTAAATCTTCGGCAACACCATTAACTTTTTCAAGCGCTTGATAAATTGGCACAGTGCCGATTGGCACAGGTGAATTACGCACAATCCACTCACGGATATTGTGAATATTGCGACCAGTCGAGAGATCCATCACATTATCAGCACCCCATCTGGTTGCCCAAACAAGTTTGTCAACCTCGTCAGCGATTGACGATGTGACGGCAGAATTACCAATATTGGCATTAATTTTTACTAGGAAATTACGACCAATAATTTGTGGTTCAAGCTCAAGATGATTAATATTTGCAGGGATAACCGCACGCCCTTTGGCAACTTCATCACGGACAAATTCAGGGGTAATCAATGCAGGAATCTCGGCACCAAACGATTCGCCTTGTGCAATTTGTGCTTCACGCTCGGCTTTGGACATTGAGCGTGCCAAATTTTCACGCTCAGCAATATAAATCATTTCCTCGGTAATGATACCAGCACGAGCATATTCAAGCTGTGTGCCATATTGTCCTGTATTTTTATAAGGCTTATTTCTGATTGGAAATTCGGGGGCAAGCTTATCGCCAGTCGCACCGCCATTATCTTCAAGCGTGACATGCCGCCCTTCATATTGCACAGTCTCACGCTTTGCAATCCATGCTTCACGATCACGAGGCAAACCTTTATGAATATCAATTTCAATATTGCCATCGGTATAAGGACCAGATGTGTCATAGACATGCAAGGTAGGCATTTCAGGGTCAGATAATGCAATTTCACGAAATGGTACAGAAATTGAGGGATCATATTCGGATTGTAAATAAACTTTTTTCGAAGCAGGCAATGCACCCGTTGTTACGCTTCTTGGAATTTGTTCAGTTTTTTTAGATGCTGCTTGTGCCATAATAGTATTCTACCTTATTTGTAAATTACATGTTTCGTTTCAGTTACTTATACGTTTAAAGGAATATGAACGATTATGCAATATCAATATATGAAATCAGAAGAACCACCTTTTAACCAAAGTAGCAACCAAAGTAAAAAATATTCTTCCATGATATTAATAATGTACCATTGATCGACATGAAAAATCAAGTCATCGACAAGGGCCCTGATATCATTGGGATATCATTGGGATATCATTGGGATATCATTGGGATATTACTGGATTGTATCAAAATTATTTAATCATAAATTTTTTGTTTATGCTTTTTACGCATTTGCGTTGCGAATCTGAGGGCAGCGGCAACAGCGGCATAATGTTCTTCACGAATTTCTTGCCCAATATCAACAACGGCAAATAAAGTTCTGGCAAGTGGCGCATCTGGCTTAATGGGCACATTACATTTTTGGGCTTTGGCTTTCATCGCTAATGCAATTTCATCAGTTCCCTTGGCAATACATATTGGTGCAGAACCTTTCATGCCGCCCCATTTTAAAGCAACAGCATAATGAGTTGGGTTGACAATCACGACATCGGCCTTGGGAACTTCGGCAAGCATTTGGTTCATGGCAATTTCACGCCCTTTTTCTTTACGCTTATGCTTGAAGTGAGGATCACCCTCCATATCTTTATTTTCATCTTTAATTTCTTGCATACTCATCATCATTTTTTGCATAAAAGCATAGCGTTGCCATAAAAAATCAAATACCCCAATAATTGCGGCAATGATTGTAACGGCCACAATAATTTTTAACCAAATATGCCCTAAGATTAAACCAAGCAAATGTGCATTTGTGCCAATCCAGCTGGGTGATGCCTCCAAAAGCGGCATAGAAATAACGATCACACCAATCGCAATCGCTGTTACTTTAACATTCCCTTTGAAGAATTCGACAAGCGCATCACGGCCAAATTTATTTTTCATACCTTTTAATAAAGATAATTTATCAAGCTTTATTTCAAGCTTTGAGGCTGAAAATGTAATTGAATCTTGGGCAATCATACTGATAATTGGTCCGACTGTAATACCCGCAATAATTGGCGATACCCCAATAAAAATATGCATCACAAGCTCACCCAATGCATGACTTAACGATTGCATATTATCGGCAATTAATAAGGTGGGGGCATTGGCAAGGAATGATAAAAGATGCATCCCCATATAATCAATCATCCATTCCCCCATAGCAACGCACGCCATTAATAAGCCTATATAGAGTGCTAGGCCATGAAGCTCTTTCGATTGAGGGATGTCGCCTTTTTCTCGTGCTTGTTCTAGCTTTCGGGGGGTGGGGTCAAAATTCTTGTCATCTTGGTCGGTATCTTCTGACATTTTACAATCTTTCTGATACGAATTGCTGCATTGTTTCCGACCAATTAAACATAATAGACGGAATCAAAATACTCAGCAAAAAGAAACCAACGGCAATCATAAGCGGTTGTCCGACAAAAAATACAGGAATTTGCGGCATGGCACGATTAACAAAACCAAGCCCCATATTCACCAAAAATCCAACACCCAAAAACGGCAAAGCAATGCGTAGACCCAGCATAAAAGCGGCACTGCCTGCCTCAACAATCGATTCTGTCATAACCTCGATTTTTAAAGCGCTTAAAAACGGCATAATATGATAGCTTTCAATAATCGACTTTATGAAGAAATAATGCCCACCCGTTGCCATAATGAGGGCGATTGTTGTAAATGAGAAAAAACCCGATAAGGCAGGTGCACCGCCTGGCTCAAGCGTTGCGTCAAAAATATTGGTAATGCCTAAAATCTGTGAACAAAAACCTGCGGCAATGGTGAGACCAAGAAAAATGAGTTTTACCCATAGGCCCAGCATAACGCCTTTGATGGTTTCAGTGAAAATATTTTCATACAATAACGCCCCCTCAGGGATTGCCGTAATTGTTTCAATTTGAATTAAAGGATGAATAATAAATGATAAGGTCAATGCAAGAAAAAGCTTAATCCGCATCGAAATAAATTGCTCTCCAAAACCAGGTAACAAAGCAATAACAGCACTGACACGACAAAACACCAAGAAGACACCGAAAAGATAGCCACTTGCTTGCCATTGATTTAAAAGCTCATTTAACGAGTCAAACATTGCGTTTCACATAAAATTGTTACCGCTATGACCATGCCATAAAGCGGGTTAATTATGTGTTAAGATTAAACAGAAGCTTGAAACTTATGAATTATTTGCTGTTGCTGGTGGTTTTTCACCTGCTTTACTGACAAACATATTGACCAAAGAGCGATAAAAAGATTTAGGCAAAAAGCCCCGCAAAAACTGCCTTGCAATAACCCGTGTCGGTACTTTTGCAATCAGCCAGCCTTTTAGTAAATCCTTCAGGGCTGTCAATGGCTTGGCCTTGGCCATATAGTAAAATAATACGGTTGCACGATAACCAAGCTCGGCATTTTTTGTTAAAAATGGTCTTGCATGCTCCAGCCATGCAAGCGGTGCTTCATAGCCTTTTACCCGTGAGGTTCGCCCCACTTCGGTGCAATCGACCCATACAGTCAAAGGCTGTTCAATGGCTGTAAAACGAACATTATCATGGTGTAAGCGAAGACAAAAATCAAGATCTTGCCCTTTGCGAAGTGTGGGATCGAACAAGGTTTTACGCGCAGCATCGGCGTGCAAAACAATTGTCGAGGTTTGAATAAATTCATTTTCAATAAAAAGATATGCACCCATATCTTCATTGTCACCAATGGCACGATTAGGACGAACCCACTGCTTTTGAACGCCCCGATCAACATACATAAAGGAATATATCCCGTGTAACGGATCATCGGTAATGTGTTTTTGACAGGTTTCAAGCTTATGCGGCAAAAATAAATCGTCGGAATCAAGGAAGGCTATATATTTCCCTTGTGCCGCCAAAATACCAGTATTGCGGGCAGCACCACCGCCGCCATTTTCTCGCCACACATAACGAAACCGCGAATCGCCCAAACCCTTAATGACTTGTTTCAATGCCTCAGAATCGCTTGAGCCATCATCAACAATAATACATTCATAATCGGTACAAGTTTGATCGAGCACAGATTGCAATGTTGGCATCATGGATTGCGAACGGTTATAAACAGGAATAACAATGGAAAAAAGAGGGTTCATATATACTACTATGATTTAATTATGGGGTTAATGATGTGGCTTAAAAAGTTCTGAAAAACGCTGACAAAGTGCTTTATAAAGCAATGTACCATCAAGCTGCGTTTTCGCATATTGGAAAAATGACTGCCATGCTTGAGCATCACGATTTTTACTTAAATATATAATATTATCGCCCAAACCAATGGTTTCCATAATGCCTTTAATTTTCATATTATAGGTTTCATTGACACAGGCAAGAATATGGCCAGCACGACTACCGCCCATTAACAAGACATGCAAACGATTAGAAATAATGAGATCAGTAGCATCATAAAAATTAAGGCAGGAAGTAATATTATCATAACCAATATGCAGCTTTGGAGCATTGCCCGTGATTTTTGTAATATCCTCTTGGAGGATTTTCATAATTGGCACATCACGTTTAACTTGGGCGATTAAATAATAGTGCGTATCCGCTGGGGCATTTGCAATGACTTCTTGGACAAAGTCACGTGTTTCCTGTTTTTGTTCTGGATATTGATCAGCACGAAATGAGAAGCAAATAGATTTTAAATTTTCTTTTGGCTCATTTTTTTGGTCGAATAAATGAAATGCAAGATCGGGCATTTGTCCATTATGATGAATGCCTAAACTTGTTGCATATTCCATGCTTGTGTTATCACGGATATAATGACGATGGAGTAATTTTGATCGCAAAGCTAGTAATTTTGAAAAGTTTTTGCCTAGCCGCTCATAAGAAACACCAACATGACAAATATGGACACCAATAAGCGTAAAACATAGTAAAATAAATGCATTAATATATTTGCTGACAAAGCCAAGTCCACTTATGTCGCCTAAATATCCACCAGGGCTTAGGAAATAATAACATGCCTGACCTGATAACCGTAGGCGTATCATTTTTAAAAACAAAGAAAGGCTTTTTTGATAGGATATAATTTTTTTATCCGTTTCGGCCAAATCAGATATCCCCAATGTATGGATAAATTCGGGTGGACATCTTGAAATATCAATATGCACAACAGCTTCACGCGCGGCAAGATTAATCATTTCACGATTAATAAGCGCATCACCAACATTTTCAAATTGTGTTTTGATACTAAAAAAAGCATTGGGCAATTGAGGCATTGAGTGATTTCCTTTATTTTGTAGAATTATGAAATCGGTTTTTTAACGTAGCGATCATAAGGTGTTGCAATCACAACCCCCACAATCAAGGAAAGCAATCCAAGTGCGTAAGGCGAATATGCTTCTTCTTGGAATATCCCATTAATCATCAGAAATAATAGGGCAATTGGTAATGCGTAAAAGCGGACTTGATAACCATTTTCAGGGGATTGCTTAAAGAAATGCTGCACAATAAACATATAAAGATATAAGAAAATAAATGTCGCAATCCCAACTTGATACAACAGCACACCAATCGCACTTTCGGTTCCATAATCAAGACCATTTCGCTGTGCCTCTCCCCAATCAACTTCGGTATGCAGACTACTCAGATTTCCGCCCATACCCAATCCCTGACCAATCGGATTCGATAAAAAAGACCGTACACCGCCTAAAAACCCAATCACATGATAATCTCGGGTGATATACCCATAAATAACGCCGCCCACAGCATATAATGTGCCAAGCAAATAAATATTAACCTTGGTAAAGTTTTTGCTTCTAAATGCGAATAATATAAAATAACCTGATAAGGTTAAGACAAGTAATATTATTGGCCCTTTTGCGCCAATGATAAATAAAGAAGGCAGTGCAAGAAAAAGAACGATTGTTTTTTTATAATAAAATGCCGCAAAACAGGTAATAACTAAGATATAAGCAAAACTGATACCGTGCATATTCGGGCCAAAAAGGCGCCTTGAAACAAGGCCTGAATCTCGAAATATGGGCGTATTAAATAGTGATTGCGTGTAATGCTCAAGCACCGCCTCAGCATTAGAGAAACCGTTTATACCCTCTTGTTTAATATTCATAAATGTATCAACACTGATAAGCGTATAAAAAGGGATTGGAATCACAAGCTCAATAATGCCTTGAACAGTAGCAATAGCACCAATAATAATAAAATATTTCAGTACAGTATCACGATGTCCAATTTTACCCCAATATATACCAATAATAAGCATCAATATCGGTGTAATAAAACTGCGAACATAAGTAACAGCCCCCGTAAACCCTGCCCCTTTTGCCATACCAAGTGCAAAATAAAATAAGGCAAGAAATAATAAAGCAACCACATATTTAACAATTCTTTTTTCAATATGTTTAAGCTTAGGATAATTCATAAGAAGCAAAATGCCCGCCATGACGGCAGTAAACATAGTAAGCACAAAATTACCGCCTTGTAATGTTGTAAATACTTGCTTGGATATGATTGTCGGGGAAAGTGCAGAAATAACAAGATTTTGAAAAATAACAAATGATAAGAAAATTCTGATACCAGCTGGAGCACCATTACTACTGATGCATAATAACGCAATAATAAGCGTAAAAGGCAAAATAAGTGCAATATGCACATATACACACAGCATTAACATACCGCAAGCGCATAAAGTAAAAATAAGTGCGTTGGGTATTTCCTCTAAGATATTATGTTTTTGAAAAACATTTTTTGTGTTATCTACTGGATTCATTTAAAATCTATCATGTCAATTTATTAAAAAATTTTTAACACAATGCCATAAAAAAATACGATATTCAACAAGATACCGTCGCCATAATCGCTTTGGCTCTTTGAATAGGCGGTATAAAAAGCGTATGTTAAAGCGGTCAACCCATGCAGGATAATAATGCAAACCATTAATCAGTTGATCGAAATACCCCCCACAAGTAAAACCAATACCATGCCAATTTTTTTCTTTAAGCATCAAAAGGAGTTTTTCTTGATGCGGAGCACCCATGCCGCAAATCACAATATCGGCCTTGGCATCAATAATATGGGTCACAAGGTTTTCTTTGGATTGATAGCCATCAAGTGTTGCAATAATTTGCAATTCAGGGAAAGATTTTTTAATTTGATCCGATGCCTGCTTTGTAACGCCGGGTTTGCCACCTACAAAGATAATTTTTTTGTGTTCTTTTTGTGCCCACTCGAATAGCGGCATTGCCAAAGAAGTTGTATCGAAGCTAATCCGTTCACAGCTAATTTTTTTACCGTCATTTTTTAAGAAATATTCTGCTGCTTTTTGAACAGCAACACCATCAGGCAAAACCATATCGAACTGCGATAACATTTGTCGATATTCGGGGTCTTGCTGAACCAGATAAAAAGTATGGGGATTAATAAAGGTCGTAAACAAACCTTGATGAACAGGTTTTTTAGCGATTTCCTGTAAAATAGAATCAACATGGGTTGCAGTAAAAGGCACATCAAACAAACAAAGCATTACCATGGTATATCTACTATATTTAATTACATATAAGATTGTGACATTTAACGAATTTATCGCTTAAAGTCAACTTTTTAAATATAGCAAGATTATGGCTCTATATATCTCTATATATTAAGAACCTGTTTTAGGGTTTTGACGGATAAATTTTGCAATTTCTGGCTTAATATCATTACGCCATTTAGAGCCATTAAACACGCCATAATGCCCAACTGTCGGATGTAAAAGATAATTTTGCTTAGATTTTGGCAGCTTAGTGCATAAATCATGGGCTGCCTTGGTTTGTCCAACGCCTGAAATATCATCATGTTGCCCTTCAATCGTCATAAGGGCAACATCGTGGATTGCCTTAAGATTGATAGTGCGATCTTGATATTTTAATTTTCCACGAGGAAGTTCGGCTTTTTGAAATATTTTCTCAATGGTTTCAAGGTAAAAATCAGAAGTCATATCCATCACTGACAAATATTCATTGTAGAATGCATAATGTTTATCAACGGAGTCGCCATCATTTTTAACAAGATTTTCAAAAAGCTTAACATGCGCACTATAATGACGCTCCATATTCATTGTCATAAAGCCTGTAAGCTGTAAAAACCCTGGATAGACACGTCGCCCCACCGCATCATAAGGCAATGGTACTGTATGGATAACATTTTTCGAAAACCATTCTATTGGTTTTTCAGTCGCAAGCTTATTAGGCTGAGTGGGTGATTTGCGTGGATCAATCGGGCTGCCCATCAAAGTAATTGAGGCTGGGCGTGAAGGATCTTTATCTTCACTCATAATTGCGGCGGCCGATAACACTGCGGGACCAGGTTGACATACAGCAATAACGTGCGTATCGGGACCCAAAAACTGAATCATTTCAATGACATAGCTTATAAAATCTTCGAGGCCAAATTTTCCATCTTTTAATGATACTTCACGGGCATCAATCCAGTCTGTAACATAGACATCATGGTCAGGAAGCAACGCATCGACTGTACCCCGCAACAAGGTAGCATAATGCCCTGACATTGGTGCAACGACAAGAACCTTCGGATCGGTGCGTTTTTTAAGTAAGGGCGATGCCCGCTTAAAGTGCAACAAATGACAAAAAGGTTTTTTCTTAACTGTTTTAATCGATAATTTTGCAGTTACATTATCGGCAATCACTGGATTATCCAACATCCATTCTGGCTTGCCATAGCGTCTGGTTGTACTTTCAAAAACATTCAGTGCCGCTGAAGCTGCTTTGCCTGCATGTGTACCAAAAAAGGGGTTCATGGGATGGCTCAACATTTTGTTACTGAAAATCGCAGCTTCCCGGTAAGGACGCATAAGTTTGTGAGTCATCTCGTAAGCTTGATATAACATAACGAAAACCTTTAAGTAAATTTTAAAAAATATTTTTAAATATATAATATGCTTTATATTATAAACAACATACCATATTTAAATGAAAACATCCTTAATATTACTTAAACTTTTAAACATATAAAAGGGAGTATTATAACCCTCTTTTATAGTAAAATAACGCTATTTTATCGCAATATGCCGCCAATGGCCCGCACTTCGGCAATAATATTATCCATAATGTCAGTCAATTCAACATCAGTCAAAGATTTATCTGTTGGTTGTAATGTCACACGCAATGCGATTGATTTTTCATTCTCTTGCAAGTTTCCGCCCGTAAAGACATCAAAAATATCAATATCACTAATTAGTTTTTTCTCTCCTTTGCGAACAGCCTTAAGGAGTGTATCAGCCGTAATGGCGTGATTAAGCACAAAGGCAAAATCTCGGGAGACAGATTGTAAATTATATAAATTTGCCTTGGGGAGTGCTGTGGATTTTTTAACTTTTGGCATTGATATAGAATCAATTAAAATTTCACACGCTACAGGACGACCTACAAGATCATAGGCGTTTGCAATTTTTGGATGAATTTCACCAAAATACCCATAAACCATTTTCCCAAGCATCACGCACCCGGACCGATTCGGATGATAATAATCAGGGGCATTGGGCTTAATCATAAGCCCTGAAATCGGTGCGCCTAAATTTTTAAGCAATGCCAATAAATCCGCTTTAATGTCATAAATTGAATATTCTTCGATAGGCTTTAACCAATGACCATTCGAGGCACTACCTGTTTTAAGCACAGCCATTTGTTGTGGTTGCTGATCGTCATTTGTGCCATGAAAAACACGCCCAATTTCAAATAAAGCATTATTTTTAAAACCACGTGCATGATTATGGCTGATGGCAGAGAATAAGCCACATAAAAGCGATGGTCGCATGGTTGATAAATCTATCGAAATTGGATTTTCAAGATTTAAAAGTGGCGTATTATGAGCAAATAATTTGGCTTTTAATTCCTCTGTAAAGCTGTAAGTAATCGCCTCAAGCAACCCATGATTAGCGGCAAAATGACGTACAGTTTGAATGCGTTTTTGAGCAGGCGTTAATGCATTTTGCTTGATTATTGGTTCAGGCAATGCAATGGGCGTGACATTATTAATGCCGTAAATACGGATTATTTCCTCGATGAGATCAGCCTGTCCCTTAATATCGGGACGACTGGCAGGCGGCACGCAAATCAGTTTTTTCCCTTGATTAATCACTGTAAAACCAAGTGACCGTAGGATTTTTTCTTGTTTCACAAAGTCAATCTCGATCCCTGTCAGCTTTAACACTGCATCATGGGATAATTGAAAAGCCATATCGGGCAAGGCAGGTTTACCAGCAATCACAATATTTGAAATGTCACCACCACATAAATCAATAATCATTTTTGCGGCAATTTTTGCTCCATTTTCCGTAAAGGCAGGATTTACGCCTCGCTCGAAACGGTAGCGTGCATCGGATAAAATATTCAAGCGTCGCCCTGTTGCCGCCACATAATCGGGATCAAAATAAGCACTCTCAAGGAAGATATTGACTGTATCATCATAAACACCGCTTTTCATACTGCCCATAATCCCTGCGATGGCTTGGGGGCTATGCTCATCGGCAATCACAATATCGGTCTCTTGAAGCTGATAAGTGCCCTCATCAAGGGCTTCAATGGTTTCGCTAGAATCTGCCAAACGGGCAGAAATTTTTGTACCAATTTTATCGGCATCAAAAACATGCAAAGGGCGTGCGAAACTATAAGCAAGATAATTAGTAATATCAACGGGGGCATTAATCGATTTACACCCAACAGATTTAAGAAAATGCTTAATATAATCGGGGCTTTGCGTGATCTTAACATTTTTAATATAATAGCCTACAAAATGCGGACAGCTTTGAGGGTGCTGAACATCGACCGTAATCGGGCTTGTGAATGTGCCTTGAATTTCAGGTATTTCCAGCGGTTTTAAAGTGCCGATACCAAACGCCGCAAGGTCTTGTGCAATGCCGTAAACTCCCAACGCATCGGGACGGTTTGGTGTAACAGAAATTTCAATCACTGGGTCATTCAGATTTAAAATATCAATAATTTTTTCGCCTACTTTGGCAGTATCAGCAATTTCTAAAATACCGTCAGTTTCGGGTGCTTCAATACCTAACTCCCCCAAAGAACACAGCATACCATGGGATTCAACGTCACGAATTTTGCCTTTTTTAATCGTAATGTCTAAGCCTGGAATATACATATTCGGCAAAGACACGCAAACATTAAGCCCTTGGCGTGCATTGGGGGCACCGCAAATAATTTGCTTTGTACCCTCAAAAGTCTCGACTTGGCAAATTTGCAAACGATCGGCACTAGGATGTTTTTCAGCACTGATAATTTTACCAACTGTAAACGCCCCAAGGGTTTCATTGGGATCATTGACGCTTTCAACTTCAAGCCCCAAATTATTAAGGGCATCAGTAATTTGATTAATCGTTGCATCCGTTTCAAGGAAATCAAAAAGACGGGATAATGTGAATTTCATGTGTGTATCTTGTTTTTTATTATATTATGTTTTGTGGTCAAGAAAATCGAGAGATTTTCCAAATTTCTTTGGCTTTTTTTGCCATTTGGGTTTGCCGTGACTCTATTGATTTAATTGTCCATGCTGCGTAATGATCAGGAATAGATCTAGTTGTTTGAAAGCAAGATTGCTTAAAAATATCAACTTTATGATTATAAGCAATATTACCAATCTTATTATTTTTATTTTTTTCAAGTAACGCTAAGTTACCAAGTCTATTAATAAAGCTACTAAGCTCGTGGTCACTGAAATTCCAATCATCTTGATGGGCATTTTGTGGTAATATATGCTCTACACTATAGGTATTTTCTTGGGGTTGTGTGCCTCCTTGTTGTACTTCAATTTCACCAAGTATATAATATTGAATTTTAGATTTCGCAATAACAGCTTCTTTAAAGTCATTTTCAAACTGCTTATCAGAAACATAAACACTGCGTAATGAATCTATGATTTGTGTTAAATCTGTTAAGTTTCCCTTGGTAATATCAAGTGCAATTTTTTGATATTTAGTTTCTAGTTCACTTGTAGATAAAGATGAAATAATATTATAGCGAAAAGAAATAACAACAAACTTATGAAGCAAATCTGTAAGCTCTTTCTCTGAAAGTATTTTCTGTGCGGCAAGAATAATAACATAAAACTGTTGAACGCTAAATGCTTTTAAAGTTTTTGCATATTTTTGCGCCTCTGATGATAATGATCCTGCATCTGGCTTTGCAAGATTGGTATATAGTTCAACTATATTTTCAAGGCCAGAAATTAAATTATAGGCATCTTGGCGAGTCTGAATTGTGTTTTTGATGTCCTTAAATAGATGTACTTTACGCACAGACTTATGATGACTAATCCAATAATAACGTAAAAATTGCGGAAAAGCGGTATCCTCAAGGCGTCTACATAATTCTGTCCACCGCTTAGCAAGGATATCTATTTCATGCTTATTTTGATTGCTTTGATAAAAGATCAATGAAAATAAATAATTTTTAAGTAAATCAGGCGAAGATAATTTAACGCCTCGGGTATTAAGTGTTTCAAAAACAGCATAGGCATTGAGTTGATCTGTGACTGTTATTGATGTGAACAAAAGGTTCTTTGCCATTTTTTCAACAAATGCAACAAGGGTTGATGTGATATTATCAATTTTTATGTTGTGTGTTTTTATGTAAGTATCAATTTTTTTGTCAAACCAATCAGATGCTTTTCTAAGTCGATGTTCTGATTCTTTAAATCCTCTAATGGGTAATGGTTTTAAAGCAACAATATAGGATTGATAATAATGATCATTGTTAAGATTAAGATTTAATTTTGATTTTGTTTCAAGGCTAATCATATCAAGTGCACCAATATATGTGCTCCTTAGGGCTTCACTTCTTTTTAAATCATCTTGATGATTGTGGTTTTTATCTTGGGGAATATTTTGTATATACCTTAATATACTTAATATTAAAATTGATAATGTTGTCAGACGTTGTTGACCATCAATAATTTTAAACACATCATCATTATCACTTTTTTGTAAAACTAAATAAGCCATATAATGCACATTAGGCGTATCTGTATCAATAATTTCTAAAATATCAAGCCATAAATCTTCCCATTGCTCGTCACACCAGCTGTAATCACGTTGAAATAAAGGTACTGTATAAATTTTACCATTACCTAATAAATCCTTTAACGTTTTATTTTGTGTATCAAAATTTGTTGACATTATTCAATATTCCTTTTGAAATTTATGCGGCTTGGGGCATGAAATTATAATGCGAAAGCCAACGATTATCCGCATCAAAAAATGCGCGTAAATCTGGCATCCCATATTTTAACATTGCCAAGCGATCAATGCCCATGCCGAATGCAAAACCCTGTACTTGCTTGGGATCAAGGCCACAATTTTCCAGCACATTCGGATGCACCATACCCGAGCCTAAAATTTCGAGCCAATCGTTGCCAGTGCCAATTTTTAACACATCTTTTGACCGATCACACCGCACATCAACCTCCATTGAGGGTTCAGTAAAGGGGAAAAAAGACGGTCTAAATCTGAGCTCAATATTATCGACTTCAAAGAATTTTTTACAAAAATATTCAAGCGTATAGCGTAAATGCCCTAAATTAATGTTTTCCTCAATCACAAGACCCTCAATTTGATGAAACATGGGCGTATGCGTCATGTCACTGTCACAGCGATAGGTTTTTCCTGGTGCGATAATGCGAATAGGCGGTTTTTCATTCAGCATCGTTCTGACTTGAACAGGGCTTGTATGAGTCCTTAAAAGTGGACATGTGCCATCATCTTGTTTGGGAAAATAAAATGTATCATGCATTTGACGTGCAGGATGGTTTTCAGGAATATTTAATTTTGTAAAATTGTAATCCTCAGATTCAATTTCAGGTCCTTCAGCAAATTTAAAGCCTAAATTGGCGAAAATATCAATCACTTCATTCGTCACCTGCGATACAGGGTGAATGCCGCCTTTTGCCACGGGATAGCACGGCAAAGTAATGTCTAAATGTTCGGTTTTAAGGCGTGCCTCCAGGGCAAGATCAGCAAGAATTTGCTTTTTATCCTCGATTGCTGCCGCAATATCTTGTTTTAGACTATTTAATAAAGGGCCATAGGTTTTTTTATCATCGACAGACATTTTGCCAAGATTTTTCATAAGCTCGGAAATTTCACCTTTTTTTCCCAAGGCAGTGACCCGTAATGTTTCAAGAGATTGCTCGTCGGTTGTGGCATTAATTGTGTCAACAAGGCGATTTTTTAAAGCTGTAATAATATCAGGCGATAGGCTCATAGCAAATAATCCGTTATTTTTGTAATGTTATTACTATTTATATAACGCTATGCCAAGGAAAAAACAAGGGGTCAAAAAATCCCTTGATATATATAATTTAAACAATATTGCCATGTATAAGTTATGATTTTAAGTTTGATATTTAAATTAATAAGCCTTTTAATCCATTGCATTATCTCGTGTTGGAAGCCACTTAGCTAAAAAACTAGGGACTGGCATGCCACAACATTTATTATTATTTTGCACCATTTTAATACCAAGCGTAGAAAACTCAAGATAAGCACCATCTGTCAAAGTACTGTCATCACGGATTAGCTGTCTGGTCTGTGATTGTGATTGTGATTGTGATTGTGATTGTGATTGTGATTGTGATTGTGATTGTGATTGTGATTGTGATTGTGATAAATCACTACATGACTTAGATCTTCTTATATTCATTTAATTTTCCTGTATATATTTATTTACATAATTATATCATAAAATATATTTATTTAAAATAAATATATTTAAAAAACAATAGATAGCTTTTTTAACCCTCAATGTTTTAATAATGTAGATACTCAAAGCTTTGACTTTTAATGAAGTATTGAAAAAAGAATAAAAAACGTTACAATGCTAACATAGACATTTACAAAAAATCACCTCATAGACGTACAACACTTCATGCTCCATATTGTTTGGTTTAAACGAGATCTTAGAATTGCCGATCATAAACCCTTAACTGAGGCTTTAAAAACAGGTGAGCCTGTTTTGCTGCTTTATGTCTTTGAGCCTGAATTATGGCAACAACCCGATTTAAGCTTTCGACATCACGCATTTTTAGTTGAATGTTTAAAGTCCTTAAATCATCATTTAAAAGCACAATTAACCGTCAAGGTTGGCTCTGTTATTGATATATTGACGGATATTCAGCAAAAAAATCCCAATATTACTTTGTGGTCACATCAAGAAACATGGAATAATTGGACATATCAACGCGATAAAGCCGTTTTACAATGGACACAAAAACATATAATTACATGGCATGAATATGTTAATTTTGGTGTTTTTCGACGCTTAAAAAACCGTGATGATTGGGCATTATTATGGCACCAAGAAATGTATGCCCCCATCATTGAAACAGCTCCTTTAAAAAATATCACTCAATTACCCTCTGATAAAATGAGTGATTCAAGCTTGTTTAATTTAACCCATGATGGATGCCAAGATTTGCAAAGACAAAAAGGGGGGCGTGCTGCGTGTCTCGAGACATTTAATAGTTTCCTTTATAAACGAGGGGAAGGATATACACAGGAAATGTCATCGCCCGTGACTGCGTGGCAAGCTTGCTCGCGTATATCGCCTTATTTGGCGTTTGGTGTTTTATCAATGCGTGAAGCTTTTCAAACGGCTCTTATCCGTTACGATGACCTTAATGCCCTGCCCTATAATATTACTGGTCATATAACTGGAAAATGGAAAAGTGCCTTAAAATCATTCCTTAGTCGTTTACGGTGGCATTGTCATTTCATTCAAAAACTCGAAGATGAGCCTGAAATTGAATATAGCAATATGCATATATTGTATAATGGTTTGCGTGAAAACGATTTTAACACACATTATTTTAATGCCTTTAAAGCTGGAAAAACAGGCTATCCCTTAATTGATGCATGCATGCGTGCATTGATTGCCACAGGCTGGATTAATTTTCGGATGCGTGCCATGCTTATGAGCTTTTCGGCTTATCATTTATGGTTGCATTGGCAAAGGCCTGCTCATTTTTTGGCGCAATTATTTGTTGATTACGAACCTGGTATTCATTATTCACAAGCACAAATGCAATCAGGAACGACAGGTATTAATGCCATTCGTATTTATAATCCCATTAAACAAAGTCAAGATCAAGATCCAGAGGGGATTTTTATCAAACAATGGATCCCCGAGCTTGTCGATATGCCGACTGAATTTATCCATACGCCGTGGGAAAAACCTGAATATATGCACACATATCCAATGCCAATTATTGACGAAAAAACGGCTCGTAAAGCGGCGTCTGATAAAATATATGCGCTTAAAAAAACTTTGGAACATAAAGCAGAAGCAAAAAATTTGTTTCAAAAACATGGTAGCCGCAAGACCCAATCTTCACAAGCAAGAAAAAGCAAGAAAAAATCTCTTCCTAAAAAAACTATAAAAAAACCAATTTCAAATTCACACCCAAATCAAGGTACTTTATTATTGTGACTGGGGTGTAGCATTCTATTCACCCTGAATAATATATGTGGAATTTTGGGATTATAATATTTTGAACCA
>JBLHTX010000022.1:0-18399 GCA_047627635.1 Alphaproteobacteria bacterium | reverse complement strand
TAGATTGGATTTTATCGCTACCATGGGATAAAAAGTCACGTCTGAAAAAAGATATTCTAGGTGCTCAAAAAATTCTTGATAAACATCATTACGGTCTTGATAAAGTAAAAGAGCGGATTACAGAATATCTTGCCGTTCAGCAGCGTGTTAATAAATTAAAGGGCCCTATTTTATGTCTTGTAGGCCCTCCAGGGGTTGGTAAAACGTCACTTGGAAAGTCGATTGCACAATCGGTTGGCCGTGAATTTGTGCGTATTTCCCTTGGTGGATTGCGTGACGAGTCTGAAATTCGGGGGCATCGCCGTACTTATATTGGCTCAATGCCTGGTAAAATTATGCAGGCGATGAAAAAGGCTAAAACCAAAAACCCTCTGATCTTCCTTGATGAAATTGATAAAATGTCGCATGACAATCGTGGCGATCCGGCTTCTGCCTTACTAGAAGTGCTTGATCCGGAGCAAAATGCGAACTTTATCGATCATTATATTGAAATTGAATATGATATATCCGATGTTATGTTTGTGACGACTGCAAACTCCTTGCAAATGTCACGACCATTGCTTGATCGTATGGAAGTTATTCGAGTTTCTGGTTATACCGAAACTGAAAAGCTTGAGATTATTAAAGCTCATATGTTTGATAAACAAGTTTCTAATCATGGTCTTAAAAAGAACGAGATTACAGTATCAGATTGTGCGTGGCTTGCAATGATACGCCATTATACCCGTGAAGCAGGGGTTCGTAACCTAGAGCGTGAAGTTTCTCGGATTATGCGTAAAGCAATGAAAAAAATATTACTCAATGAAGCTGATAAGATTGAGATTACTGATAAAAATCTTTATGAATTTCTTGGTGTGCGTAAGTTTAAATTTGGTACTAGCGATGAAGAGCATCAAATTGGTGCCGTAACTGGACTTGCTTGGACTGAATTTGGTGGTGATATTTTACAAATCGAGGCCTTGGTTTTACCGGGAAAAGGCAAGTTTGTGATGACAGGCAAACTTGGCGACGTAATGAAAGAATCAATCGAGGCCGCATCGTCTTATGTGCGTTCTCGTGCTTCTGCCTTTGGCATTAATCCAAGGCTATTTGATAAACGTGATATTCATGTACATGTTCCCGAAGCTGCAACCCCCAAAGACGGCCCTTCGGCTGGTGTTGGTATGGTGACAACAATAGTGTCTGCCTTGACCGAAAACCCAATCCGCAAAGATATTGCCATGACAGGCGAGGTCACGCTTCGTGGCCGTGTTCTTGAAATTGGTGGCCTAAAGGAAAAAATGCTTGCGGCTTTGCGTGGCGGCATCAAGACAGTGCTTATCCCGCAAGACAATGAAAAAGATCTTGATGAAATCCCTGATGATATTAAAGGTGGTCTAGAAGTAATTCCGGTATCACATATTGACGAGGTTCTTAAGCACGCCCTTACAAAGCCTTTAACACCAATTGAGTGGGATGATTTAGCCGATTTAATGCTTCCTGATACCTCAAAAGATACGGATGCAACAGCAGAAAATCGTCACTAATATATCATCTTGTAAATTAAGGGAATTATATGTCTTTAGAAGAGCAAATTCAAAATAAACTCCAAGAAGCCTCATTAGCAGGAAGCGTTTGCATTAATGTTGATGATACGCAAATTGCTGTTGATACAGATGGTAAAAAACTAGATGACCCGTCAAGTGCTGATTGTACTTTGTCGCTTGATAAAGAAACCTTATCGGGCATTGTTGATGGATCAGTTGATCCTATGAATGCTTATTTTTCAGGTGCTTTAAAAATACAAGGCGATATGAGTATTGCAATGTCTTTATCAAGTGTTTTAAAGCAGTAATCACAAGTGGAGCCTCATAAAATACATAAAAAAAACGGTTTAACACATTTATTATTTGCTATAAAATATGCATTTGATGGCTTGAAAGTCCTTGCCACAGAAACTGCTTTTTTGCATGAAGTATTGTTTTTTATTATCTCTCTTGTCATGTTTGCCCTCAAAGGGGCAAGCTTTGTGCATTATTTTAACATATCCTTATTATGGTTTTTGCTATTGGCCGCAGAGGCATTTAATACGGCAATCGAGCTTATTGTCGATCACATATCACCCCAAATTTCAGATTTTGCAAAAAAAGCGAAAGATTTAGGCTCGTTTGCCGTTTTTTGTTTGATTTGTATTAATTTACTATTTGTTGGGTGCGTACTTACTGGTTTGATATAACTTAAAAAAGACTATTTAAAATCTTATATTTTGTGTATAGAGAAAAAGTTATTCTTATATATAGCAGAATCAGATTATAAATCTGTTCTGCTATGATAAAAGCATTAGGCTTAAGGCTTTTATTCACAAACGAAGTGCGTGAGTTCAGCGTTGAATTTTTAAAAAAAATTCAACTTAATTGACTATACAGGGCTTGTATTATGTTTTTCTTTTCGTATGCACGATCAGCATTGTTTTTGATATTTCTTATCCTTAGTATCACCCCAATATATTCTGAGGAAATTAGTAGTGTCCGCACAAAGTTTAGACTTTTAACGCCAAACGATAAAATTACTGTTGAGGCCTTTGATGATCCTAAAATTGAGGGTATTACATGCTATTTATCAAGAGCAAAAAAAGGCGGTGCGGCTAGTATTATTGGCTTTCAAGAAGATAGTGCCGATGCCTCTATTAGTTGCCGTCAAATGGGTGTTATTAAAATAAAACAGACATTTAAGCAAGGTGAAGTTGTTTTTAAAAAAAGTACGTCCCTTGTTTTTAAGACAATGCAAGTTGTCCGTATGTTCGATGCTAAACGCAAAGCGATTATTTACTTAGTATATTCAAACCGTATCATTGAGGGAAGCCCTAAAAATGCGGTGACAGTTGTGCCTATTCAAGATTGGAACGGTATTAAGGCAGACATGAAAATTATGCTGCCTGATAAAGAGACCGATAAGAAGCCAAAATAGTGCTTTATTATAAAGAATATTAAAACGAGATTGATATTTATAAGTATTTTAAAATTAAGTGTGCAAAATAAAACCCAACCAAATCAGGCACTTTGTCATCACCAAGGACATACTTGGCTTGAAGCGGCTGAAAGATTTAGCTGGGGCGACGCTGTGATGATCGATGTAAACAGCGTATAAAATCGGAGTGGGTGCATTCTCCACTACAAAGATTTAGGAATATTATGACACCAAGAATGCGACAGGATCACCCAATATCTTGGGTAAGTTTTATCGTCATAAAATGTGCATTATGCGTGTTTATCCATAATTATTCAAAGTTATCGGCTAATATTGCCAACAATAAAGCAAAAGTTGCATGATTTTTCCTGTTATTATGTATATTTTGGTTTTTTTAAGTTAAAAACGCGTTTTTAAAAGTTTTATTTATTGTGACCTCAATAAAAAAGGGCAAATTAGCGAAATCTGCAAATGTATAATCGATTATATTAAAAACATACCATAGATCGACATGAAAAATCAAGCCATCGACAAGGCCCTTGATATCACTCAAAATATTATAATATATTATCGAATACCAAGTGCATGGCATAATGCAAATACAAGTTCGGCTTTATTAATATACCTCTAGGGACATTAAATGTTCGTAGGTTGATTTTTTACGAATAATACGCCATGTCTGATCTTCATCGACTAAGACTTCGGGAATATCAAGGCGTGTGTTATAATTTGATCCCATTGATGTGCCATAAGCACCTGCCGTTAAAAATGCGACCAAATCATTGGGCATAGCAACTTGTAATGGATATTTCTTAGTAAAGGTATCGGTGCTTTCGCAAATGGGACCTACAATATCATATATTGCTTGTGGCATCGTTTGATTTTCAATCACGGGAATAATATGATGATAAGCACCATACATTGCAGGACGTGCCAAATCATTCATTGCAGCATCAATAATAAGGCATTCCCAAGGATCATTTTTATCACTGAAATCTTGCTTTAAATACAAAACTTTACTGACCAGAATACCCGAATTTGCGGCAATAAAACGCCCTGGTTCAAAGGCAAGCTGAACATTTAAATCACCAAAATAATGCTTAACAATTTTTGCATAGCTTTCAATGTTAGGCGGTGCTTGATCTGTTTGATAGGGAACCCCAAGGCCGCCACCACAATCAACATGGGTAATATGATATTCTTTTTCTTGTAAAGATATAACAAGGGCGCGCATTTTTTCAAACGCTTCAGCAAAATTATCAACATTTAAAACTTGTGATCCGATATGAAAATCAATGCCCTTAAAATTCAAATGTTTATGATGATAGAATTTTTTAAACAATCTAAGGCAGTCTTTTTGTGGAATACCAAATTTATCGCCTTTTTTACCAGTTGAAATCCCGGGTAGTGTTTGGGTTAAAACATCTGGATTAATGCGTAAAGAAATTGGCGCTTGAATGTTCATATCAGCTGCAATTTTAGCGATATTTTCTAACTCGCCCTCTGATTCAACATTCAGCATACCAATTTTGTTATTAAGGGCAAATTCTATTTCTTCAGATGTCTTGCCAACGCCCGAGAACATTATTTTCTTGGGAGCAATACCTGCCTTAAGGGCACGCCGCATTTCTCCGCCCGATACAATATCTGCACCGCAACCCAGTTCCCCTAAAAGTTTTAAAATTGCAATATTAGGACACGCCTTGACAGCAAAAGCAATTAAACAATTTGGCAAATGTTTGGCAAATAATTGATATTGATCCCTTAAATGCTTAGCCGAATAAATATAGACGGGTGTAGACACTTGGTTCGCAATATCAGTGACGCTAACGCCATCACAATATAATTGACTATCTGTGCCGTAAAAAAAATGATTATATCCTAACATAGAGTACTTTTAGGGCATTTTTATATAAAAAACAAATATCAATCTAAAAAACATCAGCAATTTCTTGATTTTTTTTCAATAACCTATAAATAGATTACAAGATATTATAATTATTTACAAATTGAAACGGATCATCAATGGCAAAAGAAGAATTAATTGAGTTTACAGGGACTGTTAGGGAAGTATTGCCAAATGCAATGTTTCGCGTAGTCCTTGATAATGAGCACGAAATTATCGCCCATAGTGCAGGTAAAGTACGCAAGAATCGTATTCGTATCCTAGCAGGTGATAAAGTTCAAGTTGAAATGACACCCTATGATCTTTCAAAGGGCCGTATTACTTATCGTTTTAAATAATATTTTCTATCGATTATCGCAATCATAAGCAACAATAGAGGCATTATATCCCTGAGTTAATTTTAGCAAGCTCATCCCCAAGGCGATTTGATTTATTAGAATCGATTAATATTACCCCCAGTGCTGTGGTTGCACCTGATATTGATGAGACTTGTCGAAAAAAAGAAAAGCCACACATCTATGCAGAGCGTATGGCCTATGAAAAAATGCTAGCCGTTAAAGATGATCATTTGGGTAAAATTATCATTACTGCCGATACTGTGGTTGTTAAAGGATTGCGTATTTTACCCAAAGCAGAAACCATTGATGACTTTAATTACTGTATGAATTTACTCTCGGGCAGCAAGCATACAACAATGACAGCAGTTGCGATTTGTAATCCTCAGGGGATTATTAAACAAAAATTGGTACAAACAAAACTAAAAGTAAAAAGATTGCACCCAAGTGAAATTGAAGCCTTTAAACACACAAATCAGTGGCAAGGCAAAGCAGGTGGCTATGCATTGCAAGGGTTTTTTGGGCAATTCATACAACAAATTTCTGGTTCCTATAGTGGTGTCGTCGGATTACCTGTCTATGAAACGGCAACCCTTTTACATTGGGCTGGCTATCATTCAAAAAGTCTGGCATAAAATATCTATTGATTTATGAAATAATGATACTATTATGAAATTTAACCGTTCACTTTATTTATCAACATCGCCGGGTGAAGATCGGGCATTGGGTGTTGTGGCAGGAAAGTCCCGTGATTACGTTGTAAAACGTTTCGATATGGGTGCTTTACAGCATGAAATATATCTTGCAAAGGTCGAGCAATGGTCACCAGCAATGAATGGGTTTTTTCTCTCGATTGGTGATCATGGCAAGGCATTCATGCCGCTTGGACGCAATAATCAAAACGCTTTTAAGCCTGGTAATTTAATTCCAGTTACTGTAACTCGTAGTGCCATTGATGATAAATTAGTGCGCGTTTCTAACGATATCGTTTTGCCTTCTCCTCGTTTATTATTTATTCCCTCAAAGCCAGGTGTACATTTATCACAACGTGCAAAAGTGAAATCTGGACAAAATGGACAGCTGATCATTCATAATTTAAAAAGTGCTGGTATTGAAAATATCTTAGTGCGTGAAACAGCAATCGGGAGTGACTTTCAGGTCTTATGTCATGAAGCACAGTTTCTTGCACAAATGTGGCGTGCCCTTGCGGAGGAAATACGGCTTAAAAAAGTGCCAGGTAAATTAAAATTTGGAACAGATTTTTTTGAGTGGATTATTACTAACTATCTCGCACAAGGTGAAGTTTTTATTGGGAATGAAAAATTATTCAATGAATATCGTGCAAAGTGGAATCATATTACGCCAGACCTAAAAGACAATATTAAGTTACTGGATCCAGCACGTATTGATGCAGTAATCCAAGAAAACCTTGATATTATGCTTGCTAAAAAAATTACATTTGGTCGTATTGGCGAAATTGTAATCGAGGAAACCGAAGCATTAACCGCCATTGATGTAAATGCCTTTGCAGGTAATCAAAAAACAAATGATCGCCATCAGTTAAATGTTAATTTAAATGCAATTCCAGAAATTATCCGTCAAATACGTTTGCGTAATCTAGCTGGTATTATTGTTATTGATTTTATTAATATGCGTGATGAAGCCATGAACAAGGCGATTGAAGCAGAAATGATTAAATTATGTGCAGATGATCCTGCTGAAGTGGATGTCTTGCCAATCTCGAAGCTTGGCCTTATGCAAATCTCACGAGAGCGGAGTGGTGCATCTGTTAGTCGACTATATCATAATTACCAAGATCATTACGCGCTTTCTTTTAAGTCTGTTGTGCTTAACTTGTTTCGTGCTCTCAGTAATACATTCCATAGTTATCCGAATACAAAAATTCAGGTGTTTGCCCAGAGGGAATTTCTAGAGAAGCTTCGGGCTGGCAATCATATTATTGATCTTTTACCTGAAAGTTTGCTTAAAAATTTAACATGGTCACCTGATGATAAAATTGATTTTAATACACCTTATTATCAGCTTGCAAATCAGCGTGAGCCCATTTTCGTATAGAATATGTTGCATTATTGAGTGATCATATTATTAATGTATAAAGTTTGTTCTGGTAAGTATATGCCGCTATATCTTAAAAGGTCATGGCGGGTAATGCCAATTTTAAGCTTGTAATCTTGCGTATCATGTGCTATGTTTTTTGTATAATCACCAATTTTTAAATGTATACTATCTTTATTATGCGTGACTATAAATTCCCCTTTGGCATAATCTAGAAACAGTGGTATGCGATCGCTTTTGCTCTGTCCCTTAATATGTGTTTCAATCCAATAAATCCGATTATGTAATTTAAGACTTAAAATTGCCTTATTATTCTGGTTAATAATACTAAGCAGCGTAAGGGGTGTTTTAAGGCTCATTAAATTTTCATCTCCCTTAAGGGTGAATGATAAGTATTTAAAATTTACGGGAAATTCTATCGTTCCATATTCGGTTTTAATACGTTTTTTGCCTTTATTTGCGTTTAAAAAAACTTTATAATTTTTTGCTTCCGTGAAGGCGTTATGATTAATATAAGGCTTTACAAAAGAATCGGGCGGTGCATTTACTTGAATATTTGGGGTTATGCGGATTATTTTACTTTGTTCTGATTGAGGATAACCGTGATGGCAACCAACAAGAAAGCATAACAAGGCGATATATAAAGCAATTATTTTAAAATATGGAGAATGCATCATGCACATAAATTTTACTTGAATAAGATTAATAAGATGATAGTTTAGCCGATATGGATTATATTTACAAACATTGTTCGCATAAAGTATTTTATGCTATCTTGTGGTGCTGTACATTTACAGTGGCATTTTTGCTGTCGTATGTTTATGCCGCAGATTTAAAAGTAAAAACACCTATATCTCACAATAAGCCCGTTCAAGACGCAACAAAATCGAGCGAAGTCACAGATAAGATAACAAGTTCAGATGAAGCCACTGGGACGATTTCAATTTTGCATAAGGCATCTCAGTTGCAAAAAATCAATAATTTTACACAGCTGGGTAGTTTTAAAGATTGGGAGGCATTTTCAATGATTACTGCACAAGAAACAGTATGTTGGATTTCTTCTGCACCAATTAATGCTTATAAAGTAAAGCGTAAGGTGAATGAGATAGATGCCGTGCAAAGTGCCTTAATGCTCTCCATTCGACTTGAAAAAAAAGAACGTGACGAATTAGCCTATCATTCTCATCATAGCCTTGAATCCGATGAAAAACTAATGTTAAAAATTGATCGTATGGTTCAGTTTGCACTCATTCCTCAAGATCAATGGGCTTGGCTTCAATCATCGATTGATGAAAGTCGTTTTGTGTTGGCATCACAAAAAGGGTATAAGTTGCGTATTTCAGGCAAAACAATTCACGATAAAAAATTTACAGAAACATATTCCTTGCTTGGTTTTACCGATGCTTATAAAACTGCCTTTGAGGCTTGTAATGAAGCATTAAATAAAAAAGCATTGGCTTCTTACTAATTGTATTTTTGATTTTTTAATCAGTAAAAAAAAATGATGATTGCATTTTAATATGATTATGTTTAATTTTCAATTTTGTAATGAGATATATTTGATTTGATTCTCTATGGTAGATAATAATAATAACGATCAATTTTCATCAGCAGATCGCGAAACTCTTGTAATTGACGATACATTGCCCCCTGAGCTTAACAGTGAATATGTTGACAATGTAGAAAAATCACTCATATCGGGTCAGCTTGATATTGCCCATGATATGGCTTTGGCTTTAAGGCCAGCTGATATCGCTGATTTAATTGAGTTTCTTGATCGTGATGTGCGTTCAACGCTTATCGAGGCGATTGGCTGCGATCTTTCTGGAGAAATGCTGACAGAGCTTGAGCCACGCATTCGTGATCAGGTTTTAAGTGTGCTTGAGCCTAAAATTATTGCCGCTTATATCACTAATCTTGATACAAGCGATGCGGTTTATTTAGTCGAAAATTTACCGCCTTCAAAGCTCAAAGAAGTATTATCCCATGTTTCAGGATTGCACCGCGTTGCCATTGAGCAAGCCTTTCAATATCCTGAAAATTCGGTTGCACGGATTATGCGGCGTGATTTTTTGACCTTGCCTGCATATTGGACGGTTGGGCAAACAGTCGATTTTTGTATGGCCTCAAAGGATTTACCTGAAAAATTCTATGAAATCTATGTTGTTTCACCAAATTATAAGCCTGTTGGATCAATTTTACTGACATCATTGATCCGCAGTCATCGTGATATACGCCTCGAGGATTTGGCAGAAAAGGATTATAAACCTGTATCAGTAGGGGATCAACAAGAAGATGTTGCGTATCGTATCGAGCATTATCGTCTTAGTTCTGTCCCTGTTTTAGGACATAGTGGTCGTATTATTGGGGTTGTCTTGGTTGATGATGTTGTTGAGATTATTCAATCAGAAGCCGAAGATGATATTAAACAGCTTGCAGGGGTTGGCGGTGAAGAATTAAGCGATGATATTCAGGATGTTGTTAAAAATCGGGCTTATTGGCTTGGCATTAACTTAATAACTGCAATATTGGCTGCGGTTGTAATTACCTATTTTGGGGATATTGTTCAAAAATATGTTGTACTTGCGGCTTTGGGGCCTTTGGTTGCATCTATGGGCGGTAATGCCGGCTCTCAAACATTAACACTTGCCATTCGGGGGATTGCAACGCGAATGCTTACTGAAACCAATATGCGGCGTACCATCAGAAAAGAAATGATTGTTGGTGTTTGTAATGGCGTTATTTTTGCGATTGTTGCTGCGTTATTGGTGTTTATGGGATCATGGGTTAATTTATGGGACGCTGATTATCGCATGGGGATTGTGATGGCTGCGGCAATGCTGATACAGCTGATAGTTGCAGCATTTTCAGGGATTGCTATTCCTTTGGCACTGCGTGCATTAAAAATTGATCCTGCCATTTCAGCTGTTGTTTTTGTAACAACTGTAACCGATGTCGTTGGATTTTTTGGTGTTCTAGGATTAGCGAGTGTTATTTTAGTCTAAAAATAATATATAATAACAATAAAAAAATGAACAAGGGGAGGGTGTTATGCTTCAGTATCTAAAAGTACTATCTCGAGGTATTTTATGCTTATGTATCATGGGGCAGGTTATTCATGCACAAGATGCAATGGATACACAAAATCAAACATTGATTAACAGTCATGGTCTTTCTTTGTTTGGTAAATTAAAATATGATAAAAACTTTACGCATTTTGACTATGTTAATCCTGATGCCCCAAAAGGCGGCAAAGTTACCTTATCGGCAATTGGTGGCTTCGATGATTTTAATCCGTATAACGGCAAGGGCGAAGTTGCTGCGGGGGTTGGCTTGCTTTATGATAAATTATTACAGCGTGCCTATGACGAGGCAGGCAGTGAATATGGTCTTATTGCTGAAAAAATAATTCACCCCCAAGATTATTCATGGGTTGAATATCACTTAAGACCCGAAGCAACTTTTTCAGATGGTCATCCCATTACGGCTGATGATGTGGTATTCTCGTTTAATATTTTACGAGAAAAGGGCGATCCACTTTATCGTTATTATTATGCGAATATCAAGAGTGTTTCTAAAGTTAACGATCAAGCAGTTAAGTTCACATTCGATATGGCTGGCAATCGTGAACTGCCATTAATTACAGGACAGTTGCCTATTTTGCCAAAGCATTATTGGGAAAAACGTGATTTTACCAAAGTTTCCCTCGATATCCCTGTGGTTTCAGGACAATATATAATTGATAGTTTCGAGCCTAATCGTACAGTTATCTATAAGCGTAATCCAAATTATTGGGCAAAAAATTTACCAATTCGTAAGGGCACACATAATTTTGATACTATAAAATATGAATTATATCGTGATAGTAGTGTTGCATTTGAGGCCTTCAAAGCAGGGGAATTTGATTATTATACAGAAATTAGTGCTAAGAATTGGGCAAAAGGCTATGATTTTTCTGCTTTTAAAAATGGCAAAGTCAAAAAAAGCACGTTTTCTAACTTAAACCCTAAACCCTTTCAGGGGCTTGTGTTTAATTTACGCCGTACATTATTTCAAAACCCTGCTTTGCGGCAGGCTTTAAATTTAAATTATGATTTTAAATGGCTTAATAAAAAACTTTTTTATAATGCCTATGCTGAAACAAACAGCTTTTTTGAAAAATCTCAAATGGCAGCAACGGGTAAGCCATCACAAGATGAACTTGATTTATTAAATCAGTTCAAGGATGATATTCCCACTGCATTATTAACCCGAGATATTGATCAAAAACCATGTAACGATAATCGTCAATGTTCGCGTTTAGCACGAAAAATATTAAAGCAAGCAGGTTATGTTTATAAACAAGGCAAACTTTATACCCCCAATAATCAGCCTGTGAAATTTGAAATATTAAATACATCACCAGCACTAGAACGTGTATTATTGCCAATGGTTGCAAAGATGAAAAAAATTGGTATTCAAGCAAATGTCAGAACGATGGATACAGCACAATATATTCGCCGTTTAAATAATTTTGACTATGATGCTATTGTCGGAATGTGGGCACAATCTCCGTCACCAGGGAATGAACAGCGTGAATATTGGAGCACGGCTGCTGCAAGCCGTCAAGGGTCACGAAATTATGCAGGCATTACCGACAAAGCAATTGACGGCATGATTGAAAAATTAATTTTTTCAACAGATCGTAAAACGCTTGTGACAACAGCAAAAGTACTGGATCGTTTGTTGCGTTATAAACAATTTGCAATTCCCATGTGGCATTCCCCCCATGATCGTATTGCATATTGGGATAAATTTGGCTTGCCGCCTCAAGTAAAAAGCTATGGTGCAGGCAACAGTATTTTATTTTGGTGGTCTAAGAAATGATTGCTTATATTTTTCGCCGTTTATTGCTGATTATTCCAACATTAATTGGTATTTTACTCATTAATTTCGTTATCATTCAATTTGCCCCTGGAGGGCCAGTTGAACAAGTCATCGCTGAAATTTCAGGGCATGGGGCAGGGGCAACTGCACGCTTATCAGGTGGCAGTGGTGGTGGTGAAGTTTCTATGGGGCAAGATTTAACCAGTGGTAAATCGGGCTATCAAGGCACCAGAGGGCTTGATCCTGAATTTATTAAACAGCTTGAAAAACAGTTCGGTTTTGACAAGCCACCACATGAGCGTTTTTTAAAAATGATTGGTGATTACCTTACTTTTGATCTTGGGGAAAGCTACTTTAAGGGGCGAAAAGTTATTGATTTAATTCTTGAAAAAATGCCTGTTTCTATCTCACTTGGTGTTTTTACAATTTTAATTTCCTATTGCGTGTCTATCCCGCTTGGTATTAAAAAAGCCGTCAAAAACGGAACACCTTTTGATGTATGGTCTGGTACTGTGATTATTATTGGCTATGCAATTCCAAGCTTTTTATTTGCAATTATGCTGATTACCTTTTTTGCTGGCGGTAGTTTTGTACAATGGTTTCCGCTGCGTGGTTTAACGTCTGATGGTTTTGATGATCTCTCATTTGCAGGTAAAATTCTTGATTATTTATGGCATTTAGTTTTACCCATTACGGCAATGGTGATTGGTCATTTTGCGTCAACGACATTTCTAGTAAAAAATTCTTTCCTTGATGAAATTGCCAAGCAATATGTTTTAACTGCACGATCTAAGGGCTTAACTCAAAAGAAAATTCTTTATGGGCATATTTTTCGTAATGCCATGCTTGTAGTCATTGCAGGGTTTCCAGCGGCATTTATTGCGATGTTTTTTACAGGGAATTTACTCATCGAAACTGTTTTCTCGCTCGATGGTCTTGGCTTATTAGGCTATGAATCAACAATTAAGCGTGATTATCCAGTCGTATTTGGCACACTTTATATGATGACATTAATTGGTCTTATTGCAGGGTTAATTAGCGATATTGTTTATATGTTTATTGATCCACGGATTGATTTTGAAAAAAGAGCAGGATAATATATGAATGATAAAAATCCAATTTGGCAGCGGTTTAAAAAAAATAAACGTGGATTTGTTGCTTTCATTTTATTTATTATTTTATTTATTGTTACTTTGTTTGCAGAACTTTTTGCCAATGATAAACCACTTTTGGTAATCCATGATAACGGTTATTATGTACCGTTTTTTAAATTTTATCCTGAAACTGCTTTTGGCGGCGATTTCGATACTGAGGCCGATTTTACCGATCCCTTTGTGCGTGACCTTGTGCTTGATAATGGTGGAAAAATTTTTGAACCGCTCATTCCTTTTTCCTATAATACAATTGACACTGCTGAAACGCATCCTGCACCAGCCCCCCCATCAATGCGACATTTACTAGGCACCGATGATCGTCAGCGTGATGTGTTGGCTCGTGCCATTTATGGCTTTCGGATTTCAATTTTATTCGGTTTAATTCTAACACTATGTGCTTCCTTTATTGGGATAACGGCAGGTGCAATTCAGGGTTATTTTGGCGGTAAAATTGACCTATTCGGACAGCGTTTTATTGAAATGTGGACTTCAATGCCCAGTCTGTATATCCTTATTATTCTTTCGTCATTGCTTGTGCCAAATTTTTGGGTCTTACTTGGGATTATGGTTTTATTCAGCTGGAGTTCTTTAACAGGTGTTGTGCGGGCCGAATTTTTGCGTACCCGTAATTTTGACTTCGTCAAGGCTGCACGCACCATGGGCGTTTCGGATTCAGCAATTATGTTTCGCCATATTTTGCCTAATGCGATGACTGCTGCCATGGCAATGCTTCCCTTTATTGTGTCGGGCGCAACCATTAAACTGGCAAGCCTTGACTTCCTAGGGCTTGGCTTACCCCCTGGCTCTCCATCACTTGGCGAGCTTATATTACAGGGAAAAAACAATCTTGAAGCCCCATGGTTGGGCTTAACTGCCTTTACGGTTATGGGAGGAATGTTGACGATACTTGTATTTATTGGCGAGGCTGTGCGTGATGCTTTTGACCCAAGAAGGGTCTTATCATGACATATATTTTAGAAATTAAAAATCTGTGCATTCGGGTAAAAAACAGTATTTCTCTTGTGGATAATATTAATTTAACCGTCAAAGCAGGGCAGGTCACAGCATTGGTTGGTGAAAGTGGTTCTGGAAAATCAATTACTGCCCTTTCAGTGCCGCAATTATTATCTGATGCTTTGCAAATTACCAGTGGTGAATGTTGGCTGAATGGTCAAAATTTATTAACGCTTGATTCTGAATCGCTCAGGCAATTACGAGGCAAAAAAATTGCTGTTGTATTCCAAGAGCCCATGACTGCCCTTAACCCTTTGCATATTATCGAGAAACAAATCCTTGAAGTTTTAACGCTTCATGGCGATTATACCCCTTCACAGGCGAGTGATCGGGTCACGCAGCTGTTACAAGAAGTTGAAATTCCTGATCCCGAAAAAAAACGTCAATGCTATCCGCATGAACTTTCGGGTGGACAGCGTCAACGCATTATGATTGCTATTGCCTTGGCAAATAATCCCGATTTACTAATCCTAGACGAGCCCACAACGGCACTTGATGTCACAGTTCAAGCACAAATCCTAAAGTTACTATCAAAAATCCGTCAAAAAACCAATATGGCAATGCTGTTAATCAGCCATGATCTTGATATGGTGTCGCAAACTGCCGATCAAATTTATGTGATGCAAGCAGGGCGCATTGTTGAGTATGGTGATGCTAAGCAAATTATGAATAATTGTACCCATGATTATACACGCTATTTAATTGATGCTGTCCCAAGAGGCAGTGCTGATCCGATTCAGGCAAATTCGAAAATTGTCCTGAAAGCAGAAAATGTAGATGTTAAATACCCCATTCGCACAGGGTTTTTTAAACGCATTACGGATCATGTTCATGCCGTATCGAATATGAATATTACATTGCATCAAGGGGAAACTGTGGGGATTGTCGGTGAAAGTGGTTCAGGCAAGTCAACCTTCGCCAGTAGCCTGTTGCAATTAACCCCCTATGAAGGGGCAATTCATATTTTGGGTGATGATATGCGCCAATTATCACGCCATGATTTACGCAAAAAACGCCGTCAGTTTCAGCCGATTTTTCAAGACCCTTATTCTGCATTATCCCCTCGCATGACCATTAAGCAAATTTTACTTGAGGGATTAAACCTGCATTACAAAAATCTGTCAGAACAAGAAAAAATCGACTTAATTTCGACAATGCTCCAAGAAATCAGCATGGATCCAGATATCACCTTGCCGCGTTATCCGCATGAATTTTCAGGCGGTCAGCGTCAACGAATTGCCATTGCACGGGCTTTAGTTTTAAAGCCTAAGCTTCTCATTCTTGATGAGCCCACAAGTGCCCTTGATCGGACAGTTCAAAAACAAGTACTTGATATGCTGAAAAATTTACAGAAAAAATATGGCCTAACCTATGTTTTTATCAGTCATGATTTGGCTGTTGTGCGTTCGGTATCGCATCAATTAATTGTGATGAAACAAGGGCATATTATTGAATCTGGTAGCTGCGAAGAAATTTTTAAAAATCCTAAAAACATCTATACTCAGAATCTTTTAAAAGCAGCCACTGAATATCAATTGTAAAATAGTTTTTTATAAAATAAAAAATATCCTTGTATCTTGTGAGATATATTGCTAGTAATTTTATATACTTTACTCAATATGAGGAAACTTATTGATGTCTAGCCCCGAATCTTCACGCTGTTTCAGCGATTTACCAAGGCGTATGCTTGGTAAAAAATCGATCGCACAAATCCAACAAGAGGCTCAAAGCCTAGGATTAAAACGTACTTTAAACAAGTGGAACTTGCTTTCCTTGGGTATCGGGTGCGTTGTGGGTGCAGGTATTTTTGTCATGGTTGGCGAGGCAGCTGGTGCCCTTGCAGGCCCTGCCGTGGTCTTATCATTTTTACTTACGGCGATTGCCTGTGGTCTTGCTGGGCTTTGTTATGCTGAAATGGCATCAGTGCTTCCTGTATCCGGCAGTGCTTATACGTATGCTTATGCAACGCTTGGTGAATTTGCCGCATGGGGGATTGGTACATTTTTAATTCTTGAATATGGACTTGCAGCTGCAACGGTTGCCGTGGGTTGGTCGGGTTATCTGGTCAGTTTTTTGGCTGATTTCGGTATTCATATTCCGCCACAACTCACTGCCCCCACAGGAACAATCGTTGAAATTGGTAACAATGAAACGGCAACGGCACTGTTTAACCTACCTGCTTTTTTAGGCATTTTGGCTGTTGCAGCTTTTTTAATTAAAGGCATGACAGAATCTTCCATTTTGAATAATATTATTGTCGCTGTTAAATTAACGGTTATTTTGAGTTTTATTATCATCGGTAGTTTTTATATTAATTTTGATAATTTAACACCTTTCATTCCTGCCTACGAGCCCTCAACAAATACCTATGGCATTACGGGTATATTTTCTGCCGCTTCCATGATTTTCTTTGCTTATATGGGTTTTGAATCTGTATCCACTGCGGCGGCTGAAGCAAAAAACCCTGAACAAGATATGCCGTTTGGCATGATTGGCACATTGATTGTGTGTACATTACTGTATATGGGGCTTGCTTTCGTATTAACAGGGATTGTTGATTATAAAGAACTTATTGGCTCAGCAGCACCACTTGCAATCGCTGCCGATGTGATGGGAATGCCTTGGTTTAAAGTATGTATTAAAGTCGGTGCATTAATGGGATTAACCTCGGTTATGCTTGTGTTGCTTTATGGCATGACGCGTATTTTATTGACAATATCCCAAGATGGTTTATTGCCAAAATTCCTTGGTGATATTAACCCTAAAACGCAAACCCCGATTAAAAATACCGTGCTTGTTGGCGTACTGGCTGCTATTGCAGCGGCAACATTACCTATTTCAACCCTCGGTAGTCTTGTTTCCATGGGAACTTTACTGGCATTTTGTGTTGTGTGCGGCAGTGTTATTTATCTACATTATAATCATAAAAGCTTGCATCGTCCGTTTAATACACCCTTTAAGCCCTATATTCCAATTGCAGGGATTTTGGTTTGCGGTGTTTTAATTGCATCTATGAGCCTTGAAACTTTTCAACATCTTGGGGTATATTTAATTTTTGCACTGGGTATTTATTTTGTTTATGGCTTCAAAAGAAGCACCTTGCAAGATTAATTTTAACCGTGACAAACCCTTGTTATTTTCCTATAAGATAAGCATATAAAATTATTTTTGGGGTAAAAATGTCAGATATTAAAAAAGTTGTCTTAGCTTATTCAGGTGGGCTTGATACATCGATTATTTTAAAATGGTTACAACAAACCTATAATTGTGAAGTTGTGACCTTTACGGCAGATCTTGGGCAAGGGGAAGAAGTTGAACCAGCCCGTATTAAAGCCGAGCAAATGGGTGCCTCTGAAATTTTTGTTGATGATTTACGTGAAGAATTTACCCGTGATTATATTTTTCCTATGTTTCGTGCCAATACGGTTTATGAAGGGCAATATTTATTAGGGACATCAATTGCACGCCCTTTAATTTCAAAGCGTCAAATTGAAATTGCAAAACTCACAGGTGCCGATGCAGTGGCTCATGGTGCGACAGGTAAAGGGAACGATCAAGTCCGTTTCGAGCTTGCTTATTATGCCTTACAGCCTGATATCAAGGTGATTGCCCCTTGGCGTGAATGGAAGCTGAAAAGCCGTGAGGCCTTACTTGATTTTGCTGAAAAAAATCAAATTCCAATCGCCAAAGATAAGCGTGGTGAAGCACCTTTTTCAGTTGATGCAAATTTACTCCATTCATCATCAGAAGGCAAAGTGCTGGAAGATCCATGGATTGAAGCCCCAGAATATGTGCATCAGCGGACTCTTTCTCCACAGGATGCTCCCGATAAAGTGACCGAAATTGAAATGAGCTTTAAAAATGGTGATCCAGTTGCCATTAATGGTGAGCAATTATCGCCTGCGACACTTTTGGCACGCTTAAATGATTTAGGGCGTGATAATGGTATTGGTCGCCTTGATTTAGTCGAAAATCGTTTTGTCGGTATGAAATCACGCGGTATGTATGAAACACCAGGTGGTACAATTTTACTAGCAGCACATCGCGGCATTGAATCCATCACAATGGATCGGGGCGCAATGCATCTTAAAGATGAAATTAT
>JBLHTX010000021.1:0-18760 GCA_047627635.1 Alphaproteobacteria bacterium | reverse complement strand
AGTGGGGTCTTTATGCAGTTTCACATGGAATTGCCGCCCGAGACCATTTTGCTAGATGCTCATCACATTAGTGATGAGGTTGAGGATTATATTCGGCAAAATTACGATGATCCAATCGAAGTCTTCATTCACCTAGACCCCCTTGGGCACCCAAGGGAAAATCCAGTAAAATTCACTGTTCACTAGGGTTTAATTGCAAAGTAAGTTGCACCGCCAACAGAAGGTATAAGTGTTTTTTTGGCGATAATATTATAATGTTGCTGCCCATAAAGGGGAATAAAAAAGTAACCATTCATAAGCGTATAATCAAGCTTAGCCGCTGCCTTAACAAGGTCATGGCGGCTGGTTGCTGTGGTTAATTGCGTAATGGCTTGGTCAATTTCAGGCATACAAATGCCCGCATAATTGCGTGATCCCTGTTTATTTTTACTATCGCAGTGCCAATAATTTTTTTGCTCAATCCCTGGAGAAATTGAATTATACCAAGAATATGCAATCATATCATAGTCAAACTTTGTCAAATGATGCTGATATAAGCTGTCATCAACAGTTTGCATAGTTAGGGTTACACCAATTTTTTCAAAATCTTTTTTAAGTGCCCCAGCAAATTTTTCATCATTTGGGTTATTCAATAATAAATGCAGCGTAACAGGGCGATGGTTTGGCGTTTTAAGTAAGCCATATTTAAAATAATACCCATTATCTTTTAAAATTTTATGCGCAAGCTTGAGGCGTTTACGGTGATTTTTAGGAAATTTATTTTTTTTAAAGCCATTATGATAATGTGCCAGCGCACTCCCTGTAAATAATGAATCGGATTGTTCAAAGCTGTTAAACAAATAATCTTGATTCACTGCGTTAAAGTTAAAGGCCAAAAATAAGGCTTTTCGTAAATGAATATTTTGCAATAAGGGTTTACGCATATTCAGTATAAAGCTGTACATTCCTGCTGGTCGTCCGGTCGCAATCTTATTAATTTTATAACTCCCCTCTTTTATTGCAGGAAAATCATAACTTGTATTAAGCCGCTTCAAATTATTTTCATAGAAAAAATCACTTTGTCCTGCACGCAAGTTTTCAAAACTTGCAATATCATTTTGAAAAAAGTCAAATCTAACAGTTTTAAAGCCAAAACGTGCCTTCCCTTGCGGCGTTGATAATCCCCAATAATGAGGATCTTTTTCAAGAGTTAATGATTTACCAATATCGGCCTTAATTATTTTATAGGGGCTTGCCATAAGAGGCGGCGTTAAATCTTGTTGTAAAAAATCTTGGTCAGTAGTCTTTGCAGAAAATATAGGCATTAATCCCAAAATAAGCGGAAGCTCACGGTTTTTCACCTTAAAATCAAAGCGAACTTTAAAAGGCGTTATCAATTTTGCCGTAATATTTTTATACGCAATACGATAATTATAAAGTCCATTTTGTCTTAATTTATTAAAACTGAATAAAACATCCCGCCCTGTAATTGGTATCCCATCAGAGAAAGTAGCTTTTTCATTTACTTTAAAGATTACAAAAGAACGCTGATCGTTAATAGAATCGATGCTAACAATATTGGGATACATCGTAAAGGGTTCAAAAGGCGAGCGATACATAAGCGTATCCACAACCCAAGGACGCACAGAATAAGAAACATCCCCCTTGGGGATTAAATAGTTAAGCCCTCCAAAGCGTTCTTGTTCTGAAATATGTAATGTCGATGCAATTGGCGATTGTTTGTTATGGTATAACTTGCAGAGTGCCATATTTGTTTTATCAATATCAGGCTCCCCATGCATCGCCAGTGCCCCTTGTTTGACATAGCCAAAATCACATTGCGGTGCTTTATCTATTGTTGAACTATGAGGGGATGCCATAAGAATATGTGGCAAGATGCACCCTAGTATGATCATTAGTTTTTTATAAGAAACAATTGGCATAATAAACAGTCTTTTTTATTTGTTTTATTCATAGCATAGAATCGATAAAAACCTCAATTTGAAAAATATGTTATTTTTTATACAAATATGTTTATTTATTGTGTTTTATGTGTTATATTAATTTATATTGTAAATTATAACATGTATATGTGGGGTGTATATGTCTGATATGAATTATCAGAATCCAAGTTCGAAGGGATTATTTTCAAGACGAACTTCTCGTTTTGAAAAGTCAAATCAACAACCAGACATTGATTTAATGAAGCCTTATGGGCATGAACATAATTCTATTGATTCTTATAGTGAATTGGGATCATTGAAAAATCGGTTTCAGCCTAAAACGAGTAACAAGAAAAACTTTCAAGAGCATATAAATTCATTTCCAGCAGGAAAAGTATTTAAAAATGGTGCCAATATATTAAAGCCAGCAAAGGCCTATGATGTGTATAAGCCCAAAGCTATTCACTTTGATCAAACTGATAATAGCAATGGTAATGTGCGTGAAATTAATGGTCGCCTATATAGTGATAATATTACTGGAATGGTTGAGTATGATCCAACAGAGCAAATTGTACAACCCAATAGTCATATTACGGGTGTTGCAAAAAATATTGAAGCAGATCGACGACTAGCAGAAATATCCGAAAAACCGCAAAATATGCTCAATAATGATATTGTATCAAATATTGCCATGAGCTCGATTGGTGGTGCTGCGATTGGATCATTAATGGGTAGTTCTTTATTAATGTTCGGTTCTTTAGGGATTGGTGGTTTAGCTGTTTATGCAATAAGTGAGCAAAATAAAAACACCTCGAACCATCCAGAAGAGGCACAAGATGGTGCTTCTAGTTTCGGTAAAAGAATGTCAAGTTTAATTTAATATTAGAATATACAAGGAAGCCTATATTATGAGTTATTTAGGTATAGATAATAAGATGTCGCATCAAAATCAACTGATAAAAGAGCCTTCAAAAAGAGGCTATGCTGTCACTATAATGCAAAAACCTGATAGAATACCGACCTCTAATAAGGCAAAAATTGATACTCAAAAATTACCCGAATATTTAAAACAAGATATGCGTAAAATTGTTGATTTCTTAGAAGCTGATAAAAATGAACCCATACCATCGCAAAGGCCATTATTACAGCCAATACAGCAAAGGGAAGATGCATGTTACAATGATGATTCTGGTAGCAATGATCTTATAACAGGTGCTTTGATTGGTGCGGGTGGTGTGATTTCTGGGGTTATTTTAACAAAGGCTATGGGTTATTTTACGGGACAGTCAACTGATGGCAATCAAAAAAAACAAGTTGTTACAAGAGAGACTCTTACCAGTGCTACAGACATTATTTCGTCAGGTGCTATGGCTATCACAACAATTGCTTTGGCGAGGGCGATTGGAAGCTGGATTAACAAAGAGACACCAGAGCATCTTAAGGCTAAAATTGAAACCTATGAGCAAAATAAAACAATATAAATTTTATATGAGTATACAATGAGTCGTTATACAATTCCTGAGAGTTATTCACAACAAAACAGCATGAAACCGCATAGTGACGAACGGCGTTATTTGGTTGGTGTTAAGAAAAATCAGCAAAATCACTCTAAAAATCAGGAAATATGCTTGCCAAATATTGTGGATCAAGCAAAAACTTTAATATGTGAAAATCCACTCATTGCACTTGCCGGTACAGGGGCTACGTTTGCACTCTCTACGAAATTAATGTTCCAAAATACAGCGGCTTCTCCATCAAAAAGCCCAGTTTCTAAGTTGTTTGATAATATTACGATACCCATTGCGGGGCTGTTAATTTCAGGAGATATCATGAAGCGTATGACGCGTGAAAATCCAGAAGCGTCTATTTTAAGGAACCGATTAAAAGAGTTAGAGCAACAATCTAAAATTAAACTATAGAAAGCAATATATATTATGTCTAGCATTTATTTTAAATCATCCGCACTTCCGCTTGCACAGCAGCTTGAGAGTACAACAGCAATCGCACTCCAAAATAGCCGTTTTCAAGGCATCCGAAGTGATATTGATCGTGCCCAAAGCAATAATCAATTTCAAATAACCAAGGATCTTGTTGAAGATTTTTCTTATAATGATAACGCATCAGATTAATAATATGTCATTTATTAAGGTACCAGAAAATACTTTGCCTTATCGGAAAAGCTTTACTATTGAACCTATGGGTAAAGATATAAACCCAGTAGAGCCTATTGTTTTTAAATCGAAAAAAGTACATAATCAAGGTATGTTAGTTCAAAAAAAAGGAGCATCTAGGGGTGTTGAACAAAAAACAAAGATGCCTTCTTCTAAAAATAAAACAATTCAAAGAGATATATTTTCTTCGGTTAATATTGGTAAAATAACAATTGCGATGAGTGCTGTTTCACTTTGTTCACAGCATCATATTTTTGCAAGCGCTTTACTGGGAATTGCAGGATTATTTACTTATGGTATTGGTAAAGAGATCGAAAAGCATACATTGAAAATGCATAGAACATAAAGAGATATAACCAGTGAAACGCATTTTATATAGTTCAAAATTTAATTCAAGTCACTCAATATTAAAAGAGCCTAAATTCGTTGGCACTATTGCCTTAAATCAACCTAAAACTGCACTATACAAAAGCAAGCCACCGCCTGCTATATGGTTTCAAAAAGGACTTTTAACAAGTATCGTTGGTGCCACAGGTTATTTAAATCTTGCAAATAAATATGGTCACGGATTTTTTCATACACCACTTGATTATAAAACTGTACCTAAAATTATTGACCGTAGCTCGCCAGCAATGTGGGTCTAGGATTTAAAAAATTACAACCAAGCCATCGTTCGCATACGTTTTTTCTCATAAAGTGTTATATCATCAAGATGCTTGAGTGAAAGACCAATTGAGTCTAGCCCTTCAAGTAATCTTTGTTGGCGGAAATCATCAATGGAAAAATCAATAGTTATATTATTGAATGTAATTTTTTTACTGGGCAAGTTGACATTAATCGATTTATTTTCACTGTTTTTCAAGTAATGCATTAAATTTTTCTGATCAGCTTCGGAAATTATTGCAGGTAGAATACCATTTTCAAAACAATTATTATAAAAAATATCAGCAAATGATGACGCAATAACACATTTAATGCCATAATCAAACAGCGCCCATGGTGCGTGCTCACGGGATGATCCGCAGCCAAAGTTCGCTTCGGTTACTAAAATTTCAGTATTATTATAGGCAGGCTGATTTAAAATAAAATCCGAATTAAGTGTACCATCTGATAACGTACGCATTTCGTGAAATAAATGAATACCAAGTCCGGTTCTTTTGATGGTTTTTAAAAATTGCTTGGGGATAATCATATCGGTATCAATATTTAAAATATCGAGGGGAGCAGCTTTTGCTGTCAAATGTGTAAATTTTTGCATCTTAAATAAACTCTCTGACGTCTGTTAATTTTCCAGTGATTGCAGCTGCTGCGGCCATTGCAGGCGATACTAAATGGGTGCGTCCTTCACGGCCTTGGCGACCCTCAAAGTTACGATTAGATGTTGATGCACAGCGTTCTTTTGGTAATAATTTATCAGCGTTCATTGCCAAACACATAGAGCAACCTGGCTCACGCCAATCAAATCCTGCATCAATAAATATTTTATCAAGCCCTTCAACTTCCGCTTGTTGCTTAACAAGGCCCGATCCAGGGACAATCATTGCATAAACATTGGGCGATACTTTTCGACCTTTTGCAATGGCTGCAACTGCCCGTAAATCTTCAATTCGCCCGTTGGTGCATGAACCAATAAAGACTTTATCGAGTGTAATTTGATTAAGCGGTGTATTGGGCGTTAACCCCATATAATCAAGAGCACGTTGCACTGATATGCGTTTTATAGCATCACTTATTAACGCAGGGTCAGGGACATTGCCAGTAATTGGCAGCACTTGATCGGGCGATGTTCCCCATGTTACTGATGGTGAAATATCAGCGGCATGAAGGGTTAATTCATGGTCAAAAACGGCATCATGGTCACTATGGAGTGTGTTCCAATAAGCAACAGCCTGAATCCATAAATCCCCTTTTGGGGCCATTGGACGGCCATTAAAGTAATCAAATGTTTTTTGATCGGGGGCAATCAGACCCGCTTTTGCGCCAGCTTCAATTGACATATTGCAAATTGTCATACGTTGCTCAATTGACATTGCCTCAAAGACTGTGCCCGCATATTCAATCACATATCCTGTTGCACCAGCGGTACCAAGCTTGGCAATAATTGTCAAAATAACATCTTTGGCGGTAACAGCGTTTGGCAAAGTGCCATTAACCGTGACGCACATATTTTTTGATTTTGCTTGGCGTAATGTTTGCGTAGCCAACACATGCTCAACTTCAGACGTGCCAATACCATGGGCTAATGCCCCAAATGCACCATGTGTTGATGTATGACTGTCACCGCATACAACGGTTGTCCCTGGCAGTGTAAAGCCTTGTTCGGGCCCCACAATATGAACAATGCCTTGACGAATATCATGTATTGGGAAATAAGGCACACCAAATTCTTGTGCATTATTCGCCAAAGTTTCAATTTGAAGTTTACTTTCGGGGTCTGAAATACCCTTTTTACGGTCTTCAGTTGGCACATTATGATCTGCAACTGCAAGGGTATTTTCAGGTTTATGTACTTTTCGATTGGCAAGACGCAGCCCATCAAATGCTTGTGGTGATGTAACTTCGTGCACAAGATGGCGGTCAATATACAATAAAGTAACCCCATTTTCATCGACGGTTACCGTATGTGCGTCCCAAATTTTATCATAAAGGGTCTGTGCCATAAATACCTTAAAACCTTAAAGTGAATAAATTTATAAAATATTGCTTTGTTTTACGCATTTTTCAATGAAAATCAAGTTTTTTATTGAATTAATACATAGGGAATATATTTAAAAGACATTTTATGGGGAGGATTTCTGATAATATCGACATAGTTATTGTTTTATTTTATAAAATATACTATAATATAAATAAATAAATTGTATGTAGGTTATGAATAAAGCACGTGAATTTGATGATTTTATTTTAGATGACTATGATTTTAATCTGCTTGAAGATTGGGATTTGGAATATTTATGGGAATGGGTAGAGTTTGAAGATTTTTCTGATTTAGAAGATGAGTTTAATGGCGGTCACAATTATGATCCTGACGGCTTTGACGATGATGATGATGATGACGATGATGACGATGATGATGATGATGATGATGATGACGATGATGATGACACATACGATTTTGATTTTGAGTTTGATAGTGCTGATATAGATTTAGATGGTGATGGTGATGATTATCAAATACCAGAAATATCAGAGATTTCTGAAGCTATTACAGATAAGCCAATCACGCCTTCTGTGCCGTCAATAGATAAGGACAACTCACAAAATAAGAGCCATAATTCAGATGAAGAGGGTGATGATTTTTTACGGTCAATTGGCTTGCTTAGTGATGATGGTGATGATGGTGATAATGGTGAAGATGTATCTGATAGCAATAGCGATGAGGATAATGACTTTTTACGATCGATTGGCTTACTTGACGATGATGATAGCAGTGATGATGAGATATTAGGCGGTGCACGCTATATTGAAACATCAGTGGGTAAAATTGATCTTGAACTTGATGATATTCTTGCCGAATTACAAAAAATTGAATTTGACGAATTTATTGAAATATTACAAACACATAATTATGTGTATGATAAAATTCTAGTACAACAAGACTGGTCTGAAGAGGAAATGGATTTTTTAAAATCTATTGAACCTTTGGTGCGAGATCAAAGTAAGTTAGAAAAAATCAAACAACAGCAACAAGAAGAAACGAATACGCCTGCTGTATCTGTTACTGCTGAAAAATTTATTCCAACGCAAAAATATAGCTCGCTTAAGGAAATGTTTGATGATTTAGGCAAAAAATCAATCATTATGGCGCAGGCTAATAAGGTAAAAAAGCAATATCAGCCTAAAAATATTCGTAAATTATGGAATATTGACACAGAAGATAAGCAAGCAAAACGTGTAAAATTATTATTTGGCAGCGATGACTTAATTTTAAATAAATATGCTAAGCCACAAGAAGCACTAGATTCAATCCCAAAAACCTGCAATAATATGTCATCTATTTTAAGTGGTCATAATGAAGCTCGTTATTTAGAAATAAAAGAAATTATGGCACAGGAAATTAAGTCAATGGTTTCAGGACTTGATAATGTTGCGCTTGAATTTGTTACCGCTGATGGTAATCGTTTTGGAAAACAATTTATTACTTTTTTACATCAAAAATACGGTTCAAAAATATATTATTTATTACAATCTCAATTGAAAAACGATATTGTGGCCGATAGATTGTCAAATGATATTGCCCATAATATATTAGAAAATTTAAAACCTCATAACGTAGAAAATTTTCTTGTGGATTTTTTCGAAGCTATTTTTATTATTCTTGAAGAGAATGGTATTTATATCTGATAATTGCGTTATTAAAGCGCTATTTCATGATTTACAAATGCACGCATTATCATTATAAAACAGTATAATTGATTGATAAATAGTGAAAGCATATTATGGCAGATTTTATTCCCTTTGACAAAAGAGATGGTTTTATTTGGCTTGATGGTAATTTTGTGGCCTGGCAAGATGCAAAAATGCACGTTTTAACCCACGCTCTTCATTATGCAAGTTGCGTATTCGAGGGGGAGCGGTGCTATAATGGGAAAATTTTTAAAGGCGAGGCCCATACTGATCGGCTTTTTAAATCTGCACAAATCCTTGATATTGATATGCCTTTTACCAAAGAAATTATTAATCAGGCAAAATATGAAACACTAAAAAAACAAAATTTATCTAATGCCTATATGCGGGTTTTTGCTTGGCGTGGTTCTGATATGATGGCAATTGCCGCCAAGGGAAATCGAACGCACGTTGCGATTGCTGCTTGGGAATGGCCAAGTTATTTTTCTCTAGAACAGAAAAAGCAAGGCTTAAAAATTGATATTTCTGAGTGGAAACGCCCATCGCCTGAATGTGCCCCCTATGATGCCAAGGCAGCAGGGCTTTATATGATTTGCACATTATCCAAGCACAAGGCCGAGCGTGCAGGTTTCAGCGATGCTTTGATGGCCGATTATCGAGGATATGTATCAGAGGCTACGGGCGCTAATATTTTCTTTATCAAAGATGGCGCATTACACACACCCAAGCCCGATTGTTTCTTGAATGGGATCACACGACAAACCGTTATTGAGTTAGCACAATCACTGAATGTTCCTGTGGTTGAGCGTCATATTACGTTCGATGAGTTGCCGCATTTTTCTGAATGTTTTTTAACAGGATCTGCTGCTGAAATTACACCAGTTTCACAAATCAAAGACATATATTATAATGTGGGCGACTTAACGATGAAATTTGTGACTAATTATAATAATCTTGTTAATGGTAATTAAAGATAACTTTTTTTTAAAAGGTTTATTCCCGATGATAAGGGTGATTAGTCAAAATGGTCATAGCCCGATAAATTTGTTCGGCAATCATTACGCGCACTAACATATGCGGCCACGTTAGGGCTCCAAAAGAAATAATTTTGGATGCTTGCTTGCGTACCGATGGACATAAACCATCAGCGCCGCCAATTACAAAGCGACAGGCATTATGGTTTGTATCTTTGTAATGGTCAAGAATTTTTGCAAATTTTTGACTTGAAATAACATCGCCTGTTTCATCCAGTGCAATTAATGCACTGGGTTGATTATCAAGCAATAATCCTGCTTCGTATGTTTTAAGGCTATCACCATCAAGGTTTTTTTTGGTATCAAATTCACTGATCTGAAAACTTTTAAAACCAATGCCTTTGGAAATAACTGCAATGCGTTTTTCATAATCTTGTAACAGGGAAAGCATGGGTGATTTTTTTAATTTCCCGATTGCAAAAACTTCAAGCCGCATTTTTTTTGCTTCCAATTTTAGGCTCGGTCTTATTGATAATCCGTTTTATATTATCTTTATGTTTGATTATTAAAATGACAGATAATGCACATAAAATGATAATGCTTAATGTGCCATGGCCTGAAAAATACAACAAGGCAGGCATTAACAAGGCCATATTTAAGGCACCAACTGACGATATTTTACTCAGGAAACCACCAATCAGCCATAAAATACAGCCAAAGATTCCGAACATAATATTTAGCCCAAATAAAATACCTAAATAAGTTGCAACGCCTTTGCCACCTTTAAATTTATACCAAACTGGATAGACATGGCCAATAAATGCCCAAGCTCCAAAAATTATCCCTGCTATTTCTTGAAAATTAGGTGTAAAATAAGCTAGTAATACAGCACAACTCCCCTTAAGAGCGTCAAATAATAAGGTTAAAAAAGCAGCAAATTTATTGCCGGTACGTAGCACATTTGTTGCCCCCGTATTACCTGAGCCAATATTTTGTAAATCACCTAATTTAAAAATAAAAGCGCAAATACGCCCCGATGGTAACGTGCCTAAAAAATAGCTTAGGATGCAAAGCAATGCAATAATCATGTTATAAACCTTGAATAAAATTACCATTAATAAAAACGTGTGTCACAACGCCTTGCATTAATTGCCCATCATAGGGAGTATTGGTTGCCGTCGATTTCATTGTGTCCCGTGTCATGCGATAGCCTTGATCTGCATTAAAAATAATCAGATCGGCAGGGTTGCCAATTTTAAGGCGCCCCGCTGGTAGGTCAAACCGCTTAGCGGGATTAAGTGTCACGCATTTTAAAATTTCAGCTAAGTTATATTCTGACTGTCCATAATATAAATTCAATAAAACGCTTAACATATTTTCAATCGATGCACACCCAAATTCAGCCTCGCCATAGGGAAGCCGCTTCACATCGTCAAGCCGTGGTCTGTGGCTTGATGTTACAATATCAATATCACCGCGACACACCGCATCACTGAGGGCTTGACGGTCATCTTCGGTGCGTAGTGGCGGACGCATTTTTAAAAATGTTCGATAGGGAATAATATCATGTTCGTTCAGGGCAATATGCTGCAATGAGCATGAAACCGTAACGTCGGTTTTGTTATCTTTGTATCGCTGAATAATATCAAGGCTATAGCGTGTTGAAATTTGCTGAATATGCAATTTTGCATTTGCTTTATCCGCAAGCATTAAGTCACGCTCGAGCCCCAAAGTTTCGGCTTCAATTGGATGGGCATCAAGCCCATAAAGACTAGACACAAACCCTTCATGGGCAATGCCGTTATTGGCAAGGCTGTTATCCTCAGGATATAAGCTGACAAGCATATTATGGCTAGAGGCGTAACAAAGGCTACGATATAGCAGTAAATTATTATCGATGGCTTTATCGGTAAAAGAGAGGGCAACTGCCCCAGCTTGCTTTAATAACCCAAGAGGAGCCATTTCATAAGATGCATGATCTTTTGTGAGGCACGCAGCAACATAAACATGAATCTCAGATTGTTGTTTTGCTGTGTTTAAAATATGACTACAAGTGGCGGGTGTATCAATAGTTGGCGAAATATTAGGCTCAATAATCACCGAAGTCACACCGCCACGAAGGGCTGCTTGTGATAAGGATCCAAAATTATCGCTATGGATACCGCCCACGCCAACTGAAATGTCAATAAACCCTGGAGAGAGATAGTTTTGTGCCGCATTAATATGCGTCATATCAGGGTATTTTGTTAAATCAGGCAGGGCATTATCGATAATATCTGCAATGATACCATTTTGAATGAATATACTGCCGTCAAAAACGCCCCCATTTTCAGGATCAATACATTGGGCATTATAAATTAAATAGTGATGATTGTTGCTCATAGGTCAGATACTTTTTGGCGATTACGGGTGATTAAATCAAGAACGGCTTGGCGAACAAAGACACCATTTTCAACTTGCTTGCGAACCAGAGATTTTGCAGGATCATCAATTAATTCTGATGAAATTTCAACGCCCCGATTAGCAGGCCCCGGATGCATGACCATTGTATGGGGTTTTGCATATTTTAAAATCTCGTGATTAATGCCGTAATAATGATAATATTCCTTAAGAGACGGCAAGAAACCACCCTTCATACGCTCCTGTTGTAAACGGAGGCACATAATAACGTCAACATCTTTTATGCCTTCATGGAGGTCTGTATAGACTTTGCAGCCAAATTTTTCAATGTCAGCAGGCAATAATGTTTTTGGGGCAATAAGTCGTACTTCAGCGCCCATTAAATTCATTAAAATAATATTCGATCGTGCCACACGACTATGGAGAATATCACCGCAAATCGCTAGTTTTATATGATGTAATGTGCCAAAATGTTGCCTTATGGTAAAGGCATCAAGCAAGGCTTGGGTGGGATGCTCATGCGTACCATCACCAGCATTTAACACAGCACAATTTACTTTTTGTGCTAATAAATCAGCTGCCCCAGATTGATTATGACGAACAATAAGGACATCAGGGTTCATTGCATTAAGCGTTACGGCTGTATCAATTAGGGTTTCGCCCTTTTTAATAGATGACGTATTAGTTGCCATATTAAGCACATCAGCACCAATGCGTTTGCCCGCAAGCTCGAAACTTGCTAAGGTACGGGTAGAGTTTTCGAAGAATAAATTAATTTGAGTTTTACCAAGTAAAGGCTTAAAATTTTGTTTTTCCTGCATCGTCATATTGGCAATCACTGCGGCATGATCGAGAATAGCGGCAACATCAAATTCGCTTAGATTTTTAATTTGTGTCAAATGTGGTTTATTAAACTGATAATTTGGTGGATATAAAAACTTTTCAATAAGCGACATCAAGGATTCCAGAATTTAAAATAATAAAAATAATCAATGGCAATGTTATAGCAGAAATTAACGTTGATGTACCAATTAAACTTGCCATAAAAGGAGCATCACCGCCCATTTGTCGTGATAAAATATAACTATTGGTTGCAGTTGGTGAAGCTGTAATAATTACTGTTGCTAAAATCATATTTAAATCTTGAATACCAAAAATATAGCATGATAAAAGGGCAATGATTGGAAAGGCAAGATTGCGAAATAATGCCCAAAAAATCCGTGATGACGCACTTGTTTTCATAAGTTCAAAATTAATACCCGTACCAACGGCAATTAATGCAAGGGGGATGGTGGCTTTGCCCAAAATGGCAAGTGGTTCAAGGATATGTTTTCCAAAGTCCAGACCCAAATGATACTCGGTCCGCAAGGGAATATCAAAATATTGTATTGCAAAGCCAATAGCACAGGCAATTAATAGCGGGTTTTTAAATAGACTTGAAAAAGGCGATTCCTTGTGTGTCGATTTCCCCCAAATGACCAATGACCATACGCTTAAAATATTAACAGTTGGGATCAGCATGCCAACACCTATGGCGACAAGGGGTAAAAATTGTCCAGCATTATATTGCGAGGCAATGGTTAAGGCAACAAAGCTGTTAAAGCGGATATTATTTTGTAAAATACTACTGAAGCGTGCTCCACAAAGTGTTTTATTACTCCATGCAAAAAACGACAAAATAAACATGGCTAAGGTCGCAATATTAAGGGCCGCGGCCATGGGCATGAAATCTTCAAAGTTATAGTCAATATTGGCAATGGAGTGAATAAGTAAAGCAGGAAATAAAATATAATAAATTATTTTTTCAACTGCATACCATCCTGTATCGGGTAAAAAATGAATATATTTTAAAAAAATACCCAGTGCAATAAACAGTAAAATTGGAATGATTGCGAGTATGAAAAGTTGAAAATCAAGCATATATTACGAATCAAATCAGTTAGAATTTATATGCCTATTGTGTAAAAAATTCTGATAATTTTCAAGGATTATTGTTGCTGCATGTGAATCAATGACATTTTTTCGGTTTGAAGGACGTACGCCAAGGCTAATTAAACGATCTGTCGCCGCACTTGTTGACAAACGTTCATCAATTAAACAATAGGGAAGGGTGGTATCACGCGCAATATTACGAGCAATGGTTTTTGTGGCTTGGACACGCGCACCATGACTGCCATCCATATTAAGTGGTAAACCAAAAACAAGCCCTTTAATGTCCCAATCTTTAATGAGTAAATTTAATGCAATTAAATCGTTTTTATATTTATTACGCTGAATAACGCAGTGCGGCGTGGCACTCGATAATCCTAAATATGTAAAGGCAATGCCCAATGTGTGGCTTCCGACATCAATACCCATAATGCGGTCATTATTTAACAATGATAAATCAAAATTAGGATCAGGTATAATATTCATTGTTTTTTGTGTTTCTATTTAATGTTTAGCCCTTATTAAGGGATAATATGGTATTTTACAAATAGAAATTAGAGATTTTTACATCGTGATGCATATATATATAATATTATCACTAAGGCAATAGATTCCTTTAGGCAAAATACTGATGCTGTTACCGCAGTTGAATATGGTTTGATACTTGCAATTATAAGTCTGATTATTGTTCTAATGCTTGGGGATGTGACTGATGGTATGCGTGTATTGTTCAGCACTATTAGCGATACATTAAGCGATAGTTAAAAAATCGCTATATCTTTAATTTAAGTCTATTATTAATGAATCAAATTTATGAAATTCCCTAAAAGCGATAAATAATTTAATGTGCTTTTGTCTCTTTTTCATAAACCTTATGAACATCAGTTGATCTTATTTCAATTTCACGAGAAAACATACAATCAGACCCAATTGTAACATCTTTTTCTCGACTAAGAATATATACACCTTTTGTTGTTGTATTATGACCAATAGTTACACATCTATCGTGCCCAACAATAAAAATATGCCCAGTAAAAACAACATTTTGCCAATAATTAATTTATTATTGCCTTTAAAAACAATTTTCAAAGTATGGGCTGTAAAATTATCATCGATAATAATCTCATTATCATGAGGGTTCCACCAAAAATTAATTGTATTTTTGTCTATATATTATCCAACTCTCGACTTTTAATTAGGGATTGCCAAGGAGTGATAAAGTTGTTCATTTTGTTTCTGAAAAGGACACAAAATGAACATAGACACACTTATCATTGAAATATATTGTCGTATAGAAAAAAGTCTGAGAGGGATAAAACTGAGAAGTCGTGGTTTTCCGCCTAAACTCACAGATGCAGAACTCATTACGATGGAGATTATTGGTCATTTAATGCATCAAAATTGCACTGAATGGATCTATCGGTACTTTAAAACCCATTGGCAGGATTGGTTTCCAAAGCTTGGATCTCGTGCCAATTTCATGAAGCAATCATGTAATTTATCCTTTATAAAACAAAGGCTTATCAAAGATATTTTCCCACCAAAATCTAACCTACATATCATAGATGGCATGCCGTTACCAATTTGTAAATATGCCCGATCTTCTCGCTGTCAAAGCCTAGAAGGTCACGCATCTTATGGGTATTGTGCAGCAAAAGATGAATATTATTATGGTCTTAAAGCGCATATGATGATTGACGATAAAAACCTAATTACTTTTGTGACACTGACATCAGCATCAACGGATGAACGTGATGTTTTGTATAATTTATGCGGTGCTATTTCAGGTCATGTTTTGGGTGATAAGGACTATATTTCACAAGAAAAAGAGGCTGTATTAAGAGAAAATGACATTAAAATACATACCTTAAAACGGCAGAATATGAAAGATGACAGGCCTAAGAGCAGTAAAAAATTCATTTCTAAAACACGAAAAATGATCGAAACGACCTTCAGCATCTTGACAGAAACTTTTGATATTGCGCACACCAAAGCAAGATCAATTTACTCATATTCTTCAAAAATTGCAGCAAAAATTCTCGTTTACAACTTCCAAACATTATTCAATCATTAAAAGTCGAAAGTTGGGTATTAATAATATTATATTATATTCCTTTATGAGAGTATTAATTAAGTCCTAAGTGCTGTATATTTTGGGCGCATTAAGACACTATTAATGAATCAAATTTATAAAATTTCCATCTTTAATCGCATGACGTGTATCAAGGATAAGGGGGACGTTTTCCAGTAATAATGACCAATCAATTGTATCGTGATCGGTTAAAATAATGGCAGAATCGAATGTTTTTAACGCTGCATTCGTCCATTTAATTGTTGGAATATCTTTATATTCAGAATTGGCAATCTCATCAAGGTTAACAAAAGGATCGTAATATGTGAGATGTGCTTGTCGTTGTTTTAAAATTTTAATAACTTCAGCCGCAGGCGATTCACGATAATCACTAATATTTTTTTTATAAGCCAAACCAATGACAAGAATTTTTGAATTTTTAAGACATTTTTCAAGGCGATCATTCATTGCCAAGGTTAATTTATCAACGGTGTAACGTGGCATGGACTGATTAATTTCGGTCGCAACTTTAATAAAGCGTGTTTCGGTTTTAAATTCGTGACTTTTCCACGTTAAATAAAGCGGATCAATCGGGATACAGTGCCCACCAATACCAGGGCCAGGATAAAAAGGCATAAAGCCGAATGGCTTGGTTGCAGCTGCATCGATAATTTCACGGGTGTCAATGCCCATACGGTCAAATACAATTTTTAGCTCATTCACGAGGCCAATATTGACGCACCGAAAAATATTCTCAACCAGTTTAACAGCCTCCGCACATTTTGTTGATGATACAGGAACGACATGATCGATAAACAGTTGATAAAATTCAGTAACAATTTTTCGTGATAATAAACTATCTGCACCAACAATTTTAGGAATTGTCGCCGTATTAAATTTTTTATTGCCAGGGTCTTCACGCTCGGGGGAATATGCAGTTAAAAAATCTTTCTCGTGCTTAAGCCCCGATTGTTCAAGAATTGGAATAATACAGTCTGTCATTGTCCCAGGATATGTTGTCGATTCAAGGATAATCATTTGGTTAGGACGCATATTACGTTTAATGGTTTGGGTTGCCGATTCAATATATTGCATATCAGGTGTATTATTTTTAGTCAGCGGTGTTGGTACACATAAAATTAAGATATCTGCTTGATGTAAAGCTATTTCATCATTGGTTACTGTAATAATAGATTTTTCAATCATGGTTCGAATAAACTCAGAATCCATGTGATTTAAATAAGGAATACTATTTTTTAAAGAAGTTATTTTTTTAGGGCAGACATCATAGCCAATAACTTTGATATTTTTTTTGGCAATTGTTGTCATTAAGGGAACGCCAACATAACCCAGACCAAGAATAGCAACTGTTAATGATTGATTTGAAATTTTTGAAAGAATAGAATGTGTTTGCATATAATTTTTCTTTTTCTTTCTTGTTATAAAATTTTTCACCAGATTACAAGTATTATTTTTTACACTTGATTTATTATCTAATATATACTACAATATAAAATATTTAAACTTAAATTAAAATGTAATTGGTCTTTTATACTTTTATGTCAACAGGAAATACATCAGATACACCAGTACGAAAGGTAAAAAATACTGACGATAGTAAAGATACCGATAAATCTGCTAAAATACAAGCCTTAATGGCTAAAATCACCCAAAAAAGACAATCTGATTCCAAGGGGAATACCAAAAGATATAGTGCGCCTGAACAGAAGCCTGCTGAAAAACTATTAGAGCCAGTAGGGAGTGGCTTTACAACGCGTATTGATGCGCTTATCGGAGATACTGTTATAGAGACTTCTGGTGACGCACCAAAAGTCAAGACAATGAGCGAGAAGGTTGACCCCATTACGGGTAATATAAATATGAAAATAGAGAATTAATTTATCGGAATAAGTGCCTTTTTCGTGCTGTATTTAAAATTGGGCTTGGTGCAGATGGCAGTCTATTGTATAGGCTTGCTTTTTGTGTTTTGGGTTTTATGATATTACCCGTATCTTTGAATTTGAATAAGGCACCAGGGGCTTTACTAAGCATTGCAAAATTGTACATAGGATATGCTTTTTTCTTGGGGGCAGGCGTGGTGGAAGTGACAGTTGTTTTTGCGACCTGTATTGCTGTGCCTTTAATGCCTAATTGTGCCTTGGCAATTTTAAGATTTACAGCATATTTTTGTTGATATTTTTGGGAAAATTTCTTGGTGCCCGAGTGATAGCGTCCAGCGGCTTTATGCCAATTACGATATTTACGATAATGTTGTTTAATGTAACGTGCACCAACCGTAATATTTGTCGTAGGATCAAAGGCTTTTTCAACTGAGCTATCGAATTTTTTACCGTGCCAATACCAATTTAATTGCATACAGCCAATGTCGATAGATGTTTTGCCCTGTTTTAAATATTTTTTAACAGCATTAATGGCTTTTTGTTTCGTAGAAAATAAAAAGCCCTTGCCCTCAACATTAATAGCCCATGGATGGGGTGATAATTTGCCGTTTTTTGTAATGCCTGTTTCAGTCAAGGCAACAGCGGTTAAAACATCTTTGGGAACAGAAATTTTTTGAGAAACGCTGTTAATGGCCTGCGTGCATTGATTAGCATGACTTATTACTGGGCTTATTACTACTATTATAAAAACCAAGCAAAAAGCAAAAATACTTTTGCACATACAATAGCAGCGTTTAAATTTTGTTGGTATTATCATTGTTAAATATATTATAAATTATGTATTAAAAAAATATGTAGATTGAAAAATTAAGAAACGATGTAAAATTCAAGCGCTTCTTTTATAGCGTCAGACGGTGAAATGCGTTTATCTTGGGAGGCTTTAATTTTTGGGGATGGAATTTTTGATCCATTTTTTAAAAGTCCATATAGATAATCATCAAGCATGGATTGTGCCTTTAGAAAAATATCATCACGGGTTTTTTCG
>JBLHTX010000020.1:0-19274 GCA_047627635.1 Alphaproteobacteria bacterium | reverse complement strand
CAACGCAGATAATATCTCTTTATTTGTTCGGTCGGATATTCTAAATTGAGGCCTACCATATTTTTTATGTACTAGTCGCTCTGTTTCGCTTAGTGAATAGTTTTTTTTATTAGTCATCTCTAAGAAATATTGAATATCTTCAATCTTATATTTTGATGCAAATCCCATCATTATATACTTTAAAATATGCCTTGGCGTTTTTGGGTCATTATGATCAATATTAAATTTTTTCTGTATATCAGGGTTTATTTTATAAAAATCATTCAGTAACCGTACATAAGTTGATTTGTGTATTCTTTTAAAATAGGAAAAAACAAGTTCATGGAAGCGCTGATCATTCATCTGATATGGTAAGTTATAATCTTGCTACGTTTTTACATTAAAATTTGGATGTTTTTGTTTCATTTTCTGTGCAAAATATTGCCCTGAAAAGCATTCTCCTTTTTGAACATCGTCTGAAAATTCATTGTATGATCTGTTTTTGATTGTAGCAATATGGTTTGAAAGGTTTAAAAATTTATTGCTTGAGCTCAATGTCTTAGCATCAGAATGCATATCATTAATGATACACCCTGTTGGAATTTTTTGTACATCCCAAGAGGGTTTTATAGGATTATAATTGCGTATTATAGTTTTATGAAGTTGCGTATTCTTGTGCTTTAGTAATCTTAGTTGCCCTTTTAAGGCAATATTAGAGCCTCTCAAAAGTTCTTGAGAAAAATCATTTGTAATACTGAAAGACACGAATACCCCACATAAGGAGCATTGTAGTATTTTTTTATAAAAAAATAAATATTATAAAATTAAAAGACATAAATAATTTTACAATAAGCGGCTAAGGATTTTTTTCAAAAACTGCTGCAATTGCATGTTCTTGTGATGTGTAAAAATCAGAGCCTAGATGTTGAAATCCTTTTTTATGATATTCGCCAAATAAACAGTCAGCAGCATCGTAACCAATATAAATATGAAATACTAAATTCATAATAATTGATAGGAACTCTGGAATTTTAAACATTATTTGCAGGATTACAAGTAGAAAACTAGCGGCAAAAAACGCACCAGCACTGAACCATGCACGATAATAGACAAAGTATAGCGAACCAAAAAAGAATGCAAAGAAGTTGAATCCAGACTTTACAATATAGGGTTTTTTGTTCTCGGCATCCCAGAATAAATGATAATATTTCATAGACTATTTATAAATAATTTTCTATTACTTTAAACCACGTCTAAACTCATCACGCAACACTTCTTCTGCTATTGACTGCATATTTTTTTCAATCCATTCTTCTAGCATAGGTTTAAGTGTCCGCATAATGAGGGCAGTCATGGGTGAATTACGACTATTTAGATTGGGATCATCAATAATGTCATCATTTGTTTCGACGTTCCTTTGTGTGGCACGCCGCATAATTTCTTCTGTTCCTTGCAGTAAGCGAGAAACATTTTTTTCGGTTGCATCATCATCATCATATTTTCTTGACAATGAGTTAAGTTCACTCTCGAGCGTTTGTTCCTGAGCCTTAAGATGTTCGCGGGTTGTTGGCATAACTTTATCGGTTAATGTCATCACCTCATCAGGCTCGTCGAATTTTGGCATAGATGAAAAATCATAGTTTGTAGATTTTTTAACCTTTGCATTATTTGTACGTTCATTGTCTTGTTGATCTTTAAATTTTTTTAAAAATTTTGGTACGGCATCTGGAGAAAACTGAACGGGCTTCAAATCAAGGTTATTAATAACATTACTATTGTTAATATTAGAAATTTCAAGATCGTAATCATTTTCATCTTCATTGTGATTCTGTTGTAATTTTATATCAGTTTGCCTATTGATAGATTGATTTTTTTGTATCTGAGAAGTGCCGTTGGCCTGAGACGTACTGTTAGAATGTGAATAAGCGGTTGATAAATTTTCTCTGATTTCGTTTAAGGCACGCAAAATTTCATCATCATGTTCTTGCGAATTTTTTTTATCATCAATTATTTTGTTATCTTGCACTTGATTATTTCTAGATGCTTGGGATGCCTGGGAAGCTTGAGGAGTTATTTTTTGATAAGTAGGTCTTTTTTCTTGTCGGTTATCATCTGAATCATCAAAGTTTGATTGCGTCAGTGAGGCCAATTGCTCTCGTGCAGATATTGATACGGCTTGCTTTTGCAGAACTTCTTGCGCGTGCACATTATTACGAGGTGCTTCATGAAGCATGTTTTTTTCTTCATCCGAGGCAATGATTTTACGAATGGATGCTAAAATTTCATCCATTGACATATCATCAGATTTTGGCTTTGTTATTGAGCCATTAGCTAAATTATTCACGCAACACTCCTACACATCAATTACGAGCAATATTTTAAATTATCACCGATTCGTTGAAAAATGTACAATAGATTTTATAATATTGATTAATATTATAATGCATTGCATAAAGCGTTAAGGTTTTATTTGATAATCAATCATTTGATAAAAAGTACTAATAAAGTAGATAGAGCCTGTCACAACATAGCGTTTTGTTGCAATATCGGGGTCTTGAAATAAGCCAACAAGAAAATGCCAATTCTCAACGATTTCATAGTTTAAATTAAAATTTTCAGCTGCTTCAGTGAGCGCATCTAATGTACATTGCTCGTGTGCTAAGTGTGATTTAATGAAAATATATTGTGCTGGAAACTCTGATAAAACACTGAACGCATCTAATAAATCTCGTTCTTTTTTAAAGGAAATAATTAAATAGGTTTCTTTAATTTTATCTTCATTGAGACTCGTTAAATAATCGGTTAATGCGAATAGGCCTTCGGCATTATGCGCACTATCGACAATAAATTCAACATTTTTATCAATTGGTAAATTACAGTCTTGAGGTCGTAAATGCTCTAGACGTGCGGGCCAATTGACGGTAGATAGCCCATCATCAATAATATCAGGATCAGGTAGGTTGTCTTCACCTAATATTGTTATCAGTGCGGCAAGTGCTGCCCCTGCATTTTCAAGTTGAAAACTTCCTTGTAAAGATAGAAGGTCAAGAAATATCTCGGTATTTTTATAAATAAAACTATCGATTGTGATGTTCTGCTCTTCTTCTTCAATTTCCACAATTGACCAGTCTTTGCCATTGCATAGGAGTGGGGCATTTAATTCTTTGGCACGCTGTTTAATAATTTCGAGTGCTTTTGGGAATTGAACTGACGTAATAATTGGTGTATTTTCTTTGATAATACCAGCTTTTTCAAAGGCGATTGATTCAATGCTATTGCCTAAAAACGCTGTGTGATCTTTTGAAATTGTTGTAATAATTGTTGCAATAGGATTAGGGATAACATTTGTTGCATCAAGGCGTCCCCCCATACCTGTTTCTAGGATAATATAATCGGCAATATTTTGTGAGAATAATAAAATTGCCATTATTGTTAGGGCTTCAAAATGCGATAAATCAGATTGCTTAATAAGGGGTGCCACTTGTGCTGCAAAAATTTCAAATTCTTCAATACTGACGAAGCGTCGGCCACCATCATCAAGTCCCAAGATAAAACGCTCTGAATAAGACCGTAAATGTGGAGATGTAAAGCGATGGACTTTTTTCCCCATAGCAGACAGCAGGCTATGCATAATTGCTGCGGTTGAGCCTTTACCATTAGTTCCTGCAATATGGATAACAGGCGGCAGTTTTAAATGGGGTTTCCCCAATAAATCAAGGCATAGTTTGATACGATCGAGACCCAATTCAACCTTGCGTGGATTAACATCCCAGTACATGTCGATGATTTCTTCGTAAATATCGACTTTATTAACAAGTTGAGTAATTTTTTGATCTTCAAGCTCTAAAACAAGGTCAAGCAAGGGCTTATCGTCAAAAATTAACCATGGCATTAACTCATACATTGGGCGTAATACAAAGGCGCGGTTTTTCATCTCTGGATGTGGAATGGTAAGTTGAGGATGCGTTTTAAAAAAAACTTGTTGATCGGGGGACAATTCAAATAAAATAATATCTATATCGATAGATCTTTTGCCCCATTTCTCGGTACGGATTCGCCCTAGATCATTTTCAATTTTTTGTAAGCCTTTTAATAAATCAAGCGGTTCATATGTGGTTTCAATTAAAATACAAGTATTAATAAACCAATCTTGATCTGTTTTGCCTACGGGATCGGTTTTATAATAAGGGGCAACCATTAAAACATATCCCATTTTACGCTTAATTATTTCAGCGATTGCCCGCTGAATATGCGTTTTTTTAGGGGGTATGTTACTTCCCAATGACAGTAAAACCTTAGGCATCTTGATATATCTCGGTTCCTGCTAATATTGATTTAGAAGCGTGTGAATAATCACTACGTTTGCGGGTAATCTCGACGATAACGGTTTCCACATGATATTTAATGGGTGCATTTGGCTTTTCAATTTTAATATTTACAGTCTCTGTAATTTTATTGATAAAAAGTAAATATTTCCCTAATGCATGAGATAAGGCTTCAAGGGTGTTAAATCGGTTATTCTGACAAAAGGCAACAATTTTTTGAGTCATATCGCCATAACAGAATCCGTCAGAAATATTATCACTGGTGCATATTTTTGACAAATCAGCCAAAAAATCAACAGATATTATAAATTTTTGCCCTAGCTTTGCTTCTTCAGGAAAAACACCATGATGTGCGAAAACATGAATATTACGAAGAGATACTTTGTCGGCCATATATTTCACTGTTCCTTATGATGGGTATGCTGACAGATATCAAGCATTTTAAAAAATTGTTGGTGTGCCGTTACGTCATGAACCCGCAAAATATCCGCTCCTTGTTTGACCGCATGATAATGTGTAGCCAATGTACCACTTAAGCGTTGCTTTGGATCGGCAATATTAAGATAGTGACCAATAAAAGACTTACGAGATGCACCAACCATAATTGCAAATCCTAATGTCTTAAAGTGTGGAATGTGATTAATTAATGCAATATTCTGTTCATATTTTACACCAAAACCGATTCCAATGTCTAGGCATATTTTATTGGGGGCAATATTATGCTTTAGGGCGATATCAAGTGACTTTTGTAGGCCTGTCATTGCATCGGTAATAATGTTACCAGAGTGGTTTTTTGTAAGGCTATGATTATACATAATAATAACAGATGCATTATGATCGGCAATTACTTTTGCCATGTCAGCATCAAATTGTAAGCCCATAACGTCATTCACAACATTGAAGCCATTTTTTAAGGCAAATTCAGCAGTTTTTGCTTTATAAGTATCAATTGAAAAAAATGTATTTTGTGTGTGTCTTAGGGGAAGCTTTAATGTTGATAATCGCTTGATTTCTGTTTCAGCATCAATTTTAATGCTGTTAGGGCGTGTCGATTCAGCACCAATATCAATAATGTTAACATTAAGATTAATAAGATCATTGATATATTCATGTGTTTTATTTTGATGATTAAGGTCGCCGCCATCTGAAAACGAGTCGGGCGTGATATTCATAATTCCCATTAATACGGGCGATGCTTTTTGAGCAAGCGTCGAAAAATAAACCAAAATTAATCCTTTAAAAAAGAAGTGCTTTATTTAAAATAACATAAATGGGTTGAGTTTTAAAATAATAAAAATAATGATGGATATATGATTTATTTCTTGGGCGTACAAATGTGTTTTGAACGATTGGAAGATAAAGTACAAACAAGCACCATTTTGCCGTAGTATTATTAAGAATCCTCCACGACCTAAATTAATTAGGTGGGCACCACGTATCTAAGACCACGGTCGAAGTCAGAGGCAGTTCCCGAGTGAAGCTTATAGGGTCTGGGGATATCTATATGCTACGAGCATGACAGACATCTTGTTTGTACTAGTTTACTATAAGCTGTTTTGTTGAAAAATCAATCTTTCTTTTGCATATTAATAATACTTGTTTCGACACAAGGCGATTATTTATAAACAACATCAGAGCCATTGGCTAGCAATCCAGAAACATTGATTGCAGTCTTTAAAATATGATACATTTTTTTGCCAATCTCATACTGTAATTTTTTAAGCTCATCAGGTTTTAATTGTTGAAAAATTTGTTTTTTCTCATTTAAATATTTTGAAGCCATTGCACTGGATGTATCTCGAAACAAATAATCAAGTTTTTTCATACTTTTGGTGTCATATATATGTGTCATATTATTTTGTTTCATTTCAGATTGAATATTTTTAATATGAACACCGCATAATTGCATTAAATCAACCATATCTTGCTTCATAATATCAGCATAAAGCCATCCTGTACGGCTTGTTGGTGGATTGCCAAAAAAATAGCCTTGGTTTTCACCCAAATAAGTTTGTTTTGGCGGTGATAAATAATCATCTTCCATAATAATACCTTCGGCTTGCAAGGCCTGTGTTTTATATTCAGGGAAGTTTTTCTCTTCGGTTAAGCCATTAAGTAAACGATTTTTATTCCATTCCAAGAATGCATTTACACCTTTAATGTCGCCATATTTAACTTTTTCTATGAGTGTAGAAAAAGCGCCTTTACCGTTTGCCGCAGCTTGAAAATTTGTTTCAACATATTTCAATTCTTCCGAAAGATTATTAATACCTTCTAGCAAATTAATAGCAGCAGTTGCACCGCGTACCTTGGGTACTGTTTTATCATATACTTTATTGGTTAAATCTTTATAGATCCACGAGCCAATACGTTCACGCGCATGCCACCCAAATAAATTTTCAAGATAGGTGTAATCCTTAATATGAGAGAATAAGTTTTTGGTCGATTGTGCTACAAATGCATCAGTGTCTTGACTTACATGTTTGATATTTGGCAATTTTTTGTTTTCCACAAGCTTGGGAACATGCTTTTCAACGGCATCACGTAATTGTCCAAAACCGCCTGTTGATTGCCGCAAAAAGTCACGCATATCACCAGTTGTTTCAAAGAGCATATCTTGTAATTGATTTAAATCAGACCATTTTTTATGATTATAAGATTGCTCCTGAGTAGGAAGGTTTGTGTCATGTAAATTAATTTGTGCAATTTCATCGCTTAATAATTTTAGACCAACGTAAGCGCCCATAACTTTACGGGCATGGGATGCCATAAATTGTCTATCGGCTGGTTTTATCGACATTTTATGAATTATTTTTTTGAACTTGTCAGAATCAATATCATATTTTAAGATACGCTTACCATCAGCAGAAGAGCTATAAAATGCACGGATTGTTTGCTCTAGTGAAAATGGAATATTTTTCCGCCATATACGTCCACCTCGTAAAGGGTTAGATGCAAATTCAAATTGCTTAAAAATAGAATCATCAGTAATATCATAAGAAAATGATGCAGGCGTTTCATCACGTTGCCTAGTATTTGTTGTCCCTTTGCCATGAATATTGTAAATATAATCTTCTCGTAATTTTTGAACAATTTGCCCCTTATGCCCGGGGGGTAATCGTTTTTGAGCATCATACATATTCACAATATTACCCAGTAACGTTTCTGTTATATTGCTTGAAAGTAAATGCTCGGTCATGCCATTAATGCGTAACCATGCATCATCTTGAATTGTTTCAAAGGGTTGGTTTTCGGGCTTACTTGAATAAGGCCCGTTATAGCCATTGCATAAATGATAATTAACCTGAGAAGCAGACACGCCCCCTAGTGCACTATCAAATTCATCGCTTGTGGTATGCGATGTTGTAGAGTCAAAGTTTTGAAGATAGCTGTTGGGAATAATTTTAGCATCATTCAATAGAATATAACTACCGAAATTGGGTGACAAAATATCTTTGTTAAACACAGGGATCACCTGTGTTTTAAGTTCTAGCTTGGCACGGGCAACGGGTTTGTTAAATATCATTGCCAATTTTTCAATCATCTCATTATGATTATTAGCAACAATTTTTAACGGCAATGTGGGGGTTTGCAGATTATTATTATGTGTTTTTATATAATAAGCTTTCCCGTGCTTACGCAAGCGATGCATACTGTCTATGCCATTGCCAATTTTAACAAATTGTTTATCTTTGTTGCCTTGAATGACTGAAATATCTTTTTTATCAATCCCATCATAATAATCTAATAAATGGCTTAAATGTGCACTGGCATCGTGGCGTGCTGCCATTGATTTCGTAACAAATAAACCGCCTTCATTACGAGGATCAATACCAACAAGACCACTTATGCCTAGGGCACGTGCTGTATTTTTGAAAACCCCCTTATGCTCGTCTAAGGTGCGTCGCCCACGCATCGGATCATAGAGCCTTTTGTAGGTACCTTGAAAAATAGATTTACCATATTGCATATACTATACTCCATCACGAGATGAATGACCTGCCATACCAGCAAGTTTTTTATTGCGTTTTACATTTCGTTTATCTTGGTCTGCTTTTGGACCATAAATGGCATCAGTGCTTGTTGCTAAAACACATGATACATTGCCAATCAGTTCTTGTAGTGCGTATGTTTCTTTGAAAATATCGTTCAGTATTTTATCTTTTTGTGTTTGAGGTAATGACTGAAAATAATCGCTATGATCTTTCATGAATTTATTGGCAATCTGTTCTGCTGCGGCACGCATATGGCTTGACAGCACTTTCATTGCTTGTGTATCATAAGGAGATTTAGTGTGATTATTTTTCATTTCTATTTGAATATCTTTAATTAATCGTGCTTGCATTTTAATCGCTTCGACAAGTTTAGCCGTTAAAATTTTACCATTTTTTTCAATCATATATACAGGGGCGTGATTACCAATAAATATGTTTTTATTTTGCGTATAATAATTTGGTGTAATTGGCTTAATTACTTCTTTTTCCCATAAAAAACCTTCGGTTTGGAGGGCTTGAATTTTTTTATTAGGAAATAATGCTTCATAATCAAGCATATTTGTGACACGTTTTGCTTGTCTATCAAACAAATGATAGGCACCGTCTAGATCACCCTGTTGTATTTTACTACCAAGCTGCGTGACAACACCCTTAAGGTCTGCATCTTTGCCAACAGTTTCATCAATAAACTTTAAACGTTTTGATATTGTATCAACGCCTTGAAGGAGCATGGCAGCGGCTTGCTTTGCAACAAAATCTGGAACTTCACGATCAAAGATTTGATCTTTTAAGGTGTTTGCTAAAATATAGCTGCCTTTTTCATGCGAATGTAACCCTATAAAACTATCAAATTGAGTGTAGTTTAACATTAATGGATAGAGTGTTTTCTCGCCTATATGGGCATATTTATCCTTAGAAATTGTTTTTTGTGTATTGATACCCGCTGTTTTTTTAATATCAGGGATATTATGGTGGGTCACGCTATCTTTTACTTGTACAAAGCCTGAGGAATTATGACGCAAGAAATCTTTTAAATCGCCCGCTGATTCAAATAATTCATCATGCATTTGCGTTAAGTCACGCCATTTATGGTGCTGTTTTTCGCTTGTATTTTTGTCATCAATATTGATTTTTGATAAATCATGTTTAATAAATTTAAGTGCTAAATAGATGCCTAAAATTTTGCGACCATAAGAGGCAATAAACTGCTTGTCGGCAATGGTAATCTTTAATTTGCTTAAATTTTTTAAATATTTCTGAGGATTTTTATCATATACCGATTCAATATCGCCATTGCCTTTTGGGTGATACATTAATGCCATGGTTTGTGATAAAGAGGGTGGAATGTCACGCCACACACGTCCCCCTCTATTAGGATTGGAGGCAAGCTGTATTTGAGATAAGAAATTTTGAAACTTAGTCGGAGAGTCAAATAAGTTAGTACTATCCTCTTTGCTACGACTGTTACGGCTGCCTTTACCGAATAAGTTGAAAATATAATCTTCTCGGACATTGCTTACAAGTTGCGCACGATGCTCAGCCGAAACCCCTCGTTTTGCATAAAACATATTAACAATACTACCGAGTAATTCATCAACAACATTGCTTGATAATATATGTTCATGCATACCATGGACACGACCCCAAAAATGATCTTTTACTTTGGTGATTTGCTTTTCTTTGTCCTCAAGTGAGGAATAGCCTTGATAGGAAACATTAGGGCCATGATAGTTGATTTGGTGCATATCAACACCGCCAATTTCGGATTGAAAGCCCTCAGCAAGGTTTGGATTACCAATGGATTTAAATTCTTGTAAGTCAAAATTGCCAACAACTTTATTTTCATTAAAATCAATATATTTTTTACCAATAATTTTGGGCGTATGATAATCAAGCTTTGCTCTTGAAACAGGATTTTGTAAAATCCATGCTATTTTTTCTTTAAGCTCACCTGTGTCATTGGCCTTAATTTTAATCCGAATATGATTATCGTGATGTTTAGCGGCTTTTTTGCGATAATCTTTTTTGACAATTAAATCATAGCCATTTTTATGTTTAATAATTTGATGTTTTTCAGTGTCATCACCCTTAATGCACAAAAATTGCTTGCCATTATCAGCCTCAATTTCAAAATCATTAGTATTTTTTTCAGCATAACGCTTTAAAAAATTCCCAATAACATTAAGTCCTTCAAAAGACTTTTGAACTGGCTTTTGTGCTAGAAAATTAGATTGTCCTTTTGGGTCGTACCCTACAGTACTACTAATCCCTGCTTTTCGTGCAAGCGTTTTGAATGCGCCATTATGTTCTTGAAGCGAACGTCGCCCTATTACGGGGTTATATCGTAAAGAATAATCTTGCTGATTAACTGGCCGACTATTGGATAGTTTATTACTTGGCCTTACGTCACTCATAGTTACAATCCCACAACACTCCTTATTAATTTATAAAATCAATAGAAATGACATTACACACTCCATTAATATACATTACTTTCATTAAAAAGTAAAACATATTATTAAAATGAATTTTACTTTTATCTTTGTGTTTTTATCGAATAATGCCTATAAATAAGTTAAGTTGAATTTTTCTAAAAAATTCAACGCTGAACTCACGCACTTCGTTTGTGCTTAAAAGCCTTTGGCAAAGACTTTTAAGATCGTGCATAAGTTTTCAACTTAATGCACAATAAATAAATCATACTATTGACAAGGTAACATAAAATGACATCTGATATGCTTAAAGACATCCCAAAAGATATTCAAAAATTAACATTTGAACAAGCTATGACCGAGCTTGAGGAAACGGTAAAACGCCTCGAAAGTGGCAAGGTTAGCCTAGATGAATCGGTGTCGGTCTATACAAGGGGCATATTTTTAAAACGCTATTGTATTTTTAAGCTGAATGAAGCTGAGGCAAAAATTGACAAATTAATTGTCAATAAAGATGGCACGGTAGATATTACAGACTTTCCTGACTAACTATTTTTATTTTAATTTTATTTATGTATTTTTTGTGTTGCTATTGATTATATGAGATATACATAAATACAGGAAATAAAATATGACTTTAAATTTGAATACAAATAATGCCTAAAGACATTTTAATCGCAGAATATCACCAAGAACAATGCTACGAAACAAAGAAGCATTACCCGATATAACCGATGTATCCAAGCAATTTATTGGATATGCTATCGGGGCACATGTAACGCAAAAATTCCAAGAGGTTTATAAAAGGGGGGAGTCCTTTAGTAAAGGGAGCAGTAATGGATGAAACTGTTATCAATGCTATTTTTCAACCAGATATCCTGTCGACAAAACTTGTTTTGATGGATCGAATAATCCCTGATATTTTAGTATTCAATCCAGTAAATGATTTGGTTAAAGATTTTATTATTAGAACAATGAATAGTGATGCTGGAACGAATTTACAGGAATTCCAACAAGAGGCTAATCAAGCAAAAACAGAATTAATGCAACCCTCAAATAATACGCCAGAGCAACTAAATTTACAAGCGAATTTATTCGAAACTGTAAATAATGCTGTGAATAGGACTAGTGTATTAGAAAATTTACGACTATTTGTGAGTGTACCAATTACTGCACCAGTTGCATAACACGAATAATTTGATTTAAGCATCAGTGGTAATTTTTTCCATCAAATATTCTTTGGTGCTATCGGTGGTAATTGACTTTGAGGTTTTTGCCCCAAGCTGTTTAAGATTCTCGACCTGCGAGATCAAATTGCCGCTGCCTTTATAAAGTTTGCCAATCGCATCGTCAAAAGTGGCTTGCGTCTGACAAAGGCGTTTATCAATAGAATGCATATCGTCTATAAAGCCAGAAAATTTATTATATAATAAGCCCGCACGTTTGGCGATTTCATCGGCATTTTTATTTTGTTTCTCGATGCGCCACAATGAAGATACTGTGCGTAAAGTTGCAAATAATGTCGTATTAGATACAATTGCAATGCGCTTATTCCACGCATAATGATGCAATTGATGATCCAGTTGCATGGCCAAATTATAAGCCCCCTCGACGGGGAGGAACATGAGGACAAAATCGGGCGATAAAAGCTTTTCATTCTCATAATATTTTTTTGCCGATAGACCATCAATGTGACTACGGATTGATTTTAACAATGATTTTTCATGCATTAATCGATTATCAGGGTCATTAACAATGCGTTCATAATCTAGCAGGGACACTTTGGCATCAATAATAATTTCTTTGCTATCGGGGAGTTTAACAATCACATCGGGGATTTGTCTTTTGCCATCAGAATCTTTTAAATTATAATCAGATGATTGTAAAACATAATCAATATCTTTACTAAGACCTGAATCTTCAAGGATACGCTCTAGCAGCATTTCGCCCCAATTACCCATAATTTTATTATCACCCTTAAGGGCTTTGGTTAAATTATTGGCTTGGAAGGTCATTTTTTCATTAATATCAATAATGCGCTTTAGCTCTTCTTTGAGGGCATATTGTTGTTTATCTTGCGTGCTGAATTTATCAGTTACAAGGGCTTGAAACAGATTAAGCGATTCTTTGACAGGCGATAAAACATCATTAAGGGTTTTCTCGGATTTTTGGGTAAAGCTTTGAGATTTTTCATTGAAAATTTTATGGGCCAGATTTTCAAAGGTTTTCTCAGAAGTTTCTTGTAATCGTTTAAATTCTTGAATTTGCGTATCAAGTCTTTGCTGTAAATGTGTGTTTTGACTAGAGATTGTATTAAGCTCTAATTCGGTGTCAGCTTTAAGGGTTGTGATATGCTCTTTTTCGGAGGTAATAGTTTTAATTTGATTTTTTAAAGTATCAATTTCTGCCAGATCGTTATGGCGTTGACGATCGTAAAATTCTTGCTGTGCTTCATAATGGCTTAGTTTATTGCGTATCTCAAGCAGGGTTGCTTCGGATTTTATGGCACGTTCTTCGGATTTTTTTTGTTCAGTTTCTAAATATTCTATGGTTGTTTGTTTGCGTTCAACTAATTTAGAAAGCTCGGCAAGTTGGACTTCTTTTTGCTGATTATCAGTAAGAAGGCTGTTGTAAAGTTTTTGATAAGTATCGTTTTTTTTAGCAAGTATAAAACCAATAACAACGCCGATAATTGCACCAACAAATGCGTATGCGATCCAGATAAAAGACATATAAATTCCTTATTTTGGCTAACATAAACAAAAAACGATGTTGGTGCAATAGGGAAAAGATTATTTCCAGACAGGTTTGCCAAGGTCAATATCGTCTTCATCAGTTGCTGCACCTGCACCTGCACCAACGGCTGCACCAATTAGTCCGCCAGTAATGGGATCTTTATTGAAAATTGCTGCACCAGCTGCACCAACACCAGCACCAATTGCGCCACCAGAAACGGCACGATCGGTCATTGATTGTCCACAAGCGGCAAGCATTGCAATAAGGGCGATTGTTAGGGTTGTTTTTGTAAATGTCATAAAATTTGCTCCAGATTCTAATTGAATTTTTTCCAAAGAATCACTTTAGAATAATAATTCATAATAATTATACCTGTAAAATTGCATTGTGGCAAAAATATGGTACAAGTAAATTATGACCTTATTTGTTTTTGATTTTGATGGCACACTTTCTGACAGTGCTCATTTTATTTGCGATACAATGCACGATGCTTTTGTTGTCCATAATATCGTACCGCCAACCCATAATGCCATTCGTAATATTATTGGCATTTCACTTGAGGAGGCTATTTTTAAATTAAACTCTAATTTATCACGATTTGATTTAGAAAAAGTGACGCAAAGTTATCGGGATATTTTTAGGAAAAAACGTGCTGATAATCTGATGAAAGATACTTTGTTTGATGGCACAATCGAGATTCTTGATATGCTTAAAGCCAGTCCTCATTTATCAGCAATCGCAACAGGAAAATCGCTGCGTGGGCTTGATGCCGAGCTTGATCGGCATAACATCCGTGATTATTTTTGTGCTTATCAAACAAGCGACACGCATCCATCAAAGCCGCATCCTGCTATGCTTGAAACAGTTATGATGCAGGCAGGCGCTTTGCCCACCGATACAATTATGATTGGCGATACAAGCTATGACATGATGATGGCAAAGTCGGCAGGGACAACCGCAATTGGTGTGTCATGGGGCTGTCACGATGTGGATACGCTAAAAAAATCGGGTGCCGACCATATAATCACGCATTTCTCAGATTTAAAATCTTATATATTATGAAATTATTGTGTAAATAAATTATGAAGCGTTTTTATCAAAAAGTATCTTATTGTCACGAGCATGGTGTTTATCAATTTTACCTAGATGATAAGCCAATTAAAACCCCCATGCATCATATTCTATCAACATCATTCAAGGCAAGAGCCGATGCTGTGGTTTTAGAATGGCAAAATCAGACCGATGACATTAAGCCTGCAACCATGCCAATAACAAAATATTTAAATAATGTGCAGGATAAAATAATTCCAAATCGTTCAGAGGTCATTCAGCATTTATCCCATTATATTGCGAGTGATACAATTTTTTATTTTACCGATCAAGCCGATACAACGCTTTATGAACAACAGAAAACATATTGGCTACCGATTATAAATTTTTTTGAAAAAACCTATCAGACACAGCTTCATTATGGGTCAAGCTTGTTTATGGATAATCAGCCCGAGGCTTTGAAAACACATATTCATGCATTTTTAACCGATATATCGCCCGAAGATTTTGCTGCATTATATACTATTATATCATTGCTTGGCTCGCATCTTTTGGCATTATACAGTTTTATGGGGCACATTACTTTTGATGAAGCCTTGATTTATGCCCGATTTGAAGAAACATATAATGCCAAAAATTGGGGATCAGATGAAGAAGCCGAAAAAAACAATGCGTTAATTGACCAAGATTATGCCCATGCCATTGCTTTTTTAAAGTGCGTTTAAAAGGTGCGTTTAATAGGGCAGGGCACAAAAATTTCTTATTGATCTTTTGGAATATGATTTGCATTCTGCCGTACAATAGAAAGCGTTTTAGCGAATACTAAAATTGCAATAATTGCCTCAACCATAATCAGCACAAGGCTAACACTCATAAAGCTGACATAATCGGTATAATAAAGTGCTGAAATTGCAATGACATTAATAATGACTTCGATCATCACAAGCATTGAATGCTGATTAATGGCCGTTGCTGCCGTAAATGTGACATAGCGAATAGCCCCAAAAAACGCCACAATTAATAATAGTCCAATAATATCACGGTTGCTTTGAACCGTGCCAAGCGTCCAATACGGGATAATATAATCGACGGCCCAATAGCTGATAAGACAGCCGATAAAGCCAATTAAAATCACCGATAAAATAGATTTTAATAAAAGTTTTGAAAATAATTTTGTATCTTTTGCAACATAGCTTGCGGTTAATTCGGGCCATAATGCACGCCTTATGATATCGCCTGCTTGGAAGACAACACGGCTATAAACACGGTAAATATTAAAGGTTGCGGCCATTGCAGGGGACACAACAAACCCAATAAGCCAAACAAAACCCTGAATATTCAAAGCCTGTGCCATCGGCATCATCATAAAGCCAAAGCCTGATTTTAACAAAGGTCTTGAAAGCTTTAAAGACGTATCATTTGGCGTTAATTGACAAAGAGGGATTTTTTTCTTGGATTGTATTTGTAAAAAAGCCGCCCCGCAAAAGCGTGCAAATGTAATGCCAGCCGCAACACCAATAACACCGCCACCCAGCATTGCCATGACAACAACCATGATAAATTCCCCAAGGCGTGTAGTTTGAATAACACTACTCCAATAGACTTGCTGGTGATGAGAGCGGTAAAGCGCATATAAAAGCTGTGTTCGGAAAATTAAAATGACATTAAGAGTGGTGATAAGCAATGTGACAATAATTGTTTCAAGCGATAGGGTTTGTAAATTTAACCATGTTTTTGGTGAGCCAAAATAGAGCGCACATGACACGGCAACAATAATAAAAATTGAGATAAAACCAATAATACGCGCCGTAACCGCATATAAGTTAGCCGCTTCTTGGGTTTTATCTTTGGCCATTAATTCGACAATTTTATTGCCTGCGGCAGAAGGGAATCCTGCTTCAAACATTGATAAATAAGTTGGCACAATCCGCATCAACAACCATTCACCAAATAAGGGCAACCCCCAATAATAGGTTAAAATTGGCACAGATCCATAACGATCAATAAAGGTAATGAGGGTACCAAGGAATTGGACACCCAACATTTTTTGAAAGCGTGACTTTAACAAAGTTGCCATAAATAATACTAACGATTTATGTTACGCATTCACCTGAAATGCTTTTATGTCGTCTAATGATCCGATTGCACAAACTTGTGCTGTTTTAATGGCACGCTTGCAAAGGGTAGATAAAACTTTGCCAGCACCAATTTCATTGATTTGGGTAATGTCATTATCGATTGCCCATTGCATGGTTTCACGCCATCTGACACGCCCTGTGACTTGGGCAATTAAGGCTTGTTTAATGGCACTGGGTTCAGATATTGGCGTAACCAAAACATTTGCAATAATGGGCAAAGTTGCCGTATGCATTGTCACTGCCTCAAGGGCTTCAGCCATTTTTTCAGCGGCAGGCTGCATAAGCGAACAATGAAAAGGAGCAGAAACAGGCAATAAGACAACACGTTTTGCGCCTGCTTCTTTGGCAAGGATTGTAATGCGATCAATGGCTTCTTTGTGACCAGAAACCACAACTTGCCCTTGTGTGTTATCGTTGGCTGCTTCACAGACTTGGCTACCTGCGGCTTGTTTTGCCAATGCAACAACATCGTCGAAGGATAGCCCTAGAATTGCTGCCATTGCACCCACACCAACAGGTACGGCTTGCTGCATGGCTTGTCCCCGTATTTTAAGTAAACGTGCGGTATCGGCTAATGAGAAAACACCAGATGCACATAATGCACTATATTCCCCCAATGAATGCCCAGCCGCATAATGATAATCGGCAATAGACACGCCTGCTTCTTGTTTTAAAACAGTCAACACAGCCATTGAAACCGCCATTAAGGCAGGCTGCGTATTTTCGGTTAATGTTAAATCGGCTTCCGAGCCATTAAAAATAATATCGGAAAGTTTTTGATTTAATGCATCATCGACCTCGAGGAATATATTTTTGGCACTTGTAAAATTATCAAATAGGTCTTTACCCATGCCCACGACCTGTGAACCTTGACCAGGAAAAATAATCATTTTCGACATATTATATGAACTCGATAGAAAAAATTATAAATATTAAGACAAAGACGCACAAAAACGCTGAATACGCTTAAGGGCTTCGGTTAATTGCTCGGTCGATGTTGCATAAGAAATTCTGAAATTGGGTCCCATACCAAATGCTGAACCATGAACAACTGCCACGCCTTCTTGCTCAAGCAATTGTGTCACAAAATCAAGATCGGTTTTTAATGCGATACCGCTTGATGTTGTTTTGCCAATTGTGCCTGCACAAGATGGGAAGACATAAAATGCACCCTCGGGCTTGGGGCAATTTAAACCAACACACGCATTTAAGCCATCAACAACCAAATTGCGACGTTCTTCAAAGGCTTGATTGCGTTCTTTTAGATAATCTTGCGTGCCGTTTAAGGCTTCAACTGCGGCCCATTGGGTAATGCTTGATGCACCCGATGTTGCTTGTCCCTGTACTTTATCCATGGCTTTAATTAAAAATTCAGGTCCTGCTGCATATCCTAAACGCCAACCTGTCATGGCATAGGCTTTGGAGACACCATTCATGGTTAATGTACGATCATAAAGCGAGGGTTCAACCTGGGCAGGCGTATAAAATGTATGATTATCGTATAAAAGATGCTCGTACATATCATCGGTTAAAATCCAAACATGGGGATGCTTTTTTAAAACATCGGTTAAGGCTTTTAACTCGTCATAGCTATAAGCTGCACCTGATGGATTAGAGGGCGAATTAAACATAAACCATTTGGTTTTTGGTGTAATTGCCGCCTCAAGTACTTCGGGGCGTAGCTTGAAATTATCTTCAAATTTTGTGTTAATAATAACGGGCGTGCCACCACATAATGCCACCATTTCGGGATAACTGACCCAATAAGGCGCCGCAATAATAACTTCGTCATGGGGGTTTAATGTCGCACGCAAAGCATTATCAATCACTTGTTTACCACCAGTACAAGCAATCACCTGTGAGGGGGTGTAGTCAAGCTGATTTTCACGCTTAAACTTATTGGCAATGGCTTGGCGTAATTCAGGAATACCTGAAACAGGGGTATATTTTGTCTTGCCAGCTTGGATTGCGTCGATTGCCGCTTGTTTAATATTATCGGGGGTATCAAAGTCAGGCTCGCCCGCACCAAGAGAGATAATATTACGCCCCTGAGCTTTCAGCTCACGGGCTTTTTGAGCGACAGCAATCGTCGCAGATGGCTGAACCCGATCAAGGGATTCAGCGAGAAAAGAAGACGGTATGCTCTTTAGATTTTGCATTCTTGCAGACCTTAAAAGAATTTATTAATGATATAAAATTATAGTTTATTGATTGCCTCGGTATAGCCACCAGTCTGAATTTCAGAGGCAACAACACGACCATCAAGAGACTTATAACCAATTCTTAGTTCTTTGCCACCTAAAAGTGCTTTTTCAAGATCTTTTTCGATAATAAAGGAAGAACGACATCCAAGTGGTTCAGCATAACAAGTTGTAAACGGCACGCCTTTATAGTCTTTTTTATCAATTTGAAGCTTAACACCAGAAGCAAGATCAACACCTAGGGGCGTTCTTACACCAAGAAATGTAATCATTTTTTCGGCTTGCTTGATTTTATGAATTTGAAGTCTTAATACTGGCATTTCTTGTTTTTTATCTTTACCAAGAATTGCAAAGTTTTGTACCAAAGCACAAACTTTGTTTTTGTCTTTGCCATTAACTTGCATTGTTTCACACTGAT
>JBLHTX010000019.1:0-19511 GCA_047627635.1 Alphaproteobacteria bacterium | reverse complement strand
TATGCTGGGTATTTCCTTTATGGATGTTAAAAATATGCGTCGCCTTGGCGTTATTATGTTCCTGTCAACACTCCCTTTGCTGATACTAACATTGATTATGGGAAACGAAATAAAAGGGGCACAAAGGTGGATTTTTGGCCTACAACCCTCAGAGTTTATTAAGCCTAGCTTGATTGTTTTCAATGCATGGCTAATGTCTTTACCTGTTTCTAAAACATATATATCGGGCATTATCTTAAGTCTTGCTGCATTATGCCTTACGGCTTTGATTTTAATCTTACAACCTGATTTAGGGCAAACAGTCCTTATTTGTAGTGCATGGATTATTATGTTTTTTATCGCTGGTGGTCATATTCTATGGTTCAGTGCTATTGGCGGTCTTGGCGTAGGGGGAGCATTTATTGCTTATAATAGTTTTTCACATGTTAAAAATCGTGTTGATGGGTTTTTAAATCCAGATGCACATGATCGTTACGGTATTAATTATCAATATAATACAGCAAAAAGTGCCTTTGCAAGTGGTGGCTTTACTGGGCGTGGCCCTGGAGAGGGTGAAATTAAACAAGTCCTGCCCGATGCGCATACTGATTATATTTTTGCCGTTGCTGGTGAAGAGTTTGGCGTTATTTTTTGCTGGATGATTATTATCATTTATGCTGTTATGGTCACGCGGTGTTTATGGCAATTGTCCAAGTCACAAGATAAATTTACGATTTTAGCAGGTTCAGGGCTTATTGGTTTGTTTGGTATTCAAGCGTTTATTAATTTATCAGTTAATCTGGGATTACTGCCTCCCAAAGGCATGACCCTCCCCTTTATTAGCTATGGAGGCTCTTCGGCATTGGCACTTGGATTTTTAACAGGGTTTTTATTGTGCTTATGCCGCAAAAGACCCCATGGCTATAGCGTCTAGGGAATTATAAAATGATGACAAAAAATCAAGCAGAATCTATTATTATTGGGAGTGGCGGCACAGGTGGCCATATGTTTCCAGCCGCAGCCATTGCCAATCAATTACGCAGTAAGGGTTATAAGATTATCTTAATTACCGACAAGCGTGGTATGCGTTATGGCAATGACTTTAAAGACGATCATATTATTGAATTACCAATTGTTAATATCCGAAAAAGCGGCAGCCTTGAGAAAATCAAAGGCATGCTTCAATTACTTAAATCAATCTATATGAGTGTGAGAATTATCATAAAACATAAACCCAAGGCCATGATTGGCTTTGGGGGATATCCTTCATTTCCTGCAGCCACTGCAAGCATTATCACCAGAGTTCCTTTATTCTTACATGAACAAAATGCCATATTGGGGCGCACAAATAAATTTCTAAAACGATTTGCTTATAAAGTTTTTACATCCTTCAAGAACACACAATTTGCAACCAAAAGTCATAAAGTCATTCATACAGGTAATCCAGTACGGGCATCTGTGCATCATTATAAAGAAATTCCCTATCCTGAAATTACCAAGAATTTTAATATTCTTGTTACGGGAGGGAGTCAAGGCGCGTCTGTTTTTTCACAAATGATGCCTGAAATATGTCAAAAATTACCCAAAGATTTAGCCAAAAAACTTTTTGTAACACATCAAGCGCGCCCCGAAGATATAAAAACTACCAAAGAAGCTTATGAAAAATATGCTATTCAAGCAAATATCGTGTCATTTATTGATGATATGGGACAGGAAATTGCCAAAAGCCATCTTGTCATTTGTCGATCAGGCGCGACGACACTTGCTGAAATTGGGTTAATTGGTCGCCCTGCCCTTTATGTTCCCCTACCAAGTTCGGCTGACGATCAACAAACAATTAATGCACAAATTGCAACAAATCTTGGTGCAGGTCGACTGATTCGACAAGAAAACTTTACCCCAAGCTATGTCGCAAGCATTATTACCGCATATTATATGCAACCAACAACATTACACCAAGCAGCAGAAAAAGCAAAATTACTAACAAACAAAGATGCTTGCCATAATGTTGCCCAAATTATCATAGATAAGGTACAAAATAATTGATAATTGATAAATAACTTGTTTATTTTATCAATCTTTCATAGACTACGAATAATACAACTCAAAAGGAACGTATCATGAAAACACAAACAATTTTAACAACTGGCCTTATCGCTGTTTTATCAATCAATAGTGCAATGGCAGGCAATATGCTGTCAATGAACCCCGCCGAAAATATGAAAAATGCTGCAACAGCAGAAGTTAATTCAGTAAAAACTGAAGCTATGGATAAAGCGACTGACGCAGTTGTAAAAACAATGGCACCAACGCCTTCTGTTAAAGCTGCCGTTGATGCAAAAGTAGAAGCTGACAAAACAATGAAAGCCGCAACACAAGCAAAAGTTGACGCTGAAGAAAAAGTAAATTCTGCCGAAAAAGCAATCAATAAAGCCGAAACTAAAATTGATGCGGCACAAGAAGCAGAAGCCAAAGCAGGTATGAAAATGCAAGACGCTGTTGAAGCCAAAACAGATGCCACTGCAAAAGCAAAAGTTGCAATTGATACAGAAGCTAATGCACAACAAGCAAAAGTATCTAGCGAAACAACTGCATCAGTCGAAACAGAAGCAGAGCAAGGCATTATTACAAAAATGTTCTCATATTTTAATTAATTTTTAAATTATTATTTCCATTATGCCCTATTTAAATCTTTTAAATGGGGCATTTTTATTATATCTACTGTTTTATGCATATACCTGTCTTATTAAATGAAGTGATTGCTGCGGCAAATCCAACATCAACCTGTCATGTTCTTGATTGTACTTTTGGGCGTGGAGGCTATTCAAAGGCGTTCCTTGAGGCCGGCTGCCACGTTACGGCGCTTGATCGTGATGATACGGCACGCATTGATGCCGATGATTTATTAAAGCAATTTCCCAATCATTTTACCTTTATCCAGGAAAAATTTTCAAATATCGGCAAAATATTTCAGCCCCAAGCATTCGATATTATTGTGTTCGATATTGGTGTTTCCTCTCCTCAACTTGATAATGCCGAACGTGGCTTTTCATTTAACAAATCAGGCCCGCTTGATATGCGTATGGGCAGTAGTGATGTAACGGCGGCCGATATTATTAATACCTATGAAGAACGCCAAATGATGCTTTTATTCTTTAACTATGGTGAGGAAAAAAGATCGCGTAAATATGCCAAATTAATTTGCGAGCAACGCCTTATTAAGCCTTTTGAAACAACAAACGAACTTGCTGATCTTATCAAGGATAATACACCGAAATTTTTTAACAAAAAAAAGAAAATTCATCCAGCAACGCTTGTTTTTCAAGCCCTTAGAATTGCCGTGAATGACGAATTAAACGAGTTTGAAACAGCGCTTAATCAGTGTCATCATTTGCTCAGGGCCAATGGTCGCTTGGTTACCGTCAGCTTTCACTCGCTTGAGGATCGGATTGCAAAAAATTATTTTAAAGCACACTCCTTCGAGCCTAAACAGTCAAAATATGCCAAAGAAAAAATCACTGCCGATAATCTTTATCAGCTTATCACCAAAAAGCCAGCGACGGCTTCCCCTGAAGAGATAAAAAGCAATCCCCGATCAAGCTGTGCAAAACTGCGTGCCGCAATCCGTACACAGATACCAATCATATAAATAAGCAGAAAAAACGCAATATGGCGTTTGACAATTAACTTTTATTATCTTATAAAGTGGAAAATTAAATTTTAAACAATTATTAAATTACCATTATTACTTAAAAGGGTTTTTTTATGAAACGCACCTACCAACCAAGTAAGCTTGTTCGTAAGCGTCGTCACGGTTATCGTGCAAGACAAGCAACCGTCAGCGGACGCCGTATTTTGGCCGCGCGTCGTTCTCGTGGACGTCATCGCCTTAGTGCATAATTAATATTATTGTTGAGTTATATAATTCATTGCAAACAATAAAAAAATCTAGTGATTACAAAAAAATATACCAAGGTAAAAAATTTTATACCAAGGCATTTTGTATTCACTACATTCAGTCATCTGAAAATTCACTTCCTAAATTTGGCTTTACTGTCAGCAAGAAAACTGTCAGCAAGAAAGCCGTCACCCGAAATCTTGTCCGTCGTCGCCTTAAAGCATCTATTCAAGAATGCTTTAATGATGATGATTTTAAAGGCTATTCCTTTGTGATAACAGCAATAAGATCGACACGCACCGCAAAGTGGATCGATTTTATTAATAGTGTGCATGATTGTCAAACACGTCTTAAGCAATAAATAAAACAACTATCCTGTCTCATAAATATCTTTGGCCATATCACCCCAGCTTTGCTGTCCTTCTCCACTACCTGATGCTAATGTTGCTGTTTGCTCTTCTTGCATTTCTTCTGGTGTTTTTTGTTGTGCTATGTTTCCTAATACGTCCATAATATTGTTCCTTATCTTAGTTTTACTTTTATAGTGTAGTATATGTAAGTATAAAAGTAAATACAATAATAAATTACTCTAGAAAATAATCAATAGTTGTCACAACGCGCACTTTTTTCATAATACTTTCACTTTCACCACAATGCGTACCATCGCCCGATCCCGCTTGGGTTGAATTAAGGGCTGAAATTGAAAAATATCCCTGTGTCGCACGGCGAATAGAGCCAACCTTAGCCTGCGCATCTTTAGCAAACTGACTAGCTGCATCACGGGCATTTTGTGTTGCCTTGGCAAGCATATCAATTTTTATGTCATTTAACTGCGTAAATAAATAATTGGGCGTATTGCCGCAATATCCATTATCACTTAGGACAACCCCAGATTTAATAAGCGTACTCAGTTTTTGCTGTGTTTTCATGGCTAAATCAATGGCATCGCTGCGAAGCGTTACGGCGGTTGATAAAATATAACGCTTGGTATTATAGGCAGCATTACCATATTCATTGGCTTGCTTGTCGATTACCCGAATACCCTGTTGTTGAATTTGGGCTTTATCGAAGCCTGATTTTGTTAAAAAATCAATAACAATTTGCTTTTGCTTATCAAGATCAGCCTGTGTATTACTGAGGCTATCGCCTGTTGTTTTAAAATTTAACTGCCAGACCACCAAGTTTGCCTTGACACTTTTTTCATTCAGCCCCCGCACAGTTACGAATCGATTATTCGCTTTCATACTTTTTACGCCATTACTGAGGATAAGTGCTGATAACACAAGACCCATTGCAAATGCCGAAGCAATAATGATTGTATTTTTATTATTTTTCATACGACCCCTAATTATAAAAAAGAATCTTCGCAATAATAAGGAATAATGTAAAGAAAAAATATTTATCAAGGCTGTTTCTATAAAAAAACAGCAAGAAGCTTGCTTAAATCGTTAAAACCCATTAAATAATACAAATAAATACTGTAAAAATGTTGGCCATAAATGATCTGGAATAAATTATTCGGTAAAAAAGAAAATCCCCCTAAAGACACTATAAAAGAGGGTGTTAAGGAAGCCGTTAAAGAAGCTGTGGTAGATATGCCCACTCCCGAAATCTCTAAGCTTTCATCTGTCACTTTGCCGCTTGCAGCCCCAGAAGTATCTAATGAAATATCTGACGATATACCTGCCTTAATTACCATATCGACACAAAATGATAATATTCATCAAGATGCTGATCCCCTATTCCAATTTGATGATGATACAAATCCATTAACGCCGCAGGCCGCACCAAAAAATGTAAAATCACGCTTTGTTAGTTTTCTTAATGGCTTAAAAAAATCACGCACGAACATGACAAGTACGCTAGGAAGCATTTTTTCGGGCGGTGCTGTTTCAATTCAAATGCTTGATGACCTTGAGGATATTTTATTACAAGCCGATTTAGGCACTGAAATTGCCTCAATGTTACGCCAAAAACTAGAGCAAGAAAAATTTGGTAAAGACATTACAGAAACAGAAATTAAAAAATTCCTCGCCGAGCAAATAGAAAAATTCCTTGAGCCTGCTCAAGGCATATTAACCCTGAAACGGAGCGCAAAGCCCAATGTTTTGCTATTTGTGGGCGTTAATGGCTCAGGCAAGACAACGACAATTGGGAAATATGCCAAATATTTTAAGCAATCGGGGCTTAATGTCATGCTTGCTGCAGGCGATACATTTCGGGCAGCAGCCGTTGAACAATTAACCATTTGGGGCGAGCGTAACGATGTGCCTGTTTATTCACGACCACAAGGAGCCGATGCCGCAGGGTTGGTCTATGATGCTTATGCCGAGGCATTGAATAATAACACTGATATTTTGTTAATTGATACGGCAGGACGCTTGCAGAATAAACATAATTTAATGCAAGAATTATTAAAAATCGTGCGTGTCTTGCAAAAATATGATGCCGCATTGCCGCACGAAATTATTATGGTACTGGATGCGACAACAGGACAAAATGCCCTGCGTCAAGCCGAAGTTTTTCGTGACATGGCCGATATTTCAGGCATTATTATGACAAAGCTTGACGGATCAGCCAAGGGCGGTGTGCTGGTGCCGATTGGGCATAAAATGAAATTGCCTGTTTATGCCATTGGTATTGGAGAAAATATTGAGGATTTAAAGCTTTTTTCTGCCTCTGACTTTGCAAATGGTCTAATTGGTCACACACAAAATAACGAGTAATTTATGCAACAACAATCAATTTTAATTCTTGGTAGTGGCGGGCGTGAACACGCATTATGTTACGCACTTATCAAAAGTAACCAAGCTAAAATAATCTATTGTGCGACTGGTAATGCAGGTATTGCCACCACAGATTCAAACGTGCACTGCGCTAATTTAGATATTATTAACCCGCAAGAAATTCTTGATTTCTGTCAAAAAAATCAAATTGATTTCGTCATCCTTGGTTCCGAAGCCCCTGCTGCAGCAGGCGTTGCCGATATTTTATTAAAGCACTCTGTTCGTGTTTTTGGCTGTACACAACAAGCCGCAATGCTGGAATCATCCAAAGGCTTTACCAAAGATTTATGCCAAAAATTAAATATTCCGACCGCAAGCTATATCCGTGCCGATAATGCGAATGCTGCTTTGTTAGGCCTGAAAAATTTTAATGCCCCCTATGTGATTAAGGCCGATGGTTTGGCTGCTGGTAAGGGTGTTGTAATTGCCGAAACCGAAGCCGAAGCAATTGATGCAATTCATAAAATTTTTGCTGGTAGCTTTGGAGATGCAGGACATCAAGTCGTGATTGAAGAATTTTTATATGGCGAAGAGGCAAGCTTTTTCGTTCTCAGTGACGGCAAAAACGCCATCCCCTTTGGTACTGCCCAAGATCATAAACGGGCTTTTGATGGCGATAAAGGGCCAAATACAGGCGGTATGGGTTCTTATTCCCCTGCATCGATTGTGACAGATGCCATACAACAAGAAATTATGGATAATATTATTAATCCCGTAATTACCGATATGGATAAACAAGGCACGCCTTTTGTTGGGGTTTTATATGCTGGCTTGATGCTGACCGATAATGGGGCAAAACTTATTGAATTTAATGTACGCTTTGGCGATCCTGAATGCCAAGTACTGATGATGCGGTTAAAAACTGACCTGTTAACCATTTTAAACGCTGTTGCAACACAAACATTAGATGAATTACGGCCGATTGAATGGCACGATATTTATGCCGTTACTGTGGTGATGGCCGCCAACGGATATCCCGATCAAAAAATCAGCAAAGGCGATGTCATATCTTTGCCACAAATTAATGACACGGATAAGGCTATGATTTTTCATGCTGGTACTGCCCTAAATAATAATAAACAGTTTATTGCCAATGGGGGACGTGTTTTGAATATTACAGCAACAGGTGATAATATTAGCGATGCAACGCAAAAAGCCTATGCTATTGTAGCACAAGTGCAATGGGAAAATTGCTTTTATCGGACTGATATTGCCCATCAAGAAATTAAGCGTATGCCAAAGCAAGTGCCAAAATACCAAAATTAAAGGAATAATGAATGACATATCAAACAGATATTTGTATTATTGGTGCAGGGCCTGTTGGCATTTTTTCGGTGTTTCAATGTGGTATGTTGGGCATGAAATGTCATGTTGTTGATAGTCTTGATATGATTGGTGGGCAATGTTCGGCGTTATATCCTGAAAAACCAATTTATGATATTCCTGCCTATCCACATATTGATGCGCAAAATTTGGTTGATAATTTACACCAACAAGCTGATCCGTTTAAGCCTGTTTATCATTTATCACAATCGGTTACTGGCTTAACAGGCGATGTCAAAAATGGTTTTGTTATCACAACTTCAAACAATATCGTTATTCAAGCAAAAGCCATTATTATTGCCGCTGGTGCTGGAGCATTTGGTCCAAATAAACCCCCATTAAAAGACCTTGCCTTGTATGAGGGAAAGTCGGTTTTTTATATGGTGAAAAATCGGCAAGATTTTAAGGATAAAAATATTGTTATTGCAGGCGGCGGCGATAGTGCCGTTGATTGGGCCGTTTCGCTATCGTACATTGCAAGCGCTGTATCGGTTGTGCATCGGCGTGATACTTTTCGGGCTGCCCCTGATACTGTGGCAAAAATGCGTGATTTGGCGGATCAAGGAAAAATAAACTTAATTGTGCCTGCACAGCCTATTGGGCTTAAGGGGAATGAAGATGGTATTCTTGAGGCGGTTTGTGTACGTGATAATAATCAGCAAGTGACCGATATTGCATGCGATGTGTTTTTGCCTTTTTACGGCTTGGCGGCAAATTTGGGTGCAATTACGCAATGGAATTTAAACATTAAGAAAAATCATATTGTGATTGACCAAGCCACATCGCAGACAAACCAAACAGGCATTTATGCAATCGGCGATATTGCCACTTATGAGCATAAATTAAAACTAATTTTAACAGGTTTTGCCGAAGCAGCCGCTGCGGCGCACCATGCTTATGGGATTATTTTTGATGGCAAGGCACTACATTTTGAATATTCAACGGGGAAAGGTATTCCAGCACATAAGCCTGAAACCGGCTTTGGAAATGAGGTTTTATGAATAAATTATTCTTTAAAATTGTCTTTACTTTGGGTCTTGTGATGATTTCAAGTCTTTGCGTCTTTAGTAAGGATAAAGAGGCAAATAAAGCAAATTATAAGGATCGGATTATAAAAATTGCGTGTTTGCCGCATAAAGTTTTTCCTAATCCTGATAATATCGTTAAAGTGCTTGGGGCAATTGAGATGCGATCAATTGATGAAGATTTTGGCGGATTATCGGGCTTGTTAATGTTGCCGAGTAAGCAAAAAATATATCTGCTTTCGGATCGTTCCGATTTAATTATTGCCGATACACTGATTAACCCTAAAACTTATGCCATTGAATGTTTGAATAATGCCCTTATGCGTCACCTTAGAGGACGCAGTACAAATCCGTTAAGCGGACATCATGGAGATTCCGAGGGGATTAGTTTTGCCCCTGCTGAAAAGCCTGAGCAAAAGAATATTATTATTTCTTTTGAACGCCATCACCGCGTTGTCAGCTATGACCCCGCAGACCAGAAGCTTTTACCAAAGCATGATTATAAGCCATTTGATAAAAAAAGCCTACCCTATAATGAATCATACGAAAGTGTGCTTGCCCTTAAGGATAAGTCAATTATTGCATTCCCAGAACGCTATGAAATTCAAGATAAAATGCTGCGAGGCTTCCATTTAATGCCCGGTGGCAAGGTGTTGAAAAACATTCATCTTAAGCGTCACGGCGGATTTTGGCTCACTGATCTTGGGCAATTATCCAATGGTGATTTTGTGACCCTTGAACGCTCCTTTAGTATTTTTAGGGGCATGGGGCTGCAAATGCGGCACATCCCCAGAGCAATGTTTTTGTCAGGCGAAGTTGCCGATGGTAAGGTTATTTTCACCATGAAAACAGGTGATGGCGTTGATAATTTTGAAGGGCTTGACGTTGTGCATCAAGATGGTGGTACAAATTTACTCTATATCTCATCTGATAATAACTTTACGTCATTGCAAAAAACTCTATTGCTCAGCCTCTCTTATGATATAGCACCAAGCGATCTTTAGTTCTGTCCTTGTTCTGGCACTAATTCTGGCACTAATTCTGGCACTAATTCTGGCACTAATTCTGGCACTAATTCTGGTACGTCATTTGCCTGTTGTTGTACTGGATTGCCTCTGCCTACTGGATTGCCTCTGCCTACTGGATTGCCTCTGCCTGCTGGATTGCCTCTGCCTGCTGGATTATTATTATTATTTATATTCACTTATTGCACTCCTTTGTATTTAAAATTAATTATAACACAAAAAAAATATATTTAAATATATAAAAACAATAAATTTAAATATATAAAAACAATAAATTCATAAATTAAGCGATTTTTCTAATAAAACTTGCTTTTGTTGTATCTTTTTTGAAGAAATCAACATGCATATTCAAGTCAGCCCCTAAATTTTGTAGCTCTTGTGCAATCGCAGATGTTTGGACCGCCATTTGACTGTTTTTCTGCGTTGCAGAATCCATACTGTTCAGTGCAGAACTAATTTCACGGATTGCGGTTGTTTGCTCTTTGGTAGCCTTATGAATATCATCAACTTGATCGGCAAGTAAAGACACAGAATTAACAATCTCGTTTAATGATCGCCCTGCATTTGTTGCCAATGATGACCCCGAACTGATACGTGCAGCATTTTCAATAATCAGCTTGCGGATATCGCTTGACGCTTCGGCTGCACGCCCTGCAAGGGTACGGACTTCACCAGCAACTACAGCAAAACCATGGCCTGCCTCACCTGCCCGCGCTGCCTCGACGGCAGCATTTAACGCCAATAAATTCGTTTGGCTGGCGATTGTATCGATTAAGCCAATAATATCGACAATACGTTCGGACGATTCTGAAATATCGCCCATAGAAGTCATTAGATTTTTTAAAACCTCGCCCCCATTAAGGGCAGTTTGACGGACTTCTCCAGCAAAATCGCTCGATTGTGCCGCCAAGTCACTATTTTTAGTAACTGTTGTGTTGATTTCTGTCATGGTCGCATTAATTTCTTCAAGTGTTGCGGCCTGCGATTCTGTACGCCCCGATAAATTATCACTCGCATCAAGAATATTGCGAGAACGATCATTCATATCATTTGAAGATTGGGAAATATTACTTGTAATACTGCCTAACTGATCTATGGTTTGGTTAATTGTATTTTTAATATTTAAAAATGTGCCTTTATAATCGCCATTCATGCGTAAATTTAAATCACCTTCGGAAAGTGCAGATAATACTTGTATGGCTTCTGCCTGCCCCATTTCGTCTTCAAGTCGTGCCTTTTTTATAGTGGTGATATCCCCCTGAATAGAAACAAAACGAATGACATTACCAGCATCATCTAAAATAGGATTAACTACCAAGGAAACCCAATAAGGCTTTTGATGTTTGGTATAATTGAGCATTTCTTGATAAAAAGGTTGTTTTGTAGCAACTTTTTTACGAATTTCATTTTTCATTTCATTGGTTGTGTCAACGCCTTGTAAAAATGTTGGTCTTTTTCCTACCACTTCCTCAGCGGTATAGCCCGTTAGACGGGTAAAGCCGTTATTAACATATTCAATACGCTCGTTGGCATCGGTAATAATCACTAAATTATCGGTTTCTGACGCAACAAGTGATAAAAGTTCAAATTCTTTTTGACTTTGTGCAGTTGCTTCACGCTGCATCACTTCTTTGGTGATATCGGATGCAAATTTAACAACACGGATTGGGTTGCCGTTTAAATCAAAAATTGGCACATAATAGGCAAAAAGCCAAATTTTTTGCCCATTACTCCCTTTGCGTAAATATTCACCAGAGCTAAAAATACCATTATTTAACTGTTGCCAAAATTTTACATATTCTTGGGTTTGTGCAAAATCGCCATAAGCAAAAATTCTGTGATGCTTGCCTTTTATGTCATCGAGGCCATAACCAACGGTTTTAAGAAAATTCTCGTTAGCCTCAATAATTGTACCATCAAGGTTAAATTGTATCACAGCTTGCGTACTGTTGATTGCATCAAGGTTATAACTAATTTGTGAGATATAGCCAAATAATGTACCAAATTCGCTATTTTTATAATGTGTTGGTACGTCAATTTTTTCATAGGACATCGCCATTTTCTCAAGGCAAGCCTTTAAATTTGTAATTGGGGAAGTGAGATATGTCAGTAAAGATATTGCAATAACAGCAGAAATTACCAAGCCAATAGTGGATAAAGACCAAAAAGACTGGTTTTGTACACTATATATTGCACCCAATAGAGCGACGTTAAAGATACCATAAGCAAGAGTGATGCTTTTGATGGATATTTTTTTTGTAGTATTTTTCGACACAATTAACCTCATGCAAATCTATTAATATAATCATAGGTGCATAAGGTTAATAAATGGATAATCTAAAAAAGATTAGGCTTTTTTAGGTTCATCTTCAATGTCATCATCGTCTGCTAATAAATCTTCAGGCAACACTTCAGTTGCTTCGGGTTCATCGTCAGGGAACATATCATCGTCAAGATTAGTAACGTCTTTTGTTGTTGTCACTGTATCATCGTCATCATCGTCATCATCACTATGGAGCGGTAAGTTATCGCTATCTACTTCGATATCTGCTTCATCTTCTACAATTTCTGTATCGTCACTTGCACTTGTTGCTGCTTTGGTTTTGCGCACACGATGCAATATATCGATTGCAAATGAATAACCACATGACACACACGTAACGGGCGATGGTTTTTGTAAGTCATAGAACCTAACGGAACAGTTTGGGCATTCATGTTTCATGCCCCATTCTGGTTTTGACAAAATAGCCTCCAATAAAATATTATCCTAGAATGTCTCTTTTTTAAATCTAAATAAAAAAAACGCAAGCAGAATCCTGAAATCTTGCTTGTCTTTTAGCACAAACTATCGCAAATAGACAATATATTTTATAAATCTTCTTTTTATCAGGCATAATATGACTTATTCACAAAAAATATCCAATACGCGCACTGGTATACAAGGTATTATTACCGTATCTGGTGATAAATCAATCTCGCATCGTGCTTTAATGTTTGGGGCTTTGGCAGTTGGTGAAAGCACAATTTGTAATCTCCTTGAGGGCAGTGACGTTTTGCATACCGCCGATGCCATGCGTGCGTTTGGGGCAACCATTACAAAAATCGAAACAGGCGATTATAAAATTAATGGCGTGGGTGTGGGCGGTTTACAAGAACCCAACCAAGCCTTGAATTTTGGCAATGCAGGCACAGGTGCACGCCTTACCATGGGCTTATGTGCAACGCACCCGATAACCGCAATTTTTTATGGCGATGCTTCTTTGTCGAAACGTCCAATGGCAAGAATCCTTGAGCCATTACGCTTACTCGGAGCCAAGACAACGGGCAGACATGGCGATAAATTACCGCTTGCCTTGGTTGGTACCGATACAGGTGTGCCGATTGAATATACCATGCCTGTTGCATCGGCACAGGTAAAATCGGCAATTTTGCTTGCTGGTCTTAATGTACATGGCACAACAATTATTCACGAGAAAATTAAAACCCGAGATCATACCGAAAAAATGTTGCATTATTTTGGTGCCGATATCAAAACAACCCAAACGCCCGATGGCACAACCATTATGTTAAAGGGTCATGCCGAATTAAAACCGCAAACGGTGCATGTGCCTGCCGATCCATCATCGGCGGCCTTTCCAATTTGTGCGGCGCTTATAAACCCCAATTCAGATATTACGGTTAAAAACGTCCTTATGAATCCAACCCGTATTGGTCTGTTCGATACTTTAATTGAAATGGGTGCAGATATTACCTATCATAATCAACGGACTGAAAGTGGTGAAAGTATTGCCGATATTCAGGCACGCTCCTCAGTTTTAACAGGCATTACAGTGCCGCCACAGCGTGCAGCGTCAATGATTGATGAATATCCAATTTTAATGATTGTCGCAGCACAGGCCACAGGGAAAACCATTATGCGGGGCATTGGCGAGTTGCGTGTCAAGGAATCGGATCGTATTGATGCAATGTGTCAAGGCCTTAGAGCCATTGGCGTAAAAGTGACCGAAGAGGAATCTGGGGTCATTATCGAGCAAAGCATATTGACAGGAAATGCGACTATTAAAACCATGATGGATCACCGCATTGCAATGTCGTTTTTGATTGCAGGCACAGTTTGTGAAAATCCGATTGCCATTGATAATGCCGCTTTTATTCAAACAAGCTTTCCAAATTTTATCCCCTTAATGAATAAAATTGGTTGTCAAATAAGCGATGATAGCTTAGAAAATAAAATATGACAGGTAAAATTATTATAGCCGTTGACGGCTTCTCAGCGTCTGGTAAAGGCACAATTTCAAAAGGGCTTGCGAAATATTTTCGGTTTGCCCATCTGGATACAGGCTTATTGTATCGGGGTGTTGGTTTTTTGGCACATCAACAAGATCCCACATTATCGAATAATGATATTGCGATTAATATTGCCAAAAACTTTAATGCCGATTGCCTGAATTATCCTGAATTACGCAACGATACAAGCTCGCAGCTTGCATCCAAGGTGGCAACAATCCCGCAAGTTCGGGAAGCCCTGCTTGATTTTCAGCGAAATTTTGCCATTGCCCCCCCTGCCGATGGTTCGGTGCTTGATGGACGTGACATTGGCACAGTGATTTGTCCGCTTGCCCCCGTCAAACTATTCATCACGGCTTCGGCTTTTGTACGAGCCCAAAGACGCCATAAAGAGCTTGAGGGTATGTTAGGTGAAAAAGTTAATTTTGATAAAGTCCTGCATGATTTACAAGAACGGGATGCCCGTGATGCTAATCGCTCTGTTGCGCCCTTAAAAGCGGCAGCTGATGCCGTGACACTGGATACAACGCAAATGTCGGTGAATGATGCAATTTTGCAGGCCATTAAATTAACCCAAGCGGTTATGCATGATAAAAATCGGCAATTTTCCTGTATTTAATAAACTGTATTGAATAAGTTGCATTAAATAAAAAAAATCCCAAATTTTTTACAATCTGGGGTTTTTAAGAACTTATAAAATATTTTTTATTTAAGCAACATTCTCAAGGTCAACATCGGCTTGTGATGGATCACGCAATACATAACCACGTCCCCAAACTGTTTCAATATAATTATCGCCGCCTGTTGCATTGGCAAGTTTTTTGCGTAACTTACAAATAAAGACATCAATAATTTTCAGCTCGGGCTCATCAACACCGCCATAAAGATGGTTCAAAAACATTTCCTTGGTGAGGGTTGTCCCTTTACGCAAGGATAGAATTTCAAGCATTTGATATTCTTTTGAGGTTAAATGAATTGGGCGGCCTGCATTCTCGACAGTTTTTGCATCAAGATTAACAGTAAGTTGCCCCGTACGAATGACAGAATCGGCATGCCCTTTGGAACGACGGATAATGGCGTGAATGCGGGCAGTTAACTCAGATTTTTCAAATGGCTTGGTGACATAATCATCAGCACCTAGACCAAAACCTTTGGTTTTACGCTCGGTATCGGCATAGCCCGATAAAATTAAAATTGGTGTCCGAATACGCGAATTGCGTAATTTTTTCAGCACATCCATGCCGCTCATGTCAGGGAGACCAATATCGAGTAAAATAATATCATAATCATATAATTTACCCAGATCCAATCCTTCTTCACCAAGATCGGTTGTATAAACATTAAATCCGTCACCAGATAACATCATATCGATTGATTTTGCAGTATTTGCATCATCTTCAATTAACAGAACGCGCATTTGATTAACCCTTCCAAATTTCCTAATGGTTAATTAACTTTTATCCATTTTGATTAATTAAAGATTAACAAGCGAATCTTTTTTTTCAAAGCGTTAATAATCATTAACAGAAAAAATTAGAAACAAAGTGAGAAATTACCATCAAAATTCATCGATAAATGACCCCGACCAATAAAGTCACGCCCTATTAACAGATCAAAATCGCCGCTTGCCTTAAAAGACAAACCCTCAAGGGTAAACATTGATACATCACCAATAACGCTTCCCCGATCGTTGGATTCAACGCGTGTTGGCACAAAAATATTAAACAAATATGTATGCGCATGATTTTGTCCCCATGCATGCGACATTGTTGCATCACCAGTGGGGGCAAATTGGTATCGGGAAACAAGGCGATGTGAAATACAGGTTCTTGATGCACCTGTATCAATAAGCCCCTGATAGAGCTTTAAAGAAGATTTTGGCTTTTCACCGTGGGGCAAAACACCAACTTCAATCAACAAGCCAGTTTCAGACCATTTTCCCGCAATACAAGGCATTTATAACCATTTTATAATATCAATATGATAAAATATATCTGAATAAGATTAGGATATGATTAATGCCTTGATTTAGGATCATTAAGTTTGTTGCTATATTTTGTCAGATTAATGATATAAAAATATTTACTTTGTTTTATTTGTATTGTAATATAATATTTATATAAATTAAAAATGAAATATTAAAATGAATATATCAGGCAATACAGGCATTAAAAGAACAAGCACAAGAGCAGGATTACCGCAACATAATCCAAGAACCGCCCCTGCAATGAGATCAAGATCGGTACAACAAGTACAACAAGTACGACAAGTAGTAGCACAATACCAACAACAACAAGCAGCAGCAGCAGCAGCACCACCAGTAGGAACACTCCAAAAATTACCGGTAAAGCCTACTTATTTTAGAAAACATTATCAGAATAGTCCGCACATTATAATCGGGCATTTCAATCCCAGACGTGAGAGTGATCAGCAATTTAAAAAGAGTATAGTAGAATCTGTTCAGGCAATATATTCACACACACGTGACATAACAAAAATCGCTAATATTATTATAGAAGGCTTCAAAGATATGCAATTTGTTAAACTTCACTGGAAACCAGCCCCCCAATATGTATCTGTAACAGATGAGCAAGCAATAAAAGAGTTTGTTGTCGAAAAAATTAAACAGCAACTAGGGCAAGATTACCTTAAGACACAAGATTGGTTTACCTCTGAAGTAAAAGAAACCTTAGAAACTCTCGATAATGGTGACGGCAATCAACAGAGATGGGTAGATAACTTTAAAGAATTAGCAAACTATAAAAGGATTCGTGGCCATGCCAATCCCCCCACAAAAGGTGGTGGAAGTGGCAGTACGAAATTGAGGGTTTGGGTACAAACACAAAGAGTTGCAAAAAGCGGTAAAAAGGAAAGAATGACACTATCTGATGCAAAAAAAAGCCTGTTAGATGCTATTGGATTTTCCTTTGATGAAACAAGTAAGCGTAACATTATTAGATCAAAAAATAAACCTTAAATAATCAGCTGAAAATCGACTTTGTGGGTTTTGGTACGCACATCCCAAATTGCTTTAAGACCATAAGCATAATCAAACATAACAATATTATCAGCATCAAGCTGCACCGTAATGATATTGTTTAATAAGGGCGGCACGGGGAAAATAAGCCCTAAAGTTTCAGGTATGATGATGGCATCGGTCTGTAAAATATCATTCACATAAATTTTAGCATATTCAAACCAATAATGTTTTTGAGCAGGCATGATATCGAGCGTAAAATGTGTGCGTTCTCCATCGGGGAATTGCGTGGGAATAATGATATCCTTAAGATGATTAGGCGATTTCAAGAGAAATTTTTGCATATAATGGGTCTGATAAAAAATGCGTAAATCGTGCAATTCCTGTTCAGTCATATTCATTTTATTAGCCTGAAAAACTGTCTGAATTGGGGTGTTAAAAATAGATGCAGGATGCATAGCACCCGATTGCGTTTGCAGATAATCGCCCCGCATAAGATGCTTGGTTTGATAATCAAGATCCCGATTAAAGGGTAAATAACGCATATGATAAGGGGGGTGTGTCATGGTGACCTCGTATGGTATATATTAAAGGGATAAATTTTCCTTGATGATGTCAATATCATAGCAAATACAACAGCTTATGCCGTTCATACGGTTATATTGCACCGATGCAATCCGCATAAAATTGCCCTTATGTGCAAGATAATTATCTTTACAAAAATCAGGACGATATAAATTGGATGACCGCACAAATATTTTTTTAATATGATAAATTTGGGCAATTAATGGATCAGGTTTGGTGAAATTTGCCTCGTCAATTGCGGCCTTGAAATGCCCAATAAGGTGAAGTGTTGCTTCGGGGATATTGCGCATTATGTTCATACGGCTTGTTTGTTTATAAAGCGTGATTGCCTGCGTTAAATCGGCACTTAAGAAGTTCTTTAATGAATAGGACATAAAAATATGCCTCCTTAGTTTTTGGGTGGTTTTTGGGTGGTTTTTGGGTGGTTTTTGGGTGGTTTTTGGGTGGTTTTTGGGGTGGTTTTTAGACGTAAAAAAACGCTTCATAATGAATATGAAACGCTGGGTTAAAATAGAATGTTATTGGGTGGTATTAATTTTTTTAGTGGTTTTTACTAAGCCGTGCAATCACATAAACACGTTTAAAGCCTTCTGGTGTTGCGGGCGATTTATGAAAAACAGATGCACCCTCATTCTCCGATCCACTACTTGTAGCTGTATGCACAATAATGGCTGTTCCCTTTTTTAAAGGCTCAGAAACAAGATGCCCTTCTAGGCTTAACGCATCCACCTCGTCTTGATCATAAAAATTTGCTTGTCTATTTATGTTGTTATCATCAGAATCTTTGTATAAATTTTTTGATGTTTTAATCTCTTGCGGTAAAATAACTGTACTTTCAGGTTGAAAATTATCATTCCCTGCACCTGATATGTCATAATCTAGGACGGGGATCACAACTGTATAATCATAGTTACTATTTACGGAATCACTTCCTTGATCTGTATGTAGGTCATTTGAAGCAGTTGTACCAAATTGCACTGACAGACTTCGTTCAACAAGCGTATAGCCTTGAAGATTATTTACAGTATTAAAAGCTGGTTTTATAACTTTCATACTTATAGATGACAATATATTATGGTTCTGTAATATCTCTGTATCTATTGAATCTAATTCTTTTATGACTGCTTTTTGCAACTTTTTAAATATTTTTTGATGCGGAAGCTTAATGACATCCAAAGAATCGGAATGATTTGTTGTTTGCATAGCACTTAAATCAAAAAGTGGCTGCTGTGGTTTCTTGCGTCGCAAGATATTCCCAAGCTTCTGCCTAGCCCTATGGGGAGGTGCTGTTCCTTGAGTGCCTTGTGACATTTGTTGACTAGTTATATTACCCATTATATTTCCCTGTTTTTTTAAATATTATAATAAGATTATTATATATTAAATATATATTAAAGTAAATATTAAAGTGCATAATTTTTTAATAATTGACCATAATATTGTACCATTGACTGTGCGGGGGGTGTTGCGTTTGCGGGAATATCGCTTGAAACGCGATGCACAAATAAATCATAGGCACAGGCCATAATCGCCATTTTAAAGGCATAGGGAATATTAGACGGCATATCAAAACCCGTATCATAGGTGACTTTGAGGGTTTTATGATCATTGGGAATTTGAATATAA
>JBLHTX010000018.1:0-20668 GCA_047627635.1 Alphaproteobacteria bacterium | reverse complement strand
ATTTCAGTCATTAAATGATGCTCAATTAAAAAACTTCATGACGCAGTTTCTAGACTATATGAAAAATACTGATGATAATTTAATTGAGTATTTTGGTGATGCATTTGCAAGCGAAACAGACAGTTTTTTCACTGAAGCAATGATTGAATCAGGCGTTGATGCAGAAGGCCTTGAAGAGGCAAATAGTGTGCGTGAGTATAAAAATATTTTAAAGGATGCTAGCGATATTGATGCATTTGTGCAGACAATACGCATATCACAAAAATCAGAATCATTTAATGGTACCATACAAAATTATATGTCTGAAACAATGCGTGGCCTTAAGGATAAGCAAGATATTGAAAAAGCAGCCGATGATATTCTTGATTTAGCGTTTTATAATGAGGATGATCTAGAGGATTTAATTCAAGATGCTCTTAGTAATAATGGTAAATTTAAGACATTAACGCCAAAGCAATCTGAAATATTAATGGAAAAGCTTTTTGAGCGTATCAAAGAGCAAGATGCCGAAGATGGCGAAAATTACAGCAACGCAATGATTCTTTTCATAGATTCGTTAGAGGGAAGTGATTTTTATGAAAGCCATGTTAAAGACCAAAATAAATATAAAGACATTGTCGATTATTATGAAAATGACAATGACAATGGCTTTAAAAGTGCCCTGGATAACCTTCTTGGGGATACAGGCACAATAGAAGATTATAGCAAAGATAATACAAGTCAAAATGATCAAGTTATTGAAGTTGCTAACGATTCTGTTGTTGGCAATGATGATGCAGAAGAGAATTATAAAGATTCAACAATTATTGACGGTTATAATGCACTTTATAAACTATATGATCGTATTGATTTGCGTGGAGAAACAGGGCAATTGTCGGAAAATTTCCTAAGGAAATCAGGACAATCAGGTGAAGATATCGGCGAACTTGCTGCTGATAATGCATTTTCCTATGATGATATTGTTGGTTTAATTGCTCTATTGCCTCCTAAAGAAGCAGCTGCTTTTATTGAAGCATATTTATCAAATGGTGGCGGCAATGATAATGACGAGGTTGGGTTTTTGCTTGGTCAGCTGATGATTCGTCAAATTGATGGTGATATTGATAATGATGATTTTGAAGATATTATTGATAAGATTGATGATAGCAATAACAGTGCAGTTGAAGATTATTTTGGTAAGTATAATATAACAAGTCTTATTGATAATGCTGAATTACGCCAAGCCGCAATGCTGAGTTGGAAATTAGTAGCAGATGACAAAGCAGAATATAGTAGTAGCTATATATCGGACACAATTTTGCATGCTGCCCAGTGGATTGACCCAGGCTATGGCGGTGGATCAGGTGCCAATCCAATTTGGCCACCTGCAACTGGCGGTGCACCAGGGTTCCCATCACCATGGTTTCCACCAATACAGCCTTTCCCAAGTGCTGAAGATTATTATATGCGTGGATATGTAGATGGTTTGACACAGTCGATTGTGTCGGGCGGTCCTTTAGTGACATGATAAATGCCTTTGTCATCAGTACCTAGTTAAAACGAGGTACACCCAAAGTATTATAGCCTGCATCAACATACATAATTTCTCCTGTAATCCCCGAAGCAAGATCAGACAAAAGGAACATTGAGGCATTGCCGACTTCTTCAAGCGTTAAATTACGCTTCAAGGGGGCTTGTTGTGCATTAAAGGCATACATTGCCCGTGCAGATCCAATTGCCGATCCTGCAAGCGTTCTCATGGGGCCAGCAGAGACTGCATTGACACGAATATTGCGATCCCCAAGATCATGTGCCAAATAACGCACAGACGATTCAAGGGCCGATTTTGCAACGCCCATCACATTATAATTAGGCACAACACGTTCTGCCCCAAGATAGCTTAGGGTTAAAATAGAGCCATTACGATCTTTCATCATGGGAACAACATAACGTGTCATTTCAACAAGTGAATAACAGCTAATATTCATGGTTCGCAGGAAATTTTCCTTGGTGGTATCCATAAAATAGCCCTTAAGTTCTGACTTGTCAGAAAAGGCAATCGCATGCACAAAAAAATCAATCCCGTCGGGAAAGATATCGGCAACGTTTTTAAATACGGCTTCAATTGTATCAGTTTGTTCAGCATCACAATTGCCAACAATATGGGCATTAATTTCTTGTGCAAGCGGTCGAACACGTTTTTCAAACGCATCGCCTTGATATGTTAAGGCAATTTCAGCCCCTTGTGCATGAAGGGCTTTGGCGATGCCCCAAGCAATCGACTTGTCGTTAGCGACACCAACAATTAGTCCTTTTTTTCCTTGAAATAACATAGAAAACTCGTTTAAATTTTTGAGAGCAAAATTGAACCATTTGTCCCACCAAAGCCAAAGCTGTTCGATAGAATATGATTTATTTTCGCTTCTTGGGTTTTTTGAATAATTGGTAAATCTATAAAGTCTGGATCAATCGTGTCAATATTAATTGAAGGAGCAATAAAATTATCACGCATCATTAACAAGGAATAAATGACCTCATGTACGCCAGCCGCACCAAGCGAGTGACCTGTCATTGATTTTGTTGCTGATAAATTAGGAATGCTTGATCCAAATACTGTACGCAGGGCTTCAGCTTCTTTTTTGTCACCAACGGGGGTCGATGTTGCATGAGGATTTAAATAATCAACTGTGCCATTAAAGTTTTTGAGTGCTTGCTGCATACAACGTGCCGCTCCCTCACCAGAAGGTTGCACCATGTCATTGCCATCAGATGTTGCGCCATAGCCTGTAATTTCAGCATAAATATGTGCGCCGCGTGCTTTTGCATGTTCATATTCTTCAACAACAACAACGCCTGCACCGCCTGCAATAACAAAGCCATCACGGTTTGCATCATAGGCACGTGAAGATTGTTGCGGCGTATCATTATATTTCGATGACATTGCACCCATTGCATCGAACAGACATGATAAGGTCCAATCAAGTTCCTCGCCACCACCAGCAAACACAATATTTTGTTTCCCAAGAGCAATAAGTTCAGAAGCATGACCAATACAATGCACACTGGTTGCACAAGCCGAAGAGATTGAGTAATTAACCCCTTTTATTTTAAAGGGCACTGACAATGTTGCAGAATTGGTTGATGACATACAAGCGGGTACAGCAAAAGGGCCAATTTTACGAGGGCCCGATTTTTCAGTGATTTGTGCTGCCTTAAACAAAGTTTTTGTTGAGGGGCCACCAGAGCCCATCACAAGCCCTGTTTCAGGGTGCGATACCAAAGTATCATCAAGGCCAGAATCAGTAATTGCTTGTTTCATTGCAGCATAATTCCATGCGGCACCATCGCCCATAAAGCGTCTTGCACGTCTATCGACTGCTTCATCAAGATTTAAAGTTGGCTTACCTTCAACTTGACTTTTAAATTGATGTTCTTGCATCATTGATGAGGTGGAAATTCCTGAAAACCCGTTTTTAAGGTTTTGCGCAACTTCATCTTTATTATTACCAATAGAAGAGACAATACCAATGCCCGTAATCACTGCACGCTTCATACTCTATACTCTTTTTTATAATAAATTATCAATTATTAGCTTGAAAAACGCCAACTTTCATGTCGGTTGCATGGTAAATTTCTTTGCCGTCTACTTCGGTTATACCATCGGCAACAGCCATTGTTAATTTACGCATAATAAGGCGTTTGATGGTAATTTTATATTTTACAATTTTTGATGTTGGTAAAACCATATCAGAAAATTTAACATCACCAACACCCAAAGCACGTCCAAGACCAAGGCCACCACGCCAGCCCAAATAAAACCCTGTTAATTGCCACATGGCATCAAGACCTAAGCATCCAGGCATCACAGGATCACCTTCAAAGTGACATTTAAAGAACCAATGTTCGGGATCAATTTTAAAACTTGCCTCAACATAGCCTTTTCCGTGCTCGCCACCATCGGCAGAAATATGACTAATTTCATCAAACATCAGCATTGGGGGCATGGGAAGACGACAATTCCCAGGACCAAATAAATTTCCTTGGGCACATTGAATAAGTTCATCGTATGCGTATTTGTCTTTTGGTTCAAACATTGCTGCCTTACCTTATGTTTTATTGCTTTAATTTTATAATTTGATATCCTTGTAACATGTCCATAAACAGTGTCGCAAGTTTTTTTAAAATAAATTTGATTGAATATGCTTTGATTCCATATTATGCCACAATTATATACAATAGTATTTATGAATCAGCTGAAGGTTTAAAAGTCGTATGCCATATTTAAAGTGTCAAAAAATAATATTACAAATGACACGATTCTTGATAATCTTATCAATTATCTTTTATGCCCACCTTGCATTTGCTCTAAAGGCACTTGATGCCGATATTGGGGTCAAGAACAAAGCAACAATTTTTTATTTACGACTCAGTGATAAGCCGAGTAAAGTTAAAAAATTCATGCTATCGAAGCCCGATCGTGTTGTTTTAGATATTGAGGATTTAGATTGGAAAATTCAAAGTAAAGTAACATCAAAAGGAATTATTAAAAAAATCCGTTTTGGAAAAAGTAAAAATTTCGGGCGTATTGTCCTTGATTTGCATTCTAAAGTAAAAGAAAATACTTTGAGTGTCGTTCCCCATCCTAGTAAATTAGGACTTTTTTTACTCAAGCTTACTTTGACTAATAACTATAGTACATCACCAATAAAAACGATTAAAAATCCGACTATTAAAAAACCAAATATTAAAAAACCAAATATTAAAAAACCTAGTCAATCATCGGCAGCTAAAAAACAAAAATTTTATTCTAAGCATAAGTTTAAAACCATAAAGCGTCGTCATCCGAATGAAATCATTATTACCATTGATGCAGGCCATGGCGGCAATGATCCGGGGGCAAGTTCAGTTTCAGGATATAAGGAAAAAAATATTGTTCTCGCCTTTGCCAAAGAATTTGCTAATGCGGTTAACAGGCAACGCAATATGCGGGCAATTTTAACCCGTGAAAAAGATTTTTTCATTCCCCTTGCCGAGCGTCCATTGATTGCAACGCATTACCAGTCTGATTTATTTATTTCTGTCCATGCTGATGCGCTTGAGGATAAAAACTTTAGTGGATCCACAGTTTATACGCTTTCGGATACAGCATCGGATGCGATTGCTGCTCAGCTTGCCGAATCAGAGAATCGTTCAGATGTTATTGCAGGAGTCGATTTTGATAATCAACTGCCAGAAGTGACTGATATTTTAATTGATTTTATGCGACGTGAAACAGATATTGCCTCGTATGAATTTGCTGAAAATTTGGTGCAAAAACTTAAAAAATCAACAAAACTTGTGCCATCACCACACCGCAAAGCAGGATTTCGGGTTTTAAAATCGCCTGATATTCCTTCGGTTCTGATTGAACTTGGTTATTTAACCAGTATTACCGATGAAAGACGCTTGACCAATCCACAAAAAAGACGCAAAATGATTACCAGTATGATTGATGCGATTAAAAATTGGCATTATCAGCGCCGTTTATCAGGGTATTAAATCGTAATTTTAGAGCAAAGAACAGACCATGACATATCATAGCGTAACTATTTTACAAAAAAATTATAATATTTCCTGTGCCGAGAACGAAGTCCCCCGTCTGGAGGAATGCACAAAATCAGTCAATGATTTACTAGGGAAAATATTTAATGCATCCAAGTCACGTTCTGAAACAACTGTTATGGCAATGGCTTTGTTAACGATTATGGATGAATTATTAGATCATAAAAACAATGCCAATAACGCCAATACTACAAACCTTGAGCATAGCACACATATTATCCCCCAAGATATGCTGGAACGCCTTGAAAATATCTCTCAAGCAATGGTACAAATAAGCTGAATAGACTTCTTGTGACTTGACCAATCTTAAAAATATATGCCATAAATACCCGATAATAAAAGACTATTTATAAAAGGGAAAAACCATGGCATCAGATTTTGACGTTATTATTATTGGGGCAGGGCCTGCGGGTTATGTTGCAGCCATTCGTGCATCACAATTAAACCTAAAAGTTGCAATCGTCGAGCGGGAGCATTTGGGTGGTATTTGTTTAAATTGGGGTTGTATCCCGACCAAAGCATTATTGCGTTCAGCAGAAATTTATCGCCTTATGCAACATGCCAAAGATTTTGGGCTGTCTGCTGATAATATTTCTTTTGATCTTACAAAAATTGTTGAGCGATCACGCGGCATTGCCAAGCAACTTAATGGCGGTATTGGGCATTTATTGAAAAAAAATAAAGTAACCAATATCTCAGGTACGGCAACTGTTAAAGGTGGCGGTAAGCTGTCGGTTAAAGCAAGTGATGGCAAAGAAACGGTTTATAATACAAAAAATATTATTATTGCAACAGGGGCACGTGCTCGTGAATTACCACATTTAGGCGTTGATGGTAAACAGGTTGTGACCTATAAAAATGCGATGACTCCAGAAGTAATGCCAAAATCATTATTGGTAATTGGATCAGGGGCAATTGGGATTGAATTTGCGTCTTTTTATAATACATTTGGTGTCGATGTCACAGTTGTTGAAATGGCTGATCGGATTTTACCTGTTGAAGATGCTGAAATTTCTGCCACTGCTGAAAAGTCATTCAAAGGGCAGGGCATGAAAATTATCACTAATGCCTCTGTCGATGCTGTTTCAAAGGCAAAAGATGGCGTGACATGTAGTGTTAAAAATGCAAAAACTGGCAAAACTGATAAAATCAAAGTAGATCGTGTGATTTCGGCTGTTGGTATTGTGCCTAATACTGAAGGGTTAGGGCTTGAAGCGCTTAATATTAAAACCGAGCGTGGGCATATTGTGATTGATGGTTTTGGTAAAACAAATATTGACGGTGTCTATGCTATTGGTGACGTAACGCCAGGGCCTTGGTTAGCACATAAAGCATCGCATGAGGCAATTCTTTGTATCGATAAAATTGCAGGGCTTCCCAATTTACATCCCATGGATAAAAGTAATATTCCGGGCTGTACTTATTGTCATCCTCAAATTGCATCGGTTGGTCTAACCGAGGAAAAAGCCAAGGCCGCAGGGCATGAAATTCGGGTTGGGCGTTTCCCCTTTATGGCAAACGGCAAAGCGATTGCCCTTGGTGAGCCAGAGGGACTTGTGAAAACAATTTTCGATGCCAAAACAGGCGCATTGCTTGGCGCACACATGGTAGGCGCTGAAGTGACTGAAATGATTCAAGGCTATGTCATTGCAAGACAGCTTGAAACCACAGAAGCCGAACTGATGCATACAGTCTTTCCACATCCAACACTTTCAGAAATGATGCATGAAAGCGTCCTTGATGCTTTTGGTCGTGCCATTCATTTTTAGGATGTAGTTCAATTAATATACTTCTATCGTTATTCCCTCGTTTCATTCGGTCGGGAATAACGAGGTTAAGATTACCGCACAAAACACTCTTACCCGAACTTCTTGCCTTGGGAAGGCGAAGCATTCAGCTAAGTCTTTTGCAATAATGCAGCATATTTATGAAAAGAGCGTAAATATTATGAGCAACAAAACAAATAATAATCATATAGATGATGTTGATATTGTACGAACAAGAAAACGTATATTTTAAACTTTGGGTTATCATATATTTTAGGATTTTCCATCAATGCACTTCTTTGCGTGTTTCATCCTGGTGTGTTATTGATTATACTCGTGGGAATGATTCCAGAAACGTCATTGCGAAGGAGCACGGCGACTGTGGCAATCCAGTCTTTATCTTTTGCAATATTTAAAATTCCTAAAGCCATAGATTCCAATAAAATTAAATTTATGCTATGGGTGTGTTATGAAAAAAATATTATTTATATTACTGATAATAATAGGGGTATGTTTGGGAACACAAACTATGAGTAGTCCTTTGAAAAATGGTGTCCATAATCATCAACGTATGGATGCAAAAAGTAATGCACATGCTGGCAATGACTTTGAAGGGCTTGCACAGGCATATTTTTCAGACAAAGAAAACATAGAGTTACAAAAAGTTTTATCATTACATTTAAGTGCCAATATGAAAACATATAAAGCCCATAATTTTGATCTTGGCTCAAAGACTCACAATATATTAGTTGAGTGCAAATCGCATCGTTGGACATCAAGCGGTAAAATGCCAAGTGCCAAAATCACAACTTGGTATCAAGCCATGTATTATTTTTATTTAGCCCCAAAAGAGTACACAAAAATCCTCTTTGTTTTAAAAGATAAAAGAAATAAAACAGGTGAAACCCTTGCCGAATATTTTATGCGTCTGCATAGTCATATTATCCCACAAGATGTAGAAATATGGGAATATGATCCTCAAACACACGATGTTATTAAATATAAATAATTAATATTAAAAAAAATCGTCATTGCGAGTCCATACACAGTAAAAAATAAATGGATTCTTTTTCTATTGTTAGATTTTTTCCCTTATTACATTAACCTATGTGCCTCTTTTTCTAGCATTTCAACTCTTTTATTTAAAAAATCCACATAAGTTAGTTGATCAAAGTTTTGAGGTATCAAGGCGTTATCTAATGTAGACTTATCTTCTATAAGTTTACAATATTCAGAAGGAGGCTTGGCTTTGATTATGCCATTATCTTTTCTTGTTAAAAAGCATATATTAGCAAGAACGTTGATTTTTTTATCTACAGTATTAATCTTTTTTAAATAGGCTTTAGGGAAAATATGGTGAAATTCATTTTGATTTGTTTTCTGTAAAATTTTACTTAGCTCAATTTTTGCTTTAGAGATCAGTGATCTTGGTTGCATATTATTAAGCAATAGAATAAGTGTTTTTGAATTTGCGTTTGCAACTGTAAAAATTATCTTCTAAAAAATTAATTTTTACAGTTGCATCAGGTAGTTTAAAGCTATGTTGATTATCGCTTTTTAAATTTAAAAAATCTGTAATGTCTTTTTCTTGTTTAGGGTTTACACCTGCCTCATATCTACGTGCAAAAACAGAACGCCAAAACCATTTAATAATTATATCTTTTTCAATTCGGCTATAAGATCTTCCTTCTGATTTATTAGTACTGAAAAAAGCACTTAGTGGTACTAAAAGGCTTGGGAATGGTAGCAATTTAAAGCTTTTAACATCTAATTCTATTTTTAAAAAATCAACTGCTCCAATAATTCCTTTTTAGATTTCTTCAAATCTATCTCGAACTTCATCTCCCTTTAAGTTAATAATCGCATTTGGAGTGGTTTGGTGACTAATAACCCCTGAAAATTTTTTTAGTAATAAATCAGAATTATCGCATAATCCTTCATAATCATGTTCTCGTAAAATATCTTTTAAATCATCAAATTTTTCAGGTAAATTGAAAGTTTCTGACCAAGTCCATGCAGAAAGCAATTCCATAATTTTAAGTTCTGTTCCTGCTCTATTAATTCGTTCAAATACTATTGCAACCTTAGCTTTATCTTCAGTTTCAAATGTGACGCAAGGTAAAAGATATTCTTTGAATTTTGCCGCTAAACTATCTATCAATGTTAGTTGTTCATCTGATAATTGTGCTGTTGCTTTACGATATTTAATACTATCAAATAAGGTGTCTACTGGAAAGTGCTTAGAAGGATCAACATCTTCACTCAAAAGAGCAGTGAAGGATGATTCTTGCATACTTTTATCAGCAGTCAAATCAAAATAAATCTTAGGTATTTTGATGTCAGAGTTGTTTGTTAGTTTGCTTTGAAAGGCAATAAATAGACTGGATATGCGCTGCTGCCCGTCTAAAATATAGTTGACTGGATAATTTTTTGTGGCTCAGGTAATGCAAACCCCCCTAGCTTTTTTTCTGTTGATAGTCGACTTTCAGTTTTCCAAAAAACAACAGTACCTATTGGAAAATCTTTGTAAATACTATCAAGTAAAAAGGCTATTTGTTCTTGCTCCCAAACAAAACCTCTTTGGAAGGCTGGGATACGAATATCACCAGCTGTGATTCGTTCTATAATTTTTCTAATGGGAACGGTATTAAACTCACTCATGTATACTCATTATTTATTTAAATTATTTGTTATCAATGTGTAAACCGCTATATCGTCATTTCCGTTTTTTGCCCAAATTAAAAGAGAAATCAAAAAGAAAGGGAATCTAATAATGATACAAGATTTCCTTTCCCTCGTTTTACTCAATCGAGAATAACGGTGTTTTTTATATTAGTGCCTAATTAGCTAGCTTGATAAATGAATTTTTTATCGCAATAAGAACATTCAGCGTAGCCCTCAGCGTTCATTACATAATATGTTAAGGGATGTCCTAAAGCGCCACCGCCGCCATTGCAGCCCACTTTGTGAAGATTGGTATATTCTATCTCGGGTTGTTTAAAATCTGGTTGCATTGTTTTTCCTTAAATTAATGATTGCCTATCATGGCGCCAAGTTTATGACCACCAAGAATATGTACATGAAAATGCGGCACTTCTTGACCCCCATCCATACCAATATTCGAGATAATACGAAAGCCTGCACCGTTTTCTTGTTCACCAATTTTTTGCATTTGAATAACGCTATTAATGCATTCTTGGAACGCTTTAATTTGTGTGAGGGAGGCCTTAAGATAAAAATCCTCATAGGACACATATCGCCCTTTTGGGATTACTAAGATATGAATGGGGGCTTGGGGTACAATATCATGGAATGCATAAGCATCGTCATTTTCATAAACCATATTTGAGGGAATTTGTTTACGGAGAATTTTTGCAAAAATATTATCATCATCATAGGTGGGAATCATTAAAGCCTCTTTTTGGGTTATAAATCGCCGATAATTGGTTTATAGCTTATAGGTTTTTTATGCTCACCAATGCTAACACACACAGTTTCAGCAGTAGCGGAAATTTCACCATCACGGATAATTTCTTGTTTAAAGACAAAGGATGCAGTACCTTTTTTGATAATTTCAGCCGTCACCTCAATTAAATCATCAAGGAATAAGGGCTTTAAATAGTCAACCGTCATTTTTCGGACGACAAAAATAATTTTTGGCTCAATATTAGCAAGCCTATGTTGTGAATAGCCTTTTTCACGCAAAAACTCGGTGCGTGCCCGCTCCCAGAAGCGGAGATATTCACCATGGTAGACATGACCGCCCGCATCGGTATTTTCGTAATAAACACGCATTGATAAAGTAATTTTTTCCATCATTAATTTTTATCATTTTTAGAATGTAAACTCAAGTAACATACTCTAGGAAATTTTTAATAATTTGCAAACCATCAATTGTCCGAATACTTTCGGGGTGAAACTGAACGCCAAAAATTGGATATTGCTTGTGGGCAACCGCCATAATCATGTTTTGATCTTTTGGTTCGGCGCTTGTGGCAATCACATTAAGACATGTTGGCAGGGTCTGCGGATCGGCGATTAAACTATGATAGCGGGTTACGGGAAATGTTTCGGGCACATTATAAAACAAGGAATGCCCTTGATGTATGATATTTTTAACCTTGCCGTGTACAGGTTCGGGCGCACGTATAATGTCGCCGCCAAAGGCATAGGCAATGGATTGATGTCCTAAACAAACCCCAAAAATTGGAATTGTGCCCTCTGATTGCTGAATAAGCGGCACGCAAACGCCTGCTTGTTCAGGGGATTTAGGCCCAGGGGATAAAATTATTGCTTTTGGCTTGCCATGTTTACCATTTAGTATCTTTTGCGTACTAAGATCATCATTACGGTAAATTGTCACCTCTTGACCTAATTGACCAAAATAATGTGCAAGATTATAAGTAAAACTATCGTAATTATCAATAAGGACGATCATGTTAAAGACACCTGATACAAAGAAAAATAAAAATCATAATAGCGGTCTTTTATCACGATTAACAGATAAATTTAAATTTATTCTTTCTGCATTATTTCTTAAAGATTCCAGCGCTGATACTTATCCCAATGATTGGGATGATGATGAAGATGAGCATGACGATATGGGGCAACCCCATGAGGCGACCTCAACAATCCCACAATCACAATTACTGGATAGCACAGAAAATGCTCAAAAAAGTGTTGGCTTAAAATGGGGAATCATTCTGATTGCCCTGTTATGCCTTGCTGGTTACGGTATTTATTTATTTTCTGTTAGTAATAAAATGAAAAAGCGTGACCCTCTTTCAGACACCAAGCAAACAACACAAAAAACGACCTATTCTCCCTCGGAAACACCTTCAGAAGTCCGTAAGCAAGCTCAGGCGCTGTTTGATTCCCCCCTTGAGGTACTAAGCGATCCGGATGATGAATTTAGTAAAATTGATTTTGATTTTTCTCCCATTATCAGTGATAATATCGCAAGAACACCACAGTTGCCCAATCGTGTAAAAAAAAAGGCACAAACCCAAACAGCTTCCGATGAACTAGAGGCACTTTGGCACAACGGAACACCTGCACCAAAAAGCAAAACCGATGATACGCCCAAAACAGCCACCGAATATTTACCAGCATGGCGACAATATTCACAGCCATATTCGCCAACCAATGGCAAGCCTGTTTTCTCGGTTATTTTAGAATATGATCCAAAAATATTGAATATTAATAACTTACCCCAAGCATCGGGATATAATGTTGTGATTCCTGGATTTTTGGAATATTCACAAACAATATCAAATATTTTAAGAGATAAAGGATATGAAATTTTGCTGTATTTACCAATGGGTAAAAGTGCGGATGTTTTAAGCTTTAAAGCCATTACCCGAAATAGTACCTTTGACGATATTCGTACTGCAGTTAAGTTTCATACATCCCAGTTGGGCGGCAAAGGCTTTGTTGGGTTCTTAAATTACGGGAATAATCATGCTATTAATCAGTCCTTATCAAAAATGAATTTTACAATGTCATTGCTTCATAAAACAGGGCATATTTATATTGATAATCTATATAATAATGATAAATCTTTGGCTTATGCGGCGGCACTTGGTCAAAAAGTACCCTCATTGAAAACAAGTGATTATATTCATTCTGTTGTCGATGAATTTGCACAATTTATTAATAAGGTAAAACTTGATGGATCAGGGGTCGCCATTGTGAAGGCAACGCCTGAAAATGTGATTGCGCTGAAAAATTATGAAATTGGCATTAAAAATGAAGGCATTGTACGCATTCCCATTAGTGGTCTTTTGAAGCAAAAAATCTTTAAAAAAGATAATTAATCAATAGGTTTTGTCTAATGAGATGGCGTAATTAAATTATGACGATATTTATTGGTGATTACTGTTTTTTGTTGCTGTTCCCTTATAATATCAGCCCCTACTGCAAGTAATTTATCATCTAAACGCTCATAGCCACGATCAAGGTGATACAGACGATTAATTGTTGTTTTCCCATTAGCAACCAGTGCCGCAATAACAAGCGACACAGAGGCCCGTAAATCGGTTGCCATCACTTCTGCACCTGATAAATGATGTGTTGGCGTGATAGTGGCTTGGTTGCCATTAATTGTAATATCAGCATTCATACGGCATAATTCGGGCACATGCATAAAGCGGTTTTCAAAAATATTTTCAGTAATCATGCTCGGATGATCAGCAAAACACATTGCGGCCATATATTGTGCTTGCAAGTCAGTTGGAAACCCGGGGTAAGGCTCTGTTTTAACATTTTGAGCTTTTAAAAATTGCCCATTTAAAGGGGCAGACACAGTAATGCTATCGGGCGATGTTTGTTGTATTTGTGCGCCTGATTGTTGCAGCAATTCAAATAATACTTCATTATCTTGTGTAACGAATCCTTTTAAGGTTAATGCGTCCCCAATCATTGCACCAAGCAAGGCATAGGTTCCTGCCTCAATACGATCATACATAATGGGGTGTGATGTTGATTTTAAAGTCGATACCCCTATAATTGTAATTGTTGATGTACCAGCACCCGATATTTTTGCACCTGCCCGATTAAGGCAAACAGCTAGATCAACAATTTCAGGTTCGCGTGCCGCATTATTCAAAATTGTTGTGCCTTTTGCCAACGATGCAGCCATAATTAAATTTTCAGTCGCACCAACAGAGGCAAAGGGGAGATCAATCGTATTGCCAATCAGACCATTGGGAGCATTTGCATAAATATAGCCATTTTTCACCTCAATGTCAGCGCCAAGGGCTTTCATGCCGTCAATATGGATATCAACAGGGCGTGCCCCAATGGCACAACCACCTGGTAATGAAACAATTGCCTTACCAGTGCGTGCTAATAATGGCCCTAAGACTAAAATGCCAGCACGCATGGTTTTAATAAGGTCATAGGTTGCTTGGTGATGAAGAATTTCAGGGCAGGTAATGGTTACAGAGCGTCCATAAGGCGATTCTTGATACCCTTGTGACTTTGTCGAAATATAGCAGCCAAGGTCAATTAAAATATCCATCATGGTTTGAATATCTTGCAGATGCGGAACATTGTGAAAAGTAATTGGCTGACTTGTCAATAAAGGCACACATAATAAAGGCAAGGCTGCATTTTTTGCGCCCCCAATATGAATTGTCCCCTTAAGCGTTTTACCGCCTTGAATGCGTAATATATCCATTGTAACCCAAATATGCAGACAAAAATAAGGCAATTAAATTGATTTTTTAAACCTTAATTGCACTATATTTGTAAATTATATAATCAGCGTCAAGTTATAGGAAGCAAAGTAAATAATCAATCACTAAAAGCAATGTTCTAGTGATTGAAATTTACCTTACAAATCAAGGCATTAATTACAACTTTAAATGATCCCAAATTTGGTCGATTTTTTGTTTGATTTCGTCGGACATATCGAGTTTCTCGCCCCATTCACGGTCAGTTTCTGATCCCATTTTATTGGTTGCATCAATGCCTAATTTGCCGCCCAATCCTGATTTAGGTGAGGCAAAATCCAGATAATCAATGGGGGTATCGTGGATAATTGTTAAATCCCGCGAGGCATCAGATCGAGTACTAATTGCCCACATAACATCTTTCCAGTCACGACAATTAATGTCGTCATCAACAATAATGACAAATTTTGTGTACATAAATTGGCGTAAATAACTCCAGACCCCTGCCATAATCCGCTTGGCGTGCCCTGCATAGGCTTTTTTAATTGACACCACTGCAATACGGTAACTGCATCCCTCGGGCGGGAGCCAAAAGTCGACAATTTCAGGAAATTGCTGTTGTATTAAGGGAATAAAAACTTCGTTTAAGGCTTCCCCTAAAATTGATGGTTCATCGGGTGGTCGTCCTGTGAATGTTGATAAATAAATTGGATTTTTACGCATTGTAATGGCGGTAATAGTAAAAATTGGGAATTTTTCAACCGAATTATAATAACCAGTATGATCGCCATAAGGGCCTTCATCGGCGTAATCATCAAGCGATACATAGCCCTCAAGGACAATTTCAGCCTCGGCAGGCACTTTTAACGGCACAGTCACGCAATCTGCAAGTTCGGTCTTTGAGCCCCTTAGTAGGCCTGAAAATTGATATTCTGATAAGGTATCGGGAACGGGGGTCACTGCCCCAAGAATGGTTGCCGGATCACAGCCAATCACTGCCGCTGCGGGTAGAGGTTCTCGTTTTTCTTTCCCCCATCTATGGTGATGCTGGGCGCCGCCGCGATGTTTAAGCCACCGCATAATTGTTTTATTTTTCTCAAGCACTTGCATACGGTAAATGCCAAGATTAAAATTATCTTCTCGGGAATCAGAAGGCCCTTTGGTTACAATTAACGGCCATGTAATTAATGGTGCAGGCTCGTTTGGCCAACAGCCTTGGATTGGCAGTTTATTTAAATCAATATCGTCACCTGTCAGCACAATTTCTTGGCAGGCTGGTTTTTTTTGCGTCGAGGCACGCATAGAGGCCACTGTCTTAATAAAGGGCAGCATATTTAAGGCATCACGAAATCCCTTAGGGGGTTCGGGGCGTTGTAAAAAAGCCAACATATGCCCCACTTCACGCAACTCAGCCCCTGTGGTTCTGGTTTGTCCGCCTGTGGTAATGCCGCGTGCGACACGCTCGACAGTACCAAATAAATTAACCAATACAGGAATATCGCTTATTGAGCCATCGGGCATAACAGGCTTTTCAAATAAAACTGCAACGCCGCCATCTTTGAGCAAACGGCGCTGAATTTCAGTCATTTCAAGCTGCGTAGAAACAGGATAAGAAACACGCTTTAGCAAGCCATCCTTTTCTAAAGCATTCATAAAATCTCGGAGCGATTTATAAGCCATAACCCTAATCCATATTATATCATTTAATTTTTATACGGTTTTTACAAGAGAGTTGGCAAGCTTTAATACAAGTTGGCAAGCATTTTGCAAAAACAATCTTATACAACGATTATAGGATAATAAAATGAGTAATACTAAATATTCAAAAGCAGTCAAAGAATTTGCAGGATCAGAGGTTTTCTTTAAAATTTTTGATGAAACGATTGCTTTGGTTCAAAAATCCTCAGACTATCTTGAAGGTGTTGGTCGTTTCGATCAAGCACGTCTTTCGGGTAAAGAGCTTAGTTTATTTGCGTCACAAAGTGTTCGCCTTACAAATCGCCTTATGCAAACATCCTCTTGGTTATTGGGGCATCGCTCGTTTTATAAGGGTGAAATTAACGAGCCAAAAGCAATCGATCTGTCTTTTCATAATCACGATGAGATTGAGCCAATGGATAAATTAATGGCACAATTGCCCACACGTCTGGTTATTTTAATCACGCAAACATCATCCTTGTTTGAGCGGATTGTACGGATTGATGCGCAATTAAATAATCTTGCACAAATATCAGAGCACAATAAAACATCCATTAATCATGTGCATAATCAGTTGCTTGAGATTCAGAAAAAATTTGGCATAAATAAAGCTGAAACACAAGTTGTTTAAGAATTTTAGGTATTAATGTTACATAATAATCGTCATGCCAGACCGAGGAAAAGGTAGATGGACGTGACGAGCAATTTTTTATTTATTACTCATTCAAAATGTGGCTAAGGCGATTGCTGATAATGTCAATTTTTTCTTTGATTTGGTTTTTCAGTGACAGATGCTGTTTTACCCAATTTTCAAGAATTGGTGAAATTAAGGCCCAAATATCTAAATTCGGATCAAGTGTGCGGGCAGTCCCCTCGACTGTGACCAAGTTTTTTTGCAATAAAATAAGTTCCTGCCGAGTCTCCATCTCGAAGGCTTCGGTAATGGTAAATAAATCGCCCAAAAAGCGTGCCATTGATATTTCATGGGCAGGCTTGCCAAAAATAGGCTCGCCGATTGACCGCAAAGCCAAAGCAAAACGATGAATATTATGATGTTTCGGCACATAACCTGCTTGAAAATGTAATTCGGCAATACGGTAATAATCACGCTCAACAAAGCCATAAAGAATTTCAGCTAAATAACGCCTTGATTGTTTATCAAGACGACCAATAATCCCAAAATCGAGCAAACAAGGCACACCATTATTTTGAATAATAATATTCCCCTGATGCAAATCACCATGGAAAAATCCATCATGCGTGGCATGATATAAAAATGATCGAAAAATTGTAGCCGCAATTTTTGATAAATCAAACTGCGATTCCTTAAGGGCTTTCAGATCAGTCAAAGCAATGCCGTCAATCCGTTCCAGCACCAATATATTTGCCGTGGTATAATCCCAGTAAATTTGCGGAATATAAATACTATCGTCAGCTTGTAGGTTTTCTTTAAATTCAGATGCCGCCGCCGCCTCTAGGCGTAAATCAAGCTCGTCACGCACCCATTGTTCTAGCGTGTCAATGACGGTTGGCAGTTTTAAACGTCTTGCACGCTTGACCATAAAATGTAAAATTTTTGCCCCAATACGAAACGATTCAATATCACGCGCAAATTTTTTATGAATATTAGGCCGTAAAATTTTAACCGCAACTTCTTTGCCATTTTCTAAGGTTGCAAAATGTACCTGTGCAACCGAGGCTGCCGCAATGGGTTCAGAGAATTTGGTAAAAATATCAATGGTGCCATATTCTTGACGCACAATATCAAGGGCTTTTTGGCGGGGAAAAGACGGTACTTTGTCTTGTAATTTCTTTAGTTCTTGAGCGATATCTTGGGGGAGAATATCTTGTCTTGTGGCCAAAAATTGCCCAATTTTAATATAGGCTGGGCCCATACTTTCGATGGCAGTTGCTAGGTTTTTATTACTTTTTCCGCCACGACAGATAATTATCCACAGTTTTATCCACAGGCTTACCCCTTGATAATACTTAATATCACTGTGATGGGTTAAAATAATTGCTGATTTTAGCAAAATATAGATTGCACGACAATACCGAATCATAATACCGACTTAAACCCTGCATGAATACAGGTAATGCCGCCTGATAAGTTTTGATATGTGGCATGTTTAAAGCCTGCATTTTGGATCATCGACAGGAATTTTTTTTGCTTGGGGAACCGACGAATAGACTCGGCAAGATATTGATAGGAATCTGCATCATCGGCAAAAACCTTGCCCATTTTTGGTAAAACATGAAAGCTGTAAGCATCATAAATTTGCTTGAATATTGGCATTGAAATATCGGCAAATTCAAGGCACATAAATTTTCCGCCCGATTTTAACACCCGATAAGCCTCCGACAATGCTTTGTCGATATCGGTAACATTACGAATACCATAAGAAATTGTATAGCAATCAAAGCTATTATCCTCGAAGGGTAAATTTTCGGCATCACCGCAAATACGCCGAATGTCATTATTATAGGGGTCAGTACGGGATAATCCTTCAACAAGCATATTATGGGTTAAATCAACTATTGTGATATTTTTGCCCGATTTTATTTTTTCAGCAATCCGCAAGGCAATATCACCCGTGCCGCCCGCAACATCAAGATAGGTTTTGTTTGGACGTGGATTAAGGTGATTAATAAAAATATTTTTCCATAAACGATGTTGCCCAAAAGACATAACATCATTCATTAAATCATATTTTCTGGCAACAGTACTGAAGAGTCCTTCGACCTTTGTTTGCTTTTGAGATGCAGGAATATCATCGAAGCCAAAAGACACGGTTTCAGAGGGTTTCATTATCTTATACAATCAATCTATCATTATAACATACTATTATTTATACATATTATCGCTCAAGTGCAACATTTTGCTTTTTAAATATGTTTGTTTTTGCTACACAAAAAGACATCGTTTTTTTAATGAAGCTGTTTTATACAATGCGTCTTATACACAAAATTTCTTTTTTATGCCAATATATCGCCGATTCATTATGGGTTTTCCTATTAATCGCGCTGCCCACTTGTATTGTTATCAGTGCTGGCAATGCTTTTATACGAAAAATTTCCGATCTTGGATCCAATGCCTTCCTTGAGATGCAATGGTATTTGTTTTCGGCAATATTTTTATTAGGGGCAGGCACCGTTTTAAAAAATGATGGTCACATTCGGATTGATATTTTTTATGCAAAAATGTCGCCCAAAGCACAAGCATTAATGAATATTATTTTACACAGCCTGTTAACTGCGCCAATTTTAATGTTTTTAATTTATCTATCAATCCCCTTTTTTCTTGCATCTATCAGTCCTGCCGATCATGTGCCGACATTGCTTGATGTACCAACTTATTTATTTAATCCGCAATTTCATGAAATATCCCCCAATGCTGGAGGTCTATCAACTTGGTATGCAAAAATTCTATTGCCTGTTGGGTTTACGCTGTTATTATTTGCGGTCGTTGCTGATATTCTCAGGAAAATCATCTTTTTACAATCCCCTGAAATTATATCGGAAACCCAATTGGAAACATCGTTATGACTGCTGAAATTCTCGCTATTTGTATGTTTCCATTATTGTTTGTCTTGTTTTTACTAGGCTATCAAATTAGTTTTGCGTTAATGGCAACAGGCATTATCACTGGATTTATTGGGATTTATTATGACTTTATGTCATTTTCAACCTTCCTTGCAATCCCCGATAATTTATGGGGACGTGTCATGGCGAATGATACATTGCTTGCGATCCCGTTTTTTACATTTATGGGCTTAATCCTTGAGCGTTCAGGCATGGCCGAAGATTTACTGGAGGCAATCGCAAAATTATTTGGTAAAATTCGGGGCGGTCTTGCCTATGCCGTTATTTTTGTCGGTACAATCCTTGCGGCAACAACGGGCATTGTGGCAGCATCGGTTATGACAATGGGCTTAATTGCACTCCCCATTATGCTGCGATATGGCTATGATCGCAAAATTGCGTGTGGTGCAATTGCGGCCTCAGGCACTTTGGCACAAATTGTGCCGCCAAGTCTTGTGCTGATTATCCTTGCCGATCAGCTTGGTAAATCGGTCGGCGACATGTACGAGGCGGCTTTTATCCCCTCTATGTTGTTGGTTGTGTGTTATTGCCTGTATGTTTTTTATATGACCAAACGCAATCCCAATGCGTTACCACCAAGCAATGAAAGCTTTGAAAATTGTCAGCATCAAGATGTTGTTTTGCATTTTTTACCCTTAATGGCCTTATGCGGCTATGGCTTATGCGTGTTATTGATCCCATCAACCGCTTTGCCCTTGCCCTTTACGGCAAATATGAACAGCTTTATCTCGATTGCTGGGGCAATTATTACGGTCTTGGGTCGTTTATATTATCTATCAAAAACCAAGCCGATTATTGCACAGCATGTTCGTTTTTTAATTCGCGCAGTCATCCCACCCATTATCC
>JBLHTX010000017.1:0-21011 GCA_047627635.1 Alphaproteobacteria bacterium | reverse complement strand
GAATACCAGCACGAATACATTTTAATCTGACCTGATTATGCGAAAAAATTGGATGCTCTTTTTTAAGATCAATCTTGTTAGCTAAAGAACCCAGAATTGTCTGCTCAGCTTCAGATGCAGCTGCAGATTGAACTGGCTTTATTACCTGAAATGCAGATTTTATATCTTGTTTATTGTTTTTCAGATTTTGAAAGATAATAAACATTATTAATGCAGCACTAATACCAATAATCCACAACATATTTTATACCAAATCTATCTATAAAAATTAATCATTGAACGCATAATTAACGCACCGATTGCCATCCAAAGTCCGCAAGCTACTAGGACAATATTACCAATGGTCGTATCAAATAAAACGTTAACATAGTCTGGAGCAATTAATGCCAGTCCTCCCATGACGCCCAATGGCATACACCCCATAATAATTGCTGATGATTTTGCTTCAGAAGATAATGTTTGGATTTTCACTAAAAGGGTTTTACGATTTCTTAATATCTTAGAAAGACCCTCAATGATTTCTGCCAAATTACCACCCGTTTTATTTTGAATGATGATTGATAAACAAAAAAACTGAACTTCTTTAAGCGGCAAACGGTGCATAAAACGTTCCATCACTGTTTCAGTTGTCATACCAAGCTTATAATCATCATTGATACCTAAAAATTGCTCGGCAACAATCGGATTAGCATCCTTAACGATTTGCTTGAAACAATCATGAATAGCCAATCCTGTGCGTGTACCGCGTACAATCATATCCATCGCATATCCAAAATTATCAAGAAAACTAGAAATTTTATTATCAAATAAATGCGTTAATAAAATTTTTGAAATCAAAGGACTCGCTATCCCTCCCAATGCAAGAACAACAATCCAATGTGCACCCATAAAATATAAGCCCCCCATAATACATGCCATAGTCTTCAATATTAAGATTAAAAACCTATTCATTGGCTTATTATCATATACATAAGATGCTTGATATTTTATGTTATTTATAAAACTTTCTTTTTTGCTAGGATTCACCTCTAACAGACGAATCTTCTCCAAAGTTTTCTTTGTAAACTGATTCATATTATCATCAGCAAAATTGCTCTCTGGTGTGGTGATAACGAAATTTACCTGATTTCGAAGTTGCTTTTTTGTCGCTTTTTGTGTATCAACTTTTTGTGTTATTTTAAGTAATAAAACATAAATTAATACACAAAAAACTGATATTGAAATATAATATATATATAACATTACATTGCCTCTAATAAGCTGACGAGCTCTTTGTCACAATTATAATATTGCGCACGCTCCCAAAATTTTGGCTTATAAATGCCGCAACTTTTATGGCGACCAGTAAGGTTGCCGCGACTATCCTCGCCTTCAATATCAAATCTCATAATCTCTTGCATCACAATAACATCGCCTTCGATACCAACAATTTCAGAAACATTGATGATTTTTCTGGAGCCATCTCTAAGGCGTGTTGCTTGAATCACAACATCGACAGCGGCAACAATCATTTCACGGATTGTACGACTAGATAAAGAAAACCCACCCATTGTAATCATCGATTCAAGACGGCTTAAGGCTTCACGAGGTGTATTCGCATGAAGCGTACCCATTGAACCATCATGGCCTGTATTCATTGCTTGCAATAGATCGAAAGCTTCAACCCCCCGAACCTCCCCCACAATAATCCGTTCTGGACGCATACGAAGGCAGTTTTTAACAAGATCACGCATGGTAATTTCACCACGCCCTTCAATATTAGCGGGACGTGTCTCAAGGCGGACAACATGGGGTTGCTGAAGCTGTAATTCAGCAGAATCTTCGCAGGTAATAATGCGTTCGTTTTTGTCGATAGATGCCGTCAAACAATTTAATAAAGTCGTTTTACCAGAACCTGTACCACCAGAAATGACAACATTACACCGAATATGACCAATAATTTCAAGGAGCCGAGCCCCCTCAGGCGAAATCGCTTTAAAATTAACAAGATCTTGGAGCTTTAATTTATCTTTTTTAAATTTACGAATAGTCAATGTTGGGCCATCAAGCGATAAAGGCGGGGCAATCACATTAACCCGAGAACCATCTAAAAGACGGGCATCGGCAATGGGACTTGCTTCATCAACGCGGCGACCCACCTGAAGCATAATACGTTGGCAAATATTCAATAATTGGGTGTTGTCGGTAAATTTGATATTTGTTTTTTCAATTTTTCCTTCGGTTTCAATATAAGTATTATAGGCGCCATTAACCATAATATCAGCAATATCATCACGTTGCAGTAAAGGCTCTAAAGGGCCAAGGCCCAATATATCATCACAAATACTTGTAATGATATCTCCTTGCGCTTCTTTTGAGAGTGAAAGATTTTTAATCTCAATTACTTCTAGGATGATATTTTTAATTTCAGTACGTGCCCGAACATTATCTTTTTCAGTAAGCGACTGTACATCAATCGCACTAATAACAGTTGCGTAAATATCATTTTTTATATGGCTATTATCAGGCTTCTCATAGAATTTTTCAAGTTCTTTTTCTTTCGCCTTTTCTTTTCCTTTTTGAGGTTCTTCTATACGACTAGAAAAAGTTTTTTTTAAATAAGGCGATAAATTATTATTATCTTTTTCTATAACGGGAGTGTTTTCATCTGATTTTCTTCTACCAAACATGGCCTATTAGTCCTTATTTTAAATTCCAACAACTTTTTGAAGATCATGTAATATTCTATTGATAATATTTTCTTTAGGCGCAGCACTAATTTCATTTCCTAATACAAAATTAGTTAGGTTATAAATATCTTCATTAAAATCAGCAGAACCAGAAATTGATGAAACGGGGACACCACGTGCAATTGCTAGATCAATAATTTCTGGTACATATCGCACAGACATATCTGGGGTAATCCCTATGTTATCAACGATAATTTTGTTATCAAGATGAACGGCATCAGGACAATCTACTTTATTTAAGATAACACTAGGCGGTGGATCATTGGGACGCAAAGATTGTATTGCCGTATATAAAATCCCTAAATTTCTAATTCCTTTAATTGTTGGCTCTGTAACAATGATAACACTTGAAGCAGTCATAAGGGCGGCACGCTTTTCAACTGTTAATTGTCCAGCGGGGATGTCTATAATATTAAAATCGGATAATACACGGACTGCGGTTAAGCAACTCATGATAATCTCCATATTATCTTCACGCCACTCGAATGCAGGATCTATTGGTGATGTTAATAAGTTTAAATTGTCAGATACTTTTAACAGGCAACTTTTTAGTAATGAATCATCAACATAACTTTGTGTATTTTGCACAATTAAATCAATATTTTTATTCGATATCAATGACCAGCTTAAAGCTGTCATCGCGTATGAGGTATCTAAATCTGTAAAAACTGTGTCAATCTTAAAATGATCTGCCAGCGTTAGAGCAATAGATTGCGAAATCATTGATGTACCCGCACCACCCACTGCGCCAACAAAAGCAATAGAAGGCGATAAAGGCGCTTTATCTTCTTTATAGAGGCCACTAATAACAGAAATAAGCCCTGTTGTACTTGTTGGCAATACAAGATATTCTGAAATGCCGTGACGCAGAAGTTCACGATATAATTCAACATCATTTTGGCTGCCAGCAACAATCACATTAGTCTCACCATCACATACCTCTGATAGCTGGAAAAGCTGTGACATCATTTGATTTAAATCGCCTTCTAATTCAACAATAAGGACATTAGGCGTTATCGTATTCTTATAAACACTAATTGCTGACACAATACCACCACCGAATATATTGACTTTTGAATTAACAAAACGACGATCAAGCATTAACTGACTTGAAATTTCTAGTAAATGATCTCCCATACTGTAAATGGCGATATTTAACCGTGGCAAGGTGTATTCTTTTTCTGACCTCTCCATCTCATTCTCCTAATTATTATTCTGCAGTTGCAGAGGCTGTTTCACCCTTGGCGGCAGTTGTTGATTGCCCTAGGACATATTTATCGAAGACACTAGTACGTCTTCCTGCATGACCAGGCGACATTGTTGGCATACGGACAAGATCTTCAGGACGTGCAATCATTGCGGCAAGATTCTTGCGTGTTGAGCATCCATGTCCCTTAGAGAGTTCATTATTATAGGTATCGGCTAAGTTTTCTGACCACATATTGCTACAATCTGGGGCTTTGGCAGTGATCGATTCAAAATTAAGACGAATACTGGCAATATCATCATTAAGCGGTCTGTACGTACCAATAAGAATATTATCTTCGTTAATACCAATATTTTCAACAATATTAACAATGCTTTTCACGGTCATGCGTGCAGCAGAGGCTTTCATGCCACTTTCTGGGACAGTAATAATAAGATTGCTTTTACTATCTTGATTATACTTATAAAGAAACCCCTTGATTTTTGCTTCTTGCATGCCTGAAATACTTGTTTGATTAACATCAATGGGTAATTCTAAACTGTTATTCTGATGCTCTAGGGTAATCGGATGACGTGTTTCATAGGTACGTGCATGGCGTTCATCGTTCGAAAAGCCATTAGAACATCCTGATATTATTGTAGCGATTGCAACAATATACGTTATATTGATTATTGATTTACTTAGCATTTTATTACTCCACAATATATTCATCAGTATTTTGCGGCACAGATGGCTCGCTCTCTCCTGATAGTAAATTTGTTACCCTTGTGCCAATATCAGCTGTTTCTTTTTGTGTATCATAGATGGCGGATAAATGCCCTCTAAGGTACATATCCATATCACTCGGATTAGCATAACCATCCGTTGGCAATGAAAACTCACTTTCATGTGCTGGCTTTGCAAGATACGGCGTTACCAAAACAACAAGCTCGGATTGGGAAGATTTAAAATCATTAGATCGAAATAAAGGCCCAAGCACTGGCACTTCTTTAAGACCCGGTGTTGAATCGATTGACCTTCTTGTATCATCACGAATAAGACCAGCCATTGCCATTGTACCACCAGATGGCATTTCGACAGTTGTTTCAGCGCGGCGTACTGATAATCCTGGATAGGAGGAATTACCTGCCGTGACTGTTTCAGAAATTTCAGAAATTTCAGTTGATATTTTTAAACTAATCCGATCTTCATTTAACACAATAGGGGTAAAAGCAAGACCAATACCATAAGGTTTAAAATCAACAGATGCCTGTCCAAATGTTTGTGATATTAAATAAGGCAACTCGCCACCAGCAAGGAATTTTGCACTTTCCCCTGATAAAGCCGTTAAATTAGGTTCAGCGAGCGTTTTTAAAAGTGAATGACGCTCCAATGCTTTTAATAAGCCATCAATTGCAAGATTTTCAGATTGAAAACCAGCAGATCGCGAACTTAAGGCGGGTGAGCCATCTTGAATACTTGTAGCATTGGTTAACTGGTTATTAATTTGTAAAATTTCTGCACCCGCTTTGCTCGAGGCACTTGATGCAATACCTATTTCTTGTTGAATATTATTAATGAGTGCTTGTTGCGCCCCCGTAACGCCAGTACCACCATTAGCAACGCCTGCATCTTGCAATGCAATAATTCTTGCTTTCCCTTGAGTAATATTTGCAGCCGCCTCTGCAATTGTGGCTTGTAAAGCGCCTAAATATGTTTGTACGGCACCACTATTGGCAAAAGATGGCAAGCCACCAATACCGCCTGCGACAATATTACTGGTATTAAATGCACTGCCCACAATCCCTGTTGCAGGCGTCCCATTAACACCAAACCCATTAACAAGACCAAAACCACCTGCGACCTGACCAATTTGAAACGCTGTATTCCAATCAATACCAAGTTGCTTTAGGATTGTTCGCTGTATTTCGGCAACTTTGACTTTAATCATTACTTGTTCTTGGCCAGTGACACCAATATTGTTAATTACTTTTTCTGGGCTATCCACTAAACGCTGTGCAATATCACGTGCCATTTTTGCATAAGCAGCATTTTTAACATTGCCTGATAAAATAATTGTATCGCCCATATTGGTAATTTTAATTTCACTATCAGGAATTTGAATCTTAAAGACACGCTCAAGGTCTTTAACATCTATGCCAATATTAATTTCTAGATTGACAATTTGTTTGCCAGCAACATCAAAAATAAATGCATTTGTATGTCCTGGTTCTTTGGCAAATAAATATAATTCTTGCGGTGATCTGACAACAACATCCATAAGGTCTGGATTAGCGACAACAACATCGCGCGAGGGTCGCGGAAGGCGTAAGATAGCAGCTTTATTAACTGGCAAATCAATATATTTTGTTTCAACAGTATTGCCCTGAATAAGCCTAAGCTCGTTAGGCTTTAATACTTGGCGTGGCTTAACACCCGTACCAAGCTTAACGCCTGTATTGTTTCTTTTGCTTTGCGTTTTTTTGATAATAATACCTTTGCCCGCATCAGCGCCAGCCATGACTGTCTGAGATGTGACAATAAGACTTAATGCAATTAAAGGGAGTGTTTTTATAAATAACTTACTTACGCAGGACATTGATGCCTCCAGAGTTTTGATCAGAATGCTGATTAGGTGCACGTAAAGGATTCAAAACACTGACGCGACCATTACGCATAATTTGAAGTGTATTTGTTGACAAATCATCTTCAGATGACATTTCCCCCCCTATAATATCGTCGATAGGCCAAGCAAAACTTGTTCGTGTAATCGGTATGGTACTATCATCAGTGGCATTTGTGCCATCAAAGGCACGCAATGATAAGGTTAATTTACCACTTGAAACTGACCATGCGAGGATTTTTGCTTGCTCGGGCGTGACCTCTAAGGTTGCAGATGCCCCAATTATGGATGATGTGCCTTGTGGATCATCTTCTTTTTGACTCTTACCACCTCTACGACCTCTACCGCCCTTATTGTTTTGTACTGTTTGATTAACAGATTGATCAATCGCTAAAATCCGCACGTTTTCTAAAAGAAGTTCAGAAAATTGCCTACCATTAGCAACCAATAATTCTTTTTCATTTTCAAGATCATGGACCAGCATATTATCCGCTTCTGTAATATCTACTGTAGCATCTACTGTAATATTTTTATTGTCTGCCAATACTTTATTCCTGCTACCTATAATAGATCTTTTTTTCAAGCGAATATACTCTTGTAATTTTGCTTGCTGAATATTATTACCGCCGCCACGTTGATTAACTGTAGGTTGAAAAAAGTTGTCTTGTGTTATCGTTGCAGTATGAATAATGTCAACACGATCGCCTGGAAGAATAAAACCACCCGCACTGCTGACAACTGAAATAGGAACAGATATTGCACGCATCCCTTTGCGTAACAAGACAGCCATTGCGCCACGATCACCAGGAGAGATGATTTTGCTTGCAATAACTGGCTCGCCCTTAACCATGGGAATTTTTACAATACCACCGCTTAAGCTTTCAATAAGTTTCGGATCTTCGTTTTTAGTAATATATTGAGGACTTAACAAACTTTCGGGCCATGCGCGCCACATAAAGCTATTTGATGTAATTTTTGAACCAATTAAAATATCATCTTTTGCAGTTAAAACTTTAACTGTTGGTGCTTGCTTGATAATTGGCTTAACGGGCTGAACCACAGCTTTTGTTTCTTTACTATTTACCATTGATAATAAGAACATACCAACTGAGCCAGCGACAACGACTGCGACAATGGGGCCAACGAGGGATTTTTTACGACGAACCATAAAACCAAACTATCTTCTAAATTTATAACTCTATAAAATAATATGCTAATAGGGTTAAGTATTGATTAATGAGGAATATGTTGTAAAAAAATAAAACCAAAATATAAATATTGAGCGGCAAAGCGACAAAGCGTAAAAACGCAATTTATCACTCGCTTACCGCCAACTTAATGGAATGTGAAAAAACGTCTGAATTGGGATACGGAAAATATAGGATAAAGAAAAACTTATAAAAAAGTATTCATTATACTAATAACCTAGCATTGATCGACATTATAAGTCAAGCCATCGACAAGGGCATTGATATCATTAAAAAAATTAACATTTAAAATTCATATCGTAATGACCCAATTGCTGTTGTTGTATCAACAAGATTTGCATTTGAGTAATTCACGCCAACATTAAAAGAGGCACCTCGTGCCAAATCGAAACGCATACCAAGTGCAGCGGTTTCAAAGGATTTATTATCATATTCCCCAAGACCACCATCAAGAGAAAATGAGTAAGCCCCATAATTATAATAAAGTCCCATTGAGGAAAATAAGTGATTAATATCATCATTACTGCCATCAAGGCTCACATTCTCGTAACCAACTTGACCATCAATACCAAAACTTGCATATTGATACCCATACACAACCGCAGCACCATAAGTGTCGCCGCTGCCTGTCATGGCTTCATTTTCCTCTATGTCCCCTTTACGCACACGTGCACTGACAAAATGACTGGCGGCACCAATTGGACGTTCAAAATTTACGCCAGCCTCGGCACGTCCCTGTGCATCTGTGGTAAGTGATAAAAGTACTGAATTATAACGCACATTATAATATGCTCCTAATTCATTCAGTGCACCTCTAAAGTTATTGTGTGCAAGGACAGCATTCCCAACGCGGCGTGTAAGGCGATGATCTTCAAAGACACTGCCCGTTACATTACCCACCGCAAGCGTGCCCCATTCATCAGATATAAAGGCCGCAATATTATCATTATAAGCATCATCATTATTACCATCACCTGATAAATGATTATAACCACCAAAATATTGCACACCCACAAGCCAACTGTTCGATAATTGCGTTTCAAGGCGTGCCTGACCATTAAGGCGTGTCCTGTTGGATTGATTTTCATTTTCAAACTGATAACCAATAGCTTGATCTACCAAAAAATTGCCACTCAGGGTTGCCCCGCCAATATCGCTGGCAAATGGTTCTTCAAAAAATGATAAGGCATCATAGTTAATTGGTACTGATGTGCCATCGGCATACGCACTGGAAGCAGCGATACAGGTAAAAATAAAATAATGTGAAATATGTGACCAAAGAATACGCATTTAATACTCCTATACTACTTTAGAAAAGGCATTATTAAACACATAATCAGCAATATTTCTACCGATACGCAGGCCTTCAATGTTATCATGTTCCCAGTGAATACCACCATATTCACGGCTGTCACCACCTTCTTGTGCAGCTTGACTGAGACTTGACCAATGACGTGTAACACCCGTAAGCTGTTTAGGCCAATTTACTAAATCAGGCGATTGACCAGAAAATTTAATATCATCACGCCCAATAAATAATGCAAGCAATCGTGCAGAAGCGGCATCGAATGTTGAATGCCCCGAAGTATAAGCAGGAAATCCCGGTGTTGGAATAAGGCTTAACCAATCGCTGTCGCCAGTATTATTAATTTTAGGATTATTAAAAACATCGGCACGTTGACGGATTGCCGTTTCAGGGCGTATAATATCAAAATGATATTTACTATCCCAACAACTAATAGCACCATCAGCTTGTGCTAAACTTAAAAGTGCAGCAAGGCGGGCTTGCTCGATAAGAGAATAATTCATCGATTGCGTAATTTTCATAGCAAGTAATTGCCAATGCCCTGGAGGAGTAATGCCGCGGGGGCCATCTTCCCAGAAAAATGCAATTTGTGACTGATCTGCTGTTCTGACACTGCTATGTTCACCGCCAAGCGCTTTGACTTTGTGATACATACGCGCAAATTCAGGGCTATTTTCTTCGGGGAAAGGTGCAGCACGAAATTGTGTTGCGGTCGGTATAGTCCATGTTTTTTGATCGCCCCACCCTGGCAGCAAGCCACGTGCAAAATTACCAAAAGCAGGACCATCTTCAGCCGCATAAAATGGACCAGTTGGTGCCCATTTTAAATTATCTTGTCTGCGTGGATAACGCCCTAAATAGAAATTAGACTTATTCGGCTCAGAGCCATCATTAATACGGCGGCGAATAACTTGATCGGCTGCATATTCACCCCATTTAATGGCTTCATCTTTTGCATCATTATCGGGAAATTGACTAAGGAACTGATTGCGATCAAAAATAAACGATGATTGGAATGCTTCACTCATTGCACGCGCCATTGCAACCCCATAAGCAATTTCAGGATTTGCCTGTACGGGCCCTTGACCAATGTCAAAAGGTGTTGCATATTCTGGCTTAATGCCGTTAATTGCCAAGAAACCTGCTAAATGAGCCATTGCAAAAATACGGGTTGCAATGGGCGGAACAATGGATTGATTACGAATATTTTGCAACATGATATCTGTCCAGCGAAACACAGATGTCATATTATTTTGCGTCACATTATTATGTAAATATGATTGCGTCGACGATAATGGTGATGATGTACAGCCACTAAGTAATGCTGTTGTCCCCGATAATGTTGCAAGCCCAACGCTACCCCCAAAACATTTCAGCAATGTACGTCTTTTTAATTGCATGTGACACCTTATAATCCATATTAATCATAATATTATGGTAAATATAGACCTAAAATGGTTAAATGATGATTAATCCGTTTAGGTTTAGCCTATACGCACTCAATATAATAATAGCAAAAAAAAATGGTCTATATTATAAGACTATTTTTTATTGACCTTTTATTAACCATTATTGCTTTATTATCGACACCAAAGGGGCTTGTGCAATAGTTTTATGATTAATCGATTACAGCATATTATGATTTTAGGGTTATACACTTTTTTCAGTGTATTCCTTGGTGTTGTCTGTATTACAATATCGGACTCATTTGCCGTTGGCATTGTTGGCTTCTTTATTGCTTTTTTATTGGGCTTGTCAGTCCATATTTTTTGGATCGGCAAAGAAGTTGCTTCAAAAATGTCTATCATTTTATATGATGTTGAAGATGGTACGAATTTATATCAACAGGAACTTAAAACCGTCCGTGATATTATTGATAATTTAACCAGCATTATTGATACAATTATTAATGATAATGAACAATTGCAAGCCACACTTGATGAAACTAAGGGTGATTTTGATAAAAAAATTACGGATCTACAGGATATAATCGAAAAAGTAAAATCCGAAAAATCGCAGCATAATTTATTGCATCCGCCTTTAAACTATAACCCCCTGCCCATGAATGCCAACATTGTAACGCCCGAGCCAATATCACATAATAGCTATAATTTATATGACAATTCTCTTTCTAACGTTCAAAATTATGGACAGCCTGACACCAAAACAGATCCACCTAAGGCTTATCCTTCTATCGAATCAAAGATTGTACCTCAAATATCTCCCAAAATAGCTCCCAAAATAGATCCCCAAATAGATCCCCAAATAGACGAGGATGACTTTTTAGGGACTACTGCCGATGATACATTTTCGGATCTTGTGATTCCACAAAATCTACAAAGTGCGACACTTCATAATACCCAAAAAATACCAAAATCTACGATCGAAAAAGCAATACCGCATCATAGTCCTGTCAAGAAAAATCGGAAAAACTTAAAGTTACAAGATATTGATAATGACGAAGAATTTGCAGTTGTCGATCAAGATAGAACAGATAATCATCAAAGAAACGACCAAGAACTTGACCTAGACCTAGACCTAGAAATGACGCAAGAGCAAAGCGACTCCCATCAAAGCCGAGAATTACGAGAGCAATTAACACAACAAAAGTCACACAATAAACCACAAAACAATAATACTGATATAGCGTATGGTATGGATGATGATGAATTTCTTGATGTCACCCAAGACCTTGAGGATCATCAATCATTTGACTTTGACGATGAGGATGAAGCCTTTAACACACAGCCGCCAATCCCTAAACCAATACCCACAAAAGAGCAACTCCCTAAATCTCAAGATCATAGCTTTAACCCACATCAAGCATTTGATACTAAAATCAGCAGCACTGAATTGCCTGCATTAACCGAGTTAGTGCCCAATGAAGTTCCTCAAAATATACCGCAACTCAAAAGAAAATTAAATAATAAAAGCAAAATTCCATCGCTTGATAAACTTCTCGATCACGAGTCTACACAAAATCAAGGCACGCAACAAACACCGATATCCGAGAATGAAACCCCTGTGATTCACGATACACCCACGCAAGAAGTAGCAAAAGCAATAGAGCCAAAAGCATTATTACAAGCACTCTATCATGCACTTGAAACTAACAGCATGGGCATTTTTATTCGTCCTATCTCGAACCATCGGGGTAACGAGGTTAAATTCTTTGAAACATATATGCATTTAAAATATCACGATACTTTCCTGCCGCCTGAAACATTTATCCCGCTTGCAAGGCGTGAAGGCTTGGGGATTAATATTGATCGGCTTATGACAATTCGCTCTATGAATATATTGCGGCAAATATTGCCCGATATCCCCGAGGCCTCCTTGTTTTGTAATGTTGCGATTACGACACTAACAAACGATGATTTTACCGAAGAGTTAATTCATATCATTCAAGATAATTCAGATATTGCCCATCATATTATTTTTGAATTTCCTCAAAGCCAATTACAAAGCTTAAATTCTGTCCGCATAGAAACGATGCGTACTTTGCAAAATCACGGTATTCGCTTCTCTATCGATCAAATTGAAGGGGCTTTGCCTGACCTATTCGAGCTTTCAAAAATTGGGATTGCTTTTATGAAAATATCGCCCTATTACTTTAATAAAGGCATTAACTGTAATGGGCTTATTCTCAAAGAGAGCGACTTAAAACAAGCATGTCGCCGTGCTAACATGATGATATGTATTGATGGTGTTGACAGAAGCGAACATTTAAGCCTTATCAGACCACATGACCCAGATCTTTTACAGGGCGATTTATTAGGCCCCAAAGAACGTGCAGATCGGCTTGAAATGGCTAATTAAAGCCCTTCCTCCCCCCCCAAAAAAAAGAAGTGGGAGGAATCAGGATTATTACCTCACTGCAAAATTATGCCGCCGGTGCATGTATTGCGTCAGCATTATCAGGTACCTTGATACTTGTAAGCGGGGCTTGAACTGCATTTTTTTTGTTACCTTCGGCATCAATCGCATTACTGCCTGTTCCAGTGCCAACAAGATAGGCACGTTGTATCCAGCGCCCCATATCGGCTTCTTGCCCCTTAGACTTCTCGAATGGGAAAGTACCATGGAGTGAGCGATGATTATCGGACAAGAATATTTGCCCAGAATCATGGGTAAGCGTTGCAGAATCTCGCACTTTATCCGTTAAATAAGACCGTAATGTCCACACAGCACTTTCTGCTTCTTTGGTTAAGCCTTCTGTTGCTTCAAATTCAGTATGAAAACAAATTGAATTATTGCCATTTTTATCTTTATACAAAATAGGCCCTTTGGTGGTTTCTCCTTCTTCGCCTGCTTCGGGTCTAAAGATAAATAAAGGTTTTTTAAGAGTTTCTGTTACCCTTGGGTCAAGATCGTTGATAATTTTATCGGCAGGCAAGAAAACAGTTTTTGCATTTTTATCCCCTCGCAAAGTAGATACTAGCAAAACATCAGGGGTATTGAGTTTGTTTGAATCTTCGACATGGATAAATTGAACAAGATTATAATCTTTGGGGACTTTATTAATACGCTCATTGGGAACGATTTGCTCGATGGGCTCTTCTTGTAATTTTTTAACGCTTTCTGCCGCAATCTCATGATTTTGCGTTGCCATTTTACCACCAACAACATCGGCAATCGCAGCCAAGACTGCCTCAGAGACAAAGTCGCTTTTATTCGGAATTGTGCCATCTTTTGGCGTTGGGCATAGGCCATTTCTTGAAATAGGCATATTATTAATATTAATTGCTGGATTACCCTTGTGATCTCCAAAGTTTTTAAGTGCTGTCACAAGTTCTTTGGGAAGAAGCGGTACAATTTTTTCAGCGGCTTCTTTGCGGAATTTAACAATATATTTATAAGGATTGGTTGCAACAGTTGACGCAACATCACAAATTTCATTTTTCAGGGTATCGGAAATATAAAATTGCTCTATATGATCTTCAATAGATTTGCTTTTTGTTGGCTCAGAAGGCTTTACCTTAATTGGGCTTCCATCAAGTTTTCCGGTTATTGAACTACGAACTTGGTTTTGATTTGATCTTACATTAATAGGTGCACTCATGACACGAACTCCAAAAATAACTTACCTTATCAGTATAAAGGATATATTATTTTTGTCAATTAATATTCATAAAAAACAATATATTAAATATTTATTAAAAAAAGTTCTATTTTAGCCATCATACCAGCAAGTTTTTTGTGGTTTTTATCTATATTAATTGTTTTATAATCATCGAAATAAGGTTTTAAGTTGGTAAAATAAGTATCAATTTCATTTGATTTTTCAGCATCAAGGGATTGATATTCTTGTTTATGAGTTTCAAACAATGCGGAGGCAACATTGAAATAGCCAATTGCATCTTGTAAATGTCCAAGGGATTGGGTTTTAATGGCCTGAAAATATTCAAGCTTGCTACGTCTTAAAAGATCGGCATTAACAGTAGAAATTATTTTTATATATGTTTTGGCATGTTCTTTTTTTATCTTATTTTGAATCAAAGTAATGTCATTTAAAACTTTTTCAATCCCTTTTTTCAAAGCAACAAGATCATTTTTATTTTGTGCAATATCGAGTAAATCATACATGGGCTCTTCAAGTGATTTAATATTGCGATGCTTAAAGGCAGGCTTTAATTCAATTAAGACTTCGGTAATGGGATGACCAAAAAAATTCTCTGCTGCGTTATAATCGTGGGCGGCATATAATTTTTCCCCAATGGCATAATGGGCACGAATAACATTAAGGGCTGTCAAAAAAGCAATATCATCAGTTTCAAGTGATTGATTGTCAAACCCACCTTCACCTGATTCACCTGATTCATACTGACTTTTGCCTGTTGTAACGCCATGAGGGCCCAAATGAATATGGGGTTGCGTGAGGGCTTTAATGTCTATAGTATTTACTGTGCTTGCTTCGCATAGTCCATAGCCAGCCGAAGCGGTTAAAATGAGACTTGTTAATCCGATAATTTTATGTTTCGATGTCATAACAGATCCTGTTTTTTTTAAAAGAAAGATAATAGTAATGATTTGCATTAGTAATATCATAAGTGCAGCAGATTTGGCTAGCATTAATGCATTAATTGATACGCAAAATGATCAAGATGGTTTATTGACCACAGGACAAATATCAGGACAAGTATCCCGTGATATTAAAAATAATAGACAGCAATTTGATGGTGATGCTTTAAAATATGCGGAGGGATTGATTTTAAAGGCGTGTTATGAAAATCCCATAATAAAAAATGCAATTTTTGCAAAGCATTTTACCCCAATGCGTATTATTCGCTATGGCAAGGGCATGTATTACGGCAAACATATTGATAATGTTATTAATAGCAGCGTGCGAACGGATATATCTTTTACGGTTTTTTTATCCGATCCCCAGGACTATGAAGGGGGCGTTTTACGGCTTTATAATAATGCACACAGCCAAGATGTTAAATTACCCGCAGGGTCAATAATTTTATACCCCTCCGATAAGATTCACGAAATAACGCCTGTGATATCGGGGGAGCGCAATGTTGTTGTTGGCTGGATACAAAGCACAATTAGGAATCAGGCGATCCGTGATATTTTATCGGATATGGCCTTTGTGCGTGATGGTTTAACAGAAGACACACAATCAGACATTTATCAAAAAGCAATGCATAGTTTTAATCGCTTATATCGCCTGAATTATGAGGCTTAGCTTTTGGCATTATGGGAAATTTCATCTTTGCTATTAAGACCATAAAATGCCAAAAATTCAGATGTTGATATAGTGTTATCGCCATTTAAATCAGCGGCACTGTTGTCGATGGCATTAAATTCTGAAGCAGCTACTTTTTGTTCTATATATGCAATATATTCTATGTCCGTTGGATTATTGTCTTTTTTAAATTCTTGAGCGACATCCATTAATTTTTTTTGAATTGCCGTATGGTTTTTTAAAAATGCTGAGCTTAACATAAATTCTTCAAATGAGTTATCACCCGTATTAATTTTCCCATCAAAGTTACCATCAGCCTCATCAAGGTATTTTAAAACCTGATTTAGATAAATAAATGCCTCAATTTGTGTCATGCCTATAATTGCATCAGTAAGGATAATTTTGTAATCACCAAACTCAACGCCGCCGAGCTTCTTAATGATCGCTGTTGCACGTTTTTTATTAATTTCTTGACTATATCCTTTTTTGTTTAAATTATTTTTTGCCTTTTCATAAATACTATCTAATGTGTCAGTGTAATGATTTGTAGCTAAGATACTCATGCAAGCCTCCCTATGTTATTGTTAAATGGATATCGCCTTAATTATCAGGATTCATCAAACACGGTATCAAGGCCATAAAATGCCAAGGCCTCTGCTGTTGATACTTTGCCGTCATTATTAAAATCAGCAGTTTTTTGTTGAAGTGATTCATTTTCCTCAATTGTAATAGTTGTGTCACCTGTTTCAGCATCTATGTGAATTGTTGTAACTGATTGCGTAGATTCTGGTGAATTTGCTTCTATTACTCTTTTTTCAATTCTGTCTATATATTCTGTGTCTGTTGGGTTATCATCTTGTTTGAATATCTCTGCTGCTGCCATTAACTTTTCTTGAATAGCATCATGCTCATCATCACTTTGTTTGCCCTTTTTACCTTCAGATTTCTCGCTAGTATTATCTGCAAATACTGACTTTAACATTAAATCTTCAAATGCATCACCACCCTTGCCTTTGCCTTTGCCTTTGCCTTCGTCTTCACCTAAATCAATGACACCATCGAATATACCATCAGCGGCATCAAGCTCACTTAAAACTTGATTAAGGTAAATAAATGCTTCAATTTCGGTCATGCCTATAATAGCATCAATAAAGATATCTTTATAGTCACCAAACTCAATGTTTAGTTCTTTGATAATAGATTTTGCGCGTTTTTTGTCAACTTCTTGACTATATCCAGCTTCGCTTTGTTTAGCTTCTTGAGATGCATTTTGATAAAAAGCATCTAGTGTATCTGTGTAATAATTTATGTCTGAACTCTTCATACGAATCTCCCTATGCTACTATTCAATATGCATAAAACATCCTTAAAAATCAGGCGATACGTGAAATTTCATCGAATATCGCCTTAATTATTAAGTCTTAATATTAAGTTTATTCATCATCATTTTCATTTGAATCCTCACCTGAACTACTTTGAGAATTACTGGATCCCGTTACCGTCTCGGCATTTTTTTCTCGTTCAGCTTCGCGTTGGCCAGCACCACTTGTGGGCTTATCTTCTCCATAAAGTGTATCAAGGAAAGTTGAGAAAGTACCAAATACGGTATCAAGTGCTAATTCGCCTGTATTGCCATCAGGACTCATGTCATTACTATCAAGGCCATAAAATGCCATGGATTCTGCCGTTGATACAAGTGCATCACCATTTAGATCAGCAACATTGCCTTGTTCAGTTGTTATCGTTATGGTTGTGTCACCTTGCTGAATTACTGTGTTTGAATTACCCGTGTCTGGAGCGTTTGTTTTAACACTTCCTTCAATCTGTTCTATATATTCTAGATCTGTTGGATTATTATCTTGCTTAAATGCCTCAGCTGATTCCATTAATTTTGTTTGAATAGCACTTTTGCTTGCTGCAACTGCTGCTGCATCTGGCTGAATCTCATCACCACCTACCTGATTTCCTGAAAATACTGACTTTAACATAAGCTCTTCAAATGTATTTTCACTTGTATCAATAACCCCATCGAAGTCACCATCAGCAAGGTCAAGTTCACTTAAGACCTGATTAAGATAAATAAATGCTTCAATCTCTGTCATGCCCTCAAGTGCTTCGGTAAGTGTAGCTGTATAGTCACCAAACTCAATGCCTAGCTCTTGGATAATAACTGCTGCACGTGCTGCATCAATTTCTTCACCGTATTGTTCTACATCTTCAGATGCTGTTTTATAAATATCATCTAATTTATCTGTGTAATAGTTTGAACCTATACTGCTCATGTTAAGCCTCCCTGTATATTTTTTATATTATAACACCATAAATTAATAAATAAAAGAATTTTATACTTATTTTTATTTAAATATATTAATTTATAATTATTTTCTATGTTTACAGTAAAATAACCACGAAAAATCGTATCAAAAGAACACATTATTCATACATTTATTGTATATTCATAATTATGCTGAAAAAAATTAGAAAAAAAATATCATCCCACTTCTTAAAGAAGCTAGCACTTTACCTTGAGCAGCCATCAAAAGTGCAGTATCATCCCGTTTCTGTGCCTAATCCAGATGCTTTACGAAATATTTTACAGCCATGTGATATTTTACTCGTTGAGGGGAATTTAAAATATTCAGAAGTTATTAAATATGTCACCCAATCGACTTGGTCGCATTGTGCTCTTTATATTGGCACGCAGCATTCACATAATAATAATTCCCAAGATCCTCCATGTTTAATTGAGGCTTTGTTAAGTGAGGGCGTTGTTGTAAGTCCGCTGAGTGATTATTTTAATTTAAATACACGCATATTGCGACCCGTTTCATTGACACAGGCAGATAAACAAAAAATTATTGATTTTTCTTTAAACAAAATTGGCAATGCCTATGACGTTGATAATGTGTTTGATTTATTGAAATATTATGTGCCAACAACACGGGTGTTTATTCGGGGCAAAGGCGATGCAGGGAATATTTTTGGCTCAGGAGATCCTGAGCAAGTCATTTGCTCGTCCCTTATTGCACAGGCATTTCAGTCGGTTCATTATCCAATTTTGCCCGATGTTGAAAAAATAAAAGATAATGTAAACGTCAAAAATGCTTATAATCAGACTAATCCAGTGGTTGAAATTTTGCGAAAGCGTCATTTTTCACTTTACAGCCCCCGCGATTTTGATATGTCTCCTTTTTTTAAAATTGTAAAGCCAACAATCGAGAATGGCTTTAATCATCGTGATATTAATTGGCATGATCCATCTGTATAAGCTCTGGTATAATCTTTGGCACACTCTTTGGGATAAGCAGGTATAATATCTTTATACTTTACTTTGATTTAATTAAATTATATGTTTTTGTGTAATACGATAAATTCGATAACCCCTAGAGAGAAACCACATGAAACTTGTTGAACGTGTCCTTAATAATATTTCCTCAGAAGAAATATCTGATATCGCATCTGAGTTTAATTTTTCGGCGGAAAAAATGGCCTCAATTGTCAATGCCGTCATTCCAGGAGTTTTATCAGCTTTCAAGGCACGCATTGTTTCATCAATGAATTCTGGCGATATGTCACCAATTTTAGGCGTTTTAAGCAATACCGAAACCAGTCTTAATATTAACGATCTTTTTGATGGCAATGAAACAGCTTTAAATATTTTGTATCACCGTATTAGTGAATTTAGCAATATTGACCTTGATAAAACAGCCGAAATTATTGAAACAACAATGCCAACAATTTCCAATGCAGTTGCAACAATGTTCCAAGAATTTAGTGCAGATGTATTAATGAGCCCTGAAAGTAACAGTCATATTAACGAATTAATATCAAGCGAGAGTGGTTATGAACAAGCAGTTAATTCAGCAAATAATTTTCTTGATTCCGTTTTTGGCACCACAAACGCGGGCGAGAAAATTATACAAGGCAATATAGTTGTTGAGAATGATGATTTTGTGCAAAACTTATTTGACTTATTCGACCAAGATAATGATGGCAGCGTGATGGATGATATTTATCGTATGCTTGTGCGTTAACCATAAAAAATGCGCTTACATCGTAAAAGATAAGCGCATCAAGTTTTTGTTATAATCGAGAAGTAATATCACAACATTATGATATACGGTTTCGATTATAAAAAAGTTTTATTTAGACAAAATTAAATAATTCATTTGGAGGCAAGTTCTTTTACGTTAAGGGTATCTTCGCCTTTATTCCAATTGCATGGGCAAAGGGCATCTGATTGTAAAGCATCAAGCACACGCAAAACTTCTTGTGGGTTACGGCCAACGCTTAAATCGGTTACCATGACGAAACGAATGGTATCTTCTGGGTCAACAATAAAAGTTGCACGTTGTGAAACGCCTGCATTTTTATCAAGAATACCAAGACCAGTTGATAATTCACGCTTAACGTCAGCGAGTAACGGAAATGGTAAATCTCTTAGATCATCATGGGATTTACGCCATGCCATGTGGACAAATTCACTATCGACTGATCCACCAAGAATTTGCGTATCACGGGCAGCGAAATCAGACACAAGGTCACCAAAAGCTTTAATTTCTGTTGGACATACAAAAGTGAAATCTTTTGGGTAAAAGAAAACAACTTTCCATTTGCCTTTATATGTATCGTTGTTAACGTCAATAAATGCTGTGTCAATATCGTTTGATACAGTTGCTTTTACGTTAAATTTTGGGAATTGTTCACCTACACCAAGTGTCATAAAGTAATCCTTTTTATTATAATTACATCAACAAAGCGTCATGCTTTGATTAATGGTCAATATAGACGGCATCTTGGGGAATGTCTTTAATAAAATGCGTCGTCATATCTTCTATTAATGACTATATCGGAAAATAAGGTAAATTAAAAATTGATTTTTTTTGTTACTATGATAGATATTTTCTATGAATATTCGTGAATTAGTCTATTTTATCACAGTTATTGATGCGGGTAATTTTACCGATGCCGCCGATATTTGCTGTGTGACGCAGCCAACACTCAGTGCAGGCATTAAAAAGCTTGAAGATGAACTCGATACGCAGCTTATTATTCGGGGCACAAAACATACGGGCGGTATTCGTCCGACTGTTGCAGGTATAAAAATTGCCGAAATTGCGCGTGCAATACAAGGGCAAGCCAATAAAATTAAAAAAATTGCGCGTGATACAAAAAATCCGTTTATCGGCGATTTACGCATTGGTGCATTTCCAACTTTATGCCCTTATTTAATGCCCGAAATTTTACCAATTTTCAAAAGCTATTTGC
>JBLHTX010000016.1:0-21105 GCA_047627635.1 Alphaproteobacteria bacterium | reverse complement strand
TAATGATGCAGATGCTTATTATAATCGTGGTATTGTAAAGGGGGAAAAACAAGATTATGATGGGGCAATTGCAGATTATAATAAAGCCATTGAATTAAATCCCAATTATGCAGCTGCTTATGAGGCTCGTGCCTTTACAAAATTAGAAAAACAAGATTATGATGGTGCGATTCAAGATGCAGAAACAGCATTGAAACTTAACCCAAGCGTAGAATTTGCTAGATCCATTAAAATACAAGCAGAAGCAAAAAAGTCACAACAAGAGTTCAGTCTCAGTAAAAAAGAATATGATAAGCTTGCACAAGAAATGCGAGAACTGAAAACAGATTTTGAAAAAAATCAAAAGCAAGCACAAGAAAAGTTCAGCTTCAGTAAAAAAGAATATGATGCACTTACAGCTGATATGCAAAAAATTAAAAATGATTTTGAAGTACGGCAAAAAAGATATGAACAAGAAATTGAAGATTTAAAATCTAAATTTGAAGGGTTTTTCAAAAATATTACTGCCCAAGGCTTAAGTGATATTTATAATAAACAAGCGAAATGGCAACATTGGACATTTATCGTCTTAAGAGCTGTTGAGTATCTTATCTATGTCGTAATTTTTTGCGTTTTATATAATACAGGCTTTGTATGGGTTGAAAATTTATTCGAGCAAGAAGTTACCAATTTTCCTAAAATAATGTTATTAATGTTGATCAAAATCGGTATTTTTATTCCTGTTTATTTACTCATTCGCTCAATTAATAAAACTGCTAATCGTTTTTCCCAAAGGTCAGAACTGGACGGTGATACCGCAACGCAGTGGTTGTTTTTTGATAAAATGGAACTTGAACTCAGAGACTTAAAAGATAACCCAGATTATGCCAAACTTTATAATAAATTTATGGATGAAAATATTACGTTACGGCACAAAACAAATTTTCAACTACTTGAAGAAATAATGGCAAAACGCAACGATAAAGCACTTTCCTTAAAACAAGTGGATCAATTAGCCGATACAGCCCAGAAAATTAAAAATGTGTGCATTGCTCCCAAGGAAGAAACAAAAGAAAAAGCAGAATAACAATCAATAATCCCTTAATCGTCATTGCAAACGCGCAAAACGAGAGAAAGGGAATCTTATCTCAACATAAGACTCCCTTTCTTTTTTACTGTGTAAAAAAACGGGAGTGACGATGTATTAGGCGTAAAATAAAACCCCTAAATCGTCACTGCGAGTCTTTACGCAGTAAAGCGAAGCAGTCCAGTCTTAACCTTGTATCATCAATCGTGACTCTGGATTGCTTCGCCTGCCAAGAAGTAGGATTCTGAGTGACGATTCTCTTTTTATCAATGTCTAAACCCCTTAATCGTCATTCCCGACCGAGTGAAACGAGGGAAAGGGAATCTTATGTAAAAATAAGTATTTTTGTTTTGTATCAATGCCCTTGTCGATGCATTGACTTTTTTGTCGATCAATGCCACTCTATTTGTATAATACAAAAACTATGTATCATATTTAAGCAATCACGCTTAATCTCTTTATTTAACCCTACATCTTTAATTTTAAAACACCCTCACTATGGTAGATTATGTCATATCCCCAAAACAAAAAAGGAGAAAAATAACAAACACAAACCATGAACACATATATTCGACCAACAGACCTAATCACAAAAAAGAAACGTACTACAGTATAAGGATATTTTTATGCTCTAGACACATATTATAAAATGGATTATAAAAGTAAAAAATTTAAAGGCATTTTATGGAATCACCGTTTAGCGTCGTCGATGCAGTCGTCATTATTTTTACTTTTTTATCAACCATCCTCGCAATGGCACGCGGCATTACACGAGAAGTTCTTGGGGTTGCCTCTTTTATTGGTGCAAGTTTTCTGGCAATCTATAGCGCCGATATTTTTGCACCCATTTTAACATCTTTTGTTAATTTACAACCCATTGCCGATAAGTTTTCAGGCGATAGTAGCGTGATTGCAAATTGGCTGACAGGCGGGCTTTTATTTATTATTTACTGGATTATTTTTACTGTCATTACCTCAAAACTAGCACGCTTTATCAATAATTCTGCCGTAAGCGGCATTGACAGCACATTAGGATTTATTTTTGGTATTGTGCGTGGGCTTTTCATTGTGGGTATTGTTTACACAATGTACACACATTTTATTCCACCAGAAAAATATCATGCAACCGTAACAAAGGCAAAATTAAAGCCTGTGCTTGATGAAACATCCGAGCTTATTATTGATTTCTCTTCTTTGGTACTACCTGAATATATTGCTGAGGGCTTTATGAGAAGACCCCGCGCGGAATATAGTGATTCGTCCTCGACATCAGACATTGTTAATGCTATTAAGTCACCGAATGAAATCAACAACAATACAACACCTGAAGACATATTAAAGCAACTTAAAGAGTGATTTATTATACGCTCGTGCTAGGTGAAAAATTGTAACCCAAAGAGCAGTTTTATGAGTGATGAATCCCCTTTTGACGATGATTTGCACGAAGAATGTGGTGTTTTCGGTGTGTTTAATCACCAAGATGCCGCAACATTAACGGCCTTGGGTCTGCATGCCTTACAGCATCGGGGTCAAGAAGCATCGGGGATTGTGACCTTTAATGGGAATAATTTTATCACCGAAAGACGGCTGGGATTAGTGGGTGATAAATTTACGCGCCCCGATGTCATTGCACGCCTTCAGGGACGCAGTTCAATTGGTCATGTTCGTTATGCAACTTCTGGTGATACTGTTAATCGGAATATACAGCCGCTTTATGCTGATTTATCCTCTGGTGGTGTGGCGGTTGCCCATAATGGTAATTTAACCAATGGGTCTTATTTACGCTCAACCCTTGTCAGTAAGGGCGCAATTTTTCAATCAACAACCGACACAGAATCAATTTTACATTTAATCGCCCGATCCGATGATAATTTACTCATTCATGAGCGTGTTATTGATGCCCTTAGTCAAGCTGAGGGTGCATATTCATTTTTAGCGCTCTCACAACAAGGTTTGATTGGCGTGCGTGATCCCCATGGTGTGCGACCATTAGTATTGGGACGTTTATTAAATTCAGACAATGAAGCATGTTATATATTGGCATCTGAAACCTGTGCTTTGGATATTATTGGTGCCGATCACGTCCGTGATGTGCAACCAGGTGAAATGATTTTAATTGATGAAAATGGTTTACGCTCTTTATTCCCCTTTAAAAAGGAACAAAGTCGTTTTTGTGTTTTTGAATATGTCTATTTTGCTCGCCCCGATTCAGTCCTTGAAAGTTTAAGCGTTTACGAAACACGCAAAAATATTGGCATTGAACTTGCCAGAGAAACATCTATTGATGCTGATCTTGTGATTCCTGTGCCTGATTCTGGTAATCCTGCGGCAATGGGTTATGCAAAAGAGGCCAAGCTTGATTTTGAACTCGGCATTATTCGTAATCATTATGTTGGGCGTACCTTTATTGAGCCAACACAACAAATCCGAGATTTAGGCGTAAAACTTAAACATAACGCCAATCGGTCGACCATTGAAGGGAAACGGATTGTTTTAGTTGACGATTCGATCGTCCGCGGTACAACATCACGCAAAATTGTTGAAATGATGCGTCAAGCAGGGGCCTCCGAAGTGCATATGCGGATTGCAAGTCCGCCAACATCATGGTCATGTTTTTATGGTGTCAATACGCCCGAGCGGTCTAAATTATTGGCCGCCAACATGACAATCGAGGAAATGCGTGCCTTTATTGGCGCTGATTCCCTTGGGTTTTTATCTATTGATGGGCTGTATCGTGCCATGAAGCATTCAAAGCGTGACAATGAGAACCCGCAATATTGTGATGCATGTTTTACAGGTGATTATCCAATTAAACCTGATGAAGCGCATACATATCAAATTTCAACATTATTAAGTGAATAATAATATTAAAAAATAAATGAGGTGTTTCATGTTTGATTTAACAGGAAAAACAGCACTTGTGACAGGTGCTTCTGGGGGGATTGGTGCTGATATTGCACGGAAACTGCATGCACAAGGGGCGTTCGTTGTCTTGCACGGCACACGAGAAAATGTGTTATCTGAATTAGCAAGCGAACTGAACACAAATGTTGCTTATGTTACTGCTGCCTTGAACGATGATGATGCGGTCAATAGTCTGATTAAAGATGCCGAAGAAAAAGCAGGCAATCCACTTGATATTCTTGTTAATAATGCAGGCATCACCAAAGATGGCCTTGTGATGCGGATGAAAGATGCGGATTTTGATGCCGTCATGACAATCAACCTTAGAGCTTCCTTTAAACTATGTCGCGATGCCATAAAAGGCATGATGAAGCGTCGCTTTGGACGCATTATCAACATTACCTCGGTTGTTGGTGTTACAGGCAATGCAGGGCAAGCAAATTACTGTGCATCAAAAGCAGGCATGATTGGCATGAGTAAATCGATGGCAAATGAAGTGGCTTCACGCGGTATTACTGTGAATTGTGTTGCCCCTGGATTTATTGAAACACCAATGACTGATGTGCTGACTGACGATCAAAAAACCAAAATTTTATCTAATGTTCCTGCTGGTCGCCTTGGTACAGGCACTGAAATTGCGGCAAGTGTTGTGTTTTTGGCAGCCAATGAATCAGCATATATTACAGGGCACACAGTGCATGTTAATGGCGGTATGGCAATGATTTAATTAACCAATCAGTAGGTTGATTATTTACATTAAATCTTGACGTTGCATATCATTAATAAGTACGGCATGGAGTTGATCGCCAATAAATTGCCGTGCGACATGCGTTAAATCATATCTTAATTCAGCTTGGGTTTGTGGTTTTAGTAAATCTTGTGAAAAACGTCCTTCAGAGGCATATAAATAGAAAACTTGCATCAGCTCATCCCGAATGCGAGGCTCTTTGGCGCTAATCGATATTGTGTCTGAATCTGGTTCAAGCTCAAGCCAAATTTCAACAATTAACATACCAACAGCACGATCATTTTTAAAAATAGGAATAATGACAGGTTTTTTGAACTTAGAGTAAATAAATTCTTTTTCTTGAAAATTGACCTCTTTTGGTTTCTCGCTTTTGGGTTTCTGGTTCGGTTGCACGGAAAATTGCATACCAGCAAAGATACCGCCAACTAAAGCCGCGATGACCAAGATAATGCCGATTATTTTTCCCACAATGTTTGCCTTTTTATATTTTAATACACTAAAATGGTGATACAATATCAAAAAATTGATTACCATAACGTGGCTGTTGCAAGTCAGAAACTTGGCCACGACCACCATAAGAAATACGTGCTTCGGCAATTTTCTCGTAACTAATCGTATTACGTCTAGAAATATCTTCGGGACGTATCAGACCTGTTACTTGTAAATCACGCAGTTCATAATTAACCCGCACTTCTTGAGATCCTTGAATCACCATATTCCCATTTGGTAAAAGATGCGTTACCATTGCTGCCATTTTTAAGTTTATCCGTTCACGACGATCAATTTGACCATTACCAACCGTATTGGCAACGCCTGTTGTGCTTAACCCTGGTGATAGTGACAGGGGCGAGGGTAATACTTTATCAAGGGCGGTATCGAAGCCAAGAGCTGCTGAAATTTCACTTTGATTATCTGATGATCTTTGTCGTTGCGTTCTGTTATTTACTTGTGCCCGATCATCAATAACAATATCGACGGTTAAAATATCACCCACTTGTTTTGCACGTCTATCCCCAAATAACGAAGAGGGGCCCGATTGCCATAAAGATGCTTCAGATTGCTGATATGGTGTTTGCTTTTGATTATGTGCAATTTGCTGTGGCTTAATTGGTGGATTATGCCCCCCAAGATGTGGTCTTGCAATTGCATGTGGTGAATTTAAACTTGATGACATTTCGGGGGCTTGATTAATGGTTTCAAGACGTGCACAAGCTGACAATGAAATTAATATAACAAGCCCGAATATTTTATAAGGCAACATTAACATCTCCCTCAGCAGTGATTTTCCCTGTTACAATTTTTTTACTATGATCGTTCATCACTTTAATTGTGTCACCAGTGCCGCCATTTTCCATTGCGCGTCCAGTGGTTTGCAGGATCATTGCGCCTTTGGTAAATAACATTGTAACCATATCATTGCGTTTAATAATAGTCCTAGACCCAAGGTCACGCAAAAAAATTGGCTTGTTTCTATAAAGCGATTTTTGTGCCTCCTGTCCAACAAGTTGCATGCTATCTTGGGCAATTGTTTCATTAATTGCTTCTTGGGGGAAATCCTCGTAGGTTAAATCTGTTTCCCTAATAACACTGCCTTTGCGGATAGATTTTTTAGGCACTGGAACCGTAATTAATTCAGGCATTTTAATAATAATATGACCTGCAAGGGGATCGGGAATATGTGTTTCTGCCCGAAGATAGCTCGTATATATCATTAAAATAGGAAATAAAAACAGAGGCAAGCCTAAAACAATAATTTTGGCTATTAATAAAATTCCCTTTGATATTAGTCGTATGCATAATGCAATCATTCAAATAAACCTTATTTTTGATTATCTTATTTGCGATGTCGTACTCATCATTTGATCGGATGCGGTAATAACTTTGGCATTCATTTCATAGCCACGCTGAGCCTCGATTAAGAAAGTAAGTTGTTCAACAATATTTGCCGATGACGATTCAAGATAACGCTGACGTATAGAGCCACGCCCATCAATGGCTGGCACACCTGTTAAAGGTTGTCCCGATGCTTCACTTTCAAGGAATTTATTATCGCCAATGGCCTCAAGTCCCTTTTCATTCACAAAATTTGTCAATGTAACTGTGCCCAAAAGCTGTGCTTCGGTTTGTGCATTAAAATTAGCATAGACCTCGCCATTTGGATTCATCGAGATTGATTGTACATTTTGAGGAATTGCAATATTTGGCACAAGCGGATATCCTTCATTCGTGACAACAAGTCCTTCGGCAGAGCGTTTAAATGACCCGTCACGGGTATAAGCAGAGCGACCATCGGGGAGTTCAACTTCAAAGTATCCGTCACCCTCAATCGCCATATCAAGCTCACCACCTGTTTCAATTAAGTTACCTTGTTGATGATTCATTGACACGGCAACGGTTCGAACACCCAAGCCAATTTGTACACCTGTTGGCAATTGTGTGCCTTGATCGGACGAAATAGACCCAGGGCGTTCTAGTTGCTGATACATTAAATCGGCAAATTCTGCACGACGTGCGTTATAAGCTGTGGTTGACATATTCGCAATATTATTGGAAATAACGTCAACCCGTGTCTGCTGTGCTTGCATTCCTGATGCGGCGATACCAAGTGCTCTCATAGCGGGCTTCTCCCCTATTTAACAAAGTTTTTTTCAGCATGATGGATAATGATTAAGAAAATATGAAAATAGAAAATGCCGTCTTTAGTATCAAAATGATTGATTTGTTTGTGTTATTGTTTATTGTGAACTACAAAATAAAAATGGATTTTCTATAATGTCAGATGATATAGTTCAAGAATTAAAAATGGATTTAGAGCGTGAGAAAGAAAAAATATTTTTTAGCAAATATAAATATTACATTATCACGATTGCATCTGTTGTTCTGCTTAGTGTGATTGGATATCAAGTTTATCAGTCCCAACAAAGTGAAAAACGTCAACAAGCAGCAGAAGATTATTACAAATTCACGCAATATTATAATAATATTGACACGCTGACAGATGATAAACTGAGCGTTCCAGAATTATCAAAGGAAACAGTTGAAAATTTTCCTAATTATCGGGCAATGGCACAGCTTGTTGCTTTTAATAATGAACAAGAACAAGATGTCGAATCGGCCGAACTTTTAAAAATAACCCAAGATTATATTGATGATAAGGCACAAAAAGTGCTGTCCGTGCATGATTCTTTGTTAAAAATATTCAATCTTTCCCTTAGGGCTAATATAACGAATTTTAAAACCATCGAGCCAGAATTTATTGCCTATTTAAATCATCCATTCGCATTTAATATTATTGCCTATGAAACCTTGTTTATGTTGGCACTGAATATGAATAATCAACAACAAGCACAGCATTATTTAAAATTATTACAAGAAAATACTGCACCAGAAGATGCCAATAAAATTAAAATTTATAAAACGCATCCTTTGTTGGTCTCCGATGAAAAGTCAAAGCCAGAAACTATACCAGAAGCTATAAATGAGGTTGCGTTATGATGTTATCTACAAAGTCTTATCGTACAGTGCTTTTGGGTTTATGTATCTTGGCCGCCTCATGTAGTCATCAAGATGATGATATTCCGACTGAAAATCGTATCTCCCTATTGGGCGATACCAGTGTGATGTTAAAGCAATCTAGTCACGATGTTACAATTCCAGATGTTATTTTTAACACAGATTGGACACAAGTTTCAGGTCTGCCTTTTAATGACATTGGAAATCTTAAGGGGATTAATGATTTTTCAAATGTTAAGAAAATCTACATTGGTGATACAAAAGATGGCGAGCATGAAGTTACAATGCAGCCTGTTGTTTCTGCTGGTAAAGCCTTTTTTTATACCATAGATTCCGAACTTGTGGCGCTTGACCTTCAGACAGGCAAAATTGTTTGGAAACAATCTGTTGCTCCATTGCATGATACCGATGATAATCCTCGTGGTGGTGGCCTTGCAAGTGATGGTGGCTATGTTTTTGTCACAACCAGTAATGGTATTATTGCGGCCTATAATACCGATACAGGCAAGCAAATTTGGCGTATTAACAACAAAGTTCCCCTGAGTGCTGCACCGACATTGGCACAAGGTATTTTATACGTTATTGATCGTGATAATCGCCTTCAGGCACTCGATTCAAGCTCTGGTAATCCTTTGTGGGATTATCGTGGCCTGCCTGAGCCTTCAGCATATTCCCATGTTGCAAGTGCCTCGGTTTTTGGTACTGTGTTAATTGCGCCTTTTACTTCAGGTGAATTAACTGCCATTAATATTGCAACACAAAAACCTGCTTGGGGACAAACCTTAATCGGCGGTGGTCTTAATCCAGGCGGTATTCAATTTAACACAATATCAGGTGAAGTGATTATCTCTAACCGTATGATTTTTGCGTCGGTTCCCTCAGGACTTATTGTCGCCCTAAAAGGGCAAACAGGTGAAACGATATGGCAACATGAACTTGGTACAGCTAAAACAATGTTATCAGCTGCTGATTCTCTTTTTATGATTGATACAAATGCCACATTATATGCCCTCGATAAACAAGATGGGAGCATTATGTGGAAGCGTAATTTACAACAATATGAAGATAGTGACGATAAAACAGGCTTGATTGAATGGACATCACCCTTAATGTCGAATGGTAATATTGTTGTATTTTCAAATATTGGTAAATCACTCATTATTGATGCCAAAGATGGCAGTGTTTTGCATCGTAATGATGATGCTCCTGAAACAATTATTGATCCAATTATTGCAAGTGGTAAATTATTGGTACATGGCAAAAGTGGCTATGCTTATATTTATGAATCAGATTAAGGCCACTTAAGCATAATATTCAGCAATGATTTGACGCTTGTGAAAAAAAAATATATAACCCATTTAATAATTTGAAATTGTTTATATATGTTTACTGTTGCCCTTATTGGTCGTCCAAATGTTGGAAAATCAACCCTCTTTAACCGTTTAATCGGTAAAAAAACAGCGATTGTTGATAATCGCCCTGGTGTTACCCGTGATCGTCGTGAAGGCATTTGCCTGTTCGATGATTTTTCAATCCGCATTTTCGATACTGCGGGCTATGAGGATGAAAAGGGCGCAAGCCTTGAATCACGTATGCGGCAACAAACTGAAATTGCAGTGCGTGAAGCCGATCTGTGTCTTTTTATTACCGATGCACGAGATGGCCTAACGCCAATGGATGGATTGCTTGCACGCTTCCTTAGAAAATCGGGGGCCAATATATTGCTTGTCACTAATAAGGCCGAGGGGAGCGCTTCACAATCTGCTTTTTCCGAAATGGAACGTCTTGGTTTTGGTGAGCCTTTGGCAATTTCGGCAGAACATGGCGAAAATATTTTATATCTTTTGCAGTCAATTATAAAACGCATGGATCATAAAGAAAACTTTAAAAATGATTCTGATACCGTTAAACAAGCAATTGAACAATACACCCCCGAAGAGGTTGAACAGGCCGCCGAAACTGGACGTGATTTGGTTTGGCGTGACTCTGAAGGGTCAGTCCGTGTGGGCTATGATCGTCCTTTGCGTGTTTCGGTAATTGGTCGTCCTAATGCAGGAAAATCAACATTAATTAATCATATTCTTGGCGAAGAACGTCTTTTAACTGGTCCAGAAGCAGGGATTACGCGCGATTCAATCGCGGTTGATGTGACCATGAATAATCGTTTAATTCGGTTATTTGACACTGCCGGTATTCGTAAAAAATCTAATGTTGTCCAAAAAATTGAAAAACTATCGGTCGCCGATACGCTTCATGCCGTGCAATATTCCGAAGTTGTGATTGTTTTACTCGACCTAGAAGCAGCCTTTGAGAAACAAGATTTAAAAATTGTTGAGCATGTCGCCAAAGAAGGCCGCGCCATTGTAATTGCTGTTAATAAATGGGATTTATGTGAAGACCCAGCCACAACCACACAAATACTGCGTGAGAAATGCACACGACTATTACCGCAAATAAAAGGCGTACCCATTGTCTTTATTTCAGGTCTTTCTGGACGTGGTATTCCAAAATTATTTGACGCTGTTTTTGAAATTTATGAACATTGGAATGGTCGTATTCCAACGGCCAAGCTTAATGTATGGCTTGAACGCATGACATCGGCACATCCTGCACCCTTAGTCCAAGGGAGACGATTAAAGCTTAAATTTATGACGCAGGCCAAAGCACGCCCGCCAACCTTTATTGCATTTACCACACGCCCCGATTCGCTTCCTGACAGTTATCGTCGTTATTTAATTAACGGTATTCGTCATGATTTTGATTTCCCTGGCACACCAATCAGATTTGAACTGCGCAAGCGTCATAACCCTTATGCAAATAAGAAAAAAAACTTCAAGATCTAGCTTGATATAATGACTATCTGATACCTAATCTTAATATTTTAAAAACTTGCTTATGTTAGCTTTTAATAAAATTAGTTTCTTATTTTATGTCTGATATAGCACAACCACAAGAGTCAAACCGCCTGTTAAAGGGTGGATTTTGGGCAGTAATCGGCCGATGGAGCGTTAAATTTCTCGGTCTCCTGAGTACGTTATTTGTCGTAAGACTTTTAATGCCCCAAGATTTTGGCATCATTATGAAGTTAATGCTTGCCATGGGGCCTGTTGGTATTTGCGTGGGCATTGGCTTTTCTGAAACTTTAATACGCATCAAAGCACCCACAAAACAACATTACGATACAGCTTTTACTGCCAATGTAATGCTTTCAATTTTAGGCGCCATATTTTTATGTCTTACAGCACCCTTAATGGCGTGGATTTTTAAAGAACCTATTTTGACACACTTAATGCCCATTATGGCTTGTAAAATGCTATTAATAGGCTTCATTAATCCACGCAGAATTGATTTTCAACGAGAATTTCAATATATAACAGATTTCAAATATACCGTTCTTAATAAGATTATACACATTATATGTGTTGTCGGTGCTTGTTTTTATTTTCGTAATTATTATGGTTTAGTTGTTGGGCAAATTGGCGGTATATTCGGTGAGATTATTATTTCATACTTAATGATACATTATAAGCCTGCTTTTTCGTTTAAATATATTAAAGAATTTTGTGATTTTTCATTTCCTAATATGCGTGCAGGTGTTGGGGAATATATTTTAATGAACCTAGATCGCTTATTACTTGTGCGTTATTTAAGCAATACAATGTTAGGGTTTTATAATTTAGCTTATGAGCTTGCTGAACAATTCACAACTGAAGTCATTTACCCATTGGCAAGGGGGTTTTTCCCTGTATTTTCAGCACTTGAAAACAATAAAGAGAAACTTAAACAAACATATTTAAGCAGTGTAAGCTTTTTAATCCCTTTATGTCTTGCAGTAGGCATTGGTTTATCTGCGATTGCCGAACCATTAATTTTAATCTATGCAGGCGATAAATGGCTTCAAACAATTGATTTACTAAACATCTTGGCACTATCGGCAGCAGCACAAGCTTTTTGCCTTGTCAATGCAACTGTTCTAGGTGCAACAGGACGCATGAAACATCGGGCACGCCTGACAACAACAAATGCCATTATCAGCACTATAATTATGCTGCCTTTTGCGATAAATGGCGATATTATGTCTGTTTTAATGGCCAAGCTAGGCGTTACACTTGGATTTGTTTTTATTAATTTATGGGTTGTATGCCAGCAATTAGATATCACTCCAAAAGAAATTATGAGCCATTTCACACGCCCCATTATTGCCGCAATTGTTATGATTATCACATTAAACTGGATTAATATTCATAATCCATATTGGGCGTTTATTGTGATACTTATGTGCGGATTTATAAGTTTTATAGCTACACAATTTACGCTATGGTTTTTATCAGGAAAACCAAAAACCATAGAACATACAATATTACAAAAGGTTAGATTCCTTTGATACAAATCATGTGCCAGAGCACTAATATGTTCATGACTTTTTTATTTCAGCCTCTGGAGATACTTCTTTCCCTTTACCGCCATCTCGTACAATCATTCTTCCACCAAAGCGTTTCCCTGGGTTATTTCTTTGCCATTCGGATAAAGCATTATTTTCTGCTATTTTAGTATCAATCCTCATAATTAAATTCCATCTTATTTATTTATTTTTATATTTTACAATACAAAAAATAAATAGTAAATATTTTATTTAAAAAAATAACATTTACTTGTTTAAATAAAATATTATCTGTAATGATAATCTTGAAATACGCACGGCATCATAGCAAGTACTATTCAAATATTAGGATAAATCTAACATTTATTATGCACGTAACAATATTATTTTAACCAGCTATACGTTCTGCTTGGTATAGCTTGGTATAGCTTGGTATAGTAATATTAATAATTGCACCGCCTTCTGGATGATTGCCAATATGAACATTACCCTGCATCGCTTGAATGGCTGTATTAATGATTGATAGCCCCAATCCTGTAGATTTTTGATTATCTGTTAAAAAATTATGGTCAACATTAAAAGGAATGCCAAAATTATCGATCACACTCTTAGGAAACCCTGCACCATTATCATGTATATCAATATCTAATTGTCTATTGGTATTATTATAATTAATATTAATATCAAGAGACGCATAAGGCGGACAATATTTAGTAGCATTACCAATAATATTAATAAAAATACGCTTAAAAAGATTAAAATCATTGAAAATCATAAAGTCATCATCAATATTATGCGATAAATTGACAATGATTTTTTGTTTCGTTAGCAAAGAATGCATAAATTTTATAAGATTTTCAACAGTAGGAATAACTAAAAAATCGGAAGGCTTTATATGCATATCGTAATTATCAGCATAAGATACATCCATAATATCATTCACAATATCAAGTAAGTAACTCCCTGCATCATGAATATTATCAATATATTCTAAATATGGTTTTGAAATTTCACCGTATAATTTATGTTTAATGGCATCTGAATAGCCAATAACAGCATTAAGCGGTGTTCTAAATTCATGGCTCATGCGGGATAAAAAAGCCATTTTTGTTTTATTAATCTTTAATTGTGTTTCATAGGCACGATTTAAATAACGATGTGTTTTGGCATATTCACTAATATCCCGAATCATAATTTTAACAACCGAATGTTGTTTAAAAAACCACTGTTTTTTTACCGCTAAGCAACAAGAAATATGATAATATTTTTTGTGAATATAAAAACAACTATCAATCGGTTGATTTGATTTTTCTAAACTATCAATTATATTATATATTGCTTGCCCAATAATCACATCATTATTGACTGCTTGCACAAATTCATGCTGTTTATCAGAAACTTTATCGTTTAATAAAGTCTTGATATTTAATGTAACAAATTGAATGCTTGCAGAGGATAATAGTTGTTCTGTGCTTTTAGGGATTTCAGAATACAAAGTGAACGCCATATATGATGCTGATAATTAATTCACTATACTAAGGCTCTTTTAAATTATGGTTAAATTTTATTATTAACTGATTACTCTCCTAAAGCACGCCCTTCACGGCGTGGATCTGCGGTCCCATATAAAATACCATCCTTGATATAAATCATATGAATACCCGATGTTAAATCACGAATAACAGGGGAATAACCATATTTTATCAGTTCATTGTCAAGATTTTTTAAATCAACGCCTTTTTCAAGCTCAATAATTGGATCGGGTAACATTGCCGTCATATTAGGGGCTGAAAGCATAGCACTAATAGGCATATCTGAATGGATCATTGACAAAATACGCGGCAATACAAACGATATAATACGTGCACCACCAGGTGATCCAATAACGCCCATAAGCTGACCATTGGGATTAAAAACTAAAAATGGTGCCATAGAACTTCTAGGGCGTTTCCCTGCTTCAACACTATTCGCAACTTTTATGCCATCTTTTTCAGGCATAAAATCAAAATCTGTCATTTGATTATTCAAAATAAAACCAGACTTTGTGACTAGGCCAGAACCGAATGCTTGCTCTACTGTCGAGGTAAAAGATACCGCATCACCATCAGCATCGACAATACTCATATGGGTTGTGGATGGGGGCTCAGTTGTTTTTAAAGAAGCAAATTGTGTTGTTGCCTCTGAGGGATCGCCAGCGACTGCTTTATCGAATGCTTTTTTAGAATCAATTAATTCAGAGCGTTGTCTTAGATATGTTTCACCAAGCAAAGCCTTTGTTGGTACTGCGATAAAATCTGGATCAGCAAGATATTTATTACGATCCGCAAAGGCAAGCCTTAAAGCAGAAGCAGTTAAATGAATATGATAAGGATTATAATAATCATAATTTTTTAAATTAAAACGCTCTAGCATTTTAACTGCCTGCATAACCGTAACACCGCCCGAACTTGGTGGCGCCATACCGCATATTGTATGGTTGTGATAATTAATGCATGGCACAGCACGCTTTTTGGGCTGATACGTGGCAAGATCATTCAGTGTCATAACTGAGGGGAAATGCGTACTTGTTGTAACTGTATCGATAATATCATTGGCAATATCGCCATTATAGAAAATATCAGCGCCATTTTTTGCAATCTTTGTAAATGTATGACTAAGTGGCTTATTATAAATAATATCACCAATTGCTTTAACAGTACTATCGGCATTTAAATAACGCTTAAAGTCAGTTTCAGATAATTCTCTGTAATGTGAGGCAACTTTTAACATTAAGTGTAAACGCTTAGAGAGTGGATAGCCATTTTTTGCAATATGAATTGCATCTTGAAATAAAGCGTCCCAAGGAAGCTTGCCTTGCTCTTTATGCGCGAGGGAAAGCATTTTCAGCACTGACGGCACAGCAACTGCTCCCCCACCTGTGGAGGCTTTATCAAACGCCATAGGCAAGCCATTATCGGCAATAAATAAATTTGGCTTTACGTTTTCAGGGGCAACTTCTCGGCCATCATAAGCAATCATGTTTTTAGTCTGTGCATCATAATGCACTAAAAATCCACCACCACCCAAGCCCGATGATTGTGGTTCAACAACATTTAAAACAGCCTGAACAGCAATTGCGGCATCAATACTTGACCCACCCTGCGATAAAATTTTCTGTCCCGCTTTAACGGCTAAGGGATGGGCTGCGACAACCATAAATTGTTTTGATTGAACAACTGGCTTAACTTCTCGCCCTGTTGCAATTTCAGGGATAATAACTTCTTTTGGGATCACACTAAGATTGCTATGCATAGCAGTTTGGTGTTGGCAAGCCGTAATGCATAATAATGCACCTAGAATTGAAATATAACGTGCGACCATAACACCCTCTTTTTTAAGAAAAACCAATGTAAAGGTAATCTATATGATAAAATAAAAGATACAAAGAAAATAATTTATGGCTTAACGCATAGTAATGATTGTATTTGGAAAAAAAATATATTAAAAAAGTATTTCAAAATTATTTTTGATTACCACTAGACTAGTGCAAAGAGCAAGGGTATTATTCGTGAGAAAACATACACGCATATATTGTAGACTTATTCGTAAAAAAAAAAATATAAACGCTATTTTGCGTGGCTATGTCATACGAGATGATAAACAAATAAATATCGATCATAAGAAACAAGAGGCAATGCATAAAATGCTACCCGGAAAAAACGCACATGTAATCGTTATTGGCAATGAAAAAGGGGGGTCTGGAAAAACGACAACTGCGATGCATGTAACATGCTCACTGTTACATCAAGGCTTTGAGGTCGGAATTATTGATCTTGACTTGCGTCAACGTAGCTTTACACGTTATATGGAGAATCGCCTTTCTTGGATGGATAGACGCAATATCAAACTCTTAATGCCGCGCTATGCACGTGTACGAAAATCAGAAAATGCTGATTTATCAAGTGCACGTACCGAAGATATCGCCATGACTCACGCAGCGATTGATCGTCTTTCAGGTGCCGATTTTATTGTCATTGATTGCCCAGGTGCTGATTCGCCATTGTCACGCACAGCCCATATCCGAGCCGATACCATTATAACGCCTATGAATGATAGTTTTATTGATTTTGACTTATTGGCCCATGTTGACCCTGACAGCATGGAAATTGTTGCACCAAGTGTCTATGCTGAAATGATTTGGGAAAGTCGTAAATTAAAAGCTCGTGAAAATGGCGGCCATATTGACTGGATTGTGATGCGTAACCGTTTATCGCAAGTGAACACAAAAAATAAAGAAAAAATTGTGGCCCTACTCTCTGAGCTTTCACAGCGTTATAGCTTCCGTGTTGCCGCAGGTTTTACCGAGCGTGTGATCTATCGAGAGCTTTTTTTAGCAGGATTAACATTGCTTGATTTGTCGGAACGTGGTACAGGTATAGATATGGGAATGTCTCATCTTGCAGCACGTCAAGAAGTTCGCAACTTGTTAACGACCTTGCAATTACCGCATGTCCCTGTGTATGCAATGGCTAACCAATAGTATCAAAACATTGCTTTAATTGTTATCGTATCGAGGTTGTATGTTCAAATCCGTCAAAAAAGCTGTCTTTCCTGTCGCAGGAATGGGCACCCGAATTTTGCCAGCCACTAAGGCTGTCCCCAAAGAAATGCTTACAGTGGTTGATAAACCCCTTATTCAATATGCTGTTGATGAAGCCCTGGCTGCAGGTATTGAGCACATTATTTTTGTTACTGGACAAGGGAAAACAGCTCTAGAAGATCACTTTGATCGCTCCGATCGTCTTGAAACACTTTTAACTGCACGCGGCAAAAACACAATCCTCGACGAGATGCGTACTGCCGAACTACGTGATGGCGCTATTTCCTATGTGCGTCAATCAAAAGCCTTGGGTCTTGGTCACGCCGTATGGTGTGCACGGCATATTGTTGGAAACGAGCCATTTGCGGTTATATTACCTGACGATTATTGCCTTGCTAAAACACCTGTTCTAAAGCAAATGATGGATCATTACCAACAGCATGGCGGCAACATGGTTGCAATAACCGAAGTTCCCAAAGAAAAAACTAATAAATATGGCATTCTTGATGTTGGTCAAGATTTTGGACATTCAGTATCCATTAACGGCCTTGTCGAAAAGCCAAACCCAGAAGATGCACCCTCTAATCTATCAATTATTGGGCGTTATATTTTACAACCAGAAATTTTTGATCATCTGCAATTCCAAGAAATGGGTGCTGGTAATGAAATTCAACTAACCGATGCGATGGCAAAACTTATTGGACACCAGCCTTTTCATGGTATTCGCTATGAGGGAGATCGCTTTGATTGTGGTGATCGTGCGGGTTATGTAAAAGCAATTTTAGCAACCGCACTTGGTCGCCCAGATTTGCAAGAAGATATACAGGATTTTTTTACAAAACGCGTGGAAGTCGTGACAAGCCAGAATAAAACTGTACCACTTACAGTCACAATTGCATAATATAAGCTCTTCGCTCAATAAAATTTAAATATTTCTGAAAACTTTATTAGTTTTTAGATTTTTTTTCACCTTGGCTTTTCCTTACATATGATTTGAATTGTTCACATGATACGCAGTGCTTTGATTATCTCTATTCTTATTGGTTCTAGTCTTTTATCGGGGTGTGCCTCAATTGCTGAGGGCGTAACGACCGCATTTCTTAACCAAGATGATGTCATTGATACACGAAAATGTGAGGTAACGGGAACGCCTTTTAATGGCATTCGCCAAGGACTTAATAAAAAACCACAAGTTACAAAATTATTGGTTGTCCATGGTATTCAAAAGCACCTACCAGGATATTCAACACGCTTTAGGGAAAAAATAACCTACGAACTTGGCCTGAATAAAATATCAAAATCGCACAAAGAAATTATTATTATTGACGCTAAAATTCTTGATGGTGCAGGCAAGCCTGAACCGCTTGGTATTTTACGGGTTACAAGGCATACGAATCAAGATGAAACAAAAGAACTTTTATATTATGAATTAACATGGTCACAAATTTCTGACCCAGGTCGCGACTCATTATTATTCGATATATCTGGCGAGTATTCCTTTAAACGTGCCGAGCTTAATCATCTTATCAAGGAATTTGTAAATAAAACGATCCCTGATTTATTGGCATATCGCGGCATCAGTCAAGTAAAAATCAATCGATCCGTAAGCGAAGCAACCTGTTGGACATTTGCAGGGGGCTGGAAAGATTTACCAGAATCAGGACAGCATTTTTGCAATATCTCGCAAAACCAAACAATCGACAAAATTCTTGATGAACAACATTTTTATGTAACACATTCCCTCGGTAGTCGTATTGTGATTGATACAATTTCTGATACTGTTAGCTTATCCAATAATCTTGCGAATGAATCCCAAATCACAAAAGATGTTTTCAATGCTTTAAAGCAAAAAGAAATGAATGTTTTTATGCTGTCTAATCAATTGCCTTTATTGCAAATTGGACAAGCAGACCCAGAAATCATTAATTCAGTTGCTCAATATTGTCCAATAAATGCAGAAAAAAAACAAGAGCGTATCTTTAAAAAATTGAACCTTGTCGCTTTCAGTGATCCGAATGATATTTTAAGCTATCCAATTCCGCCAAATTATGCTGACCATAAAATTGATTCACGACTTTGCCCAAATATCATTAATGTGAATTTAAATATTACACCAGCCAAAGAAGCATTCGGCTTAAGCTTTGCTAATCCAATTGCTGCCCATAGTGGCTACCTTGAAGATGACCGTGTCATTGCATTAATTGCTGATGGTCTATCTCGAGAGGCATCTAATCCCCTTATCAAAGAAAAATGCCGCTGGATTGAAACGATTGATTAAGCGTGTTTTATTTAAAATAGCTACTTATTAACCAAAATTTAAGATATTTTGTTTTATAATTTGATATCGCAAGAATGCGGAGGAAATTATGATCGGTAAAACTAATCTTATGGATGTTGCGTCTGCCAGTATGGCACATGCATCGAAACGACATCAAGTTGTTTCTAATAATATTGCCCATAGCGATACCCCTAATTATGTTGGGCGTGACCTTAAAGAATTTTCACTTGATAATGTCGATGATTATATGCATCTTAAGGCGACACGCACTGCGCATTTAAATTTTGATAAAAGTACTGATCCTTATTCAGGGCTTAAAGAACCCATTAATCAAACTGCTTTTGATGAAACATTAAATCACAATAAAATATCAGTTGAAGAAGAGGTCGCCAAAGCAGCAGAAGCCATTGCATCACATAATTTAGCAATGGGTGTATGGCAAAAATCAAAAAGCATTTTAATGCACGTCCTTGATAGTCGGCGTTAGGAGTTAAACCATGGCAGATTTTACAAAAACAACAATGGCTGTCGCCAGTAGTGCTATGCGCGCACAAGCCCTAAGGGTACGCTTGGCATCCGAGAATTTAGCGAATGCAAGTAGCCCAGAATATCAACGCCGCACAGTCCAATTCGAGGTTACAAATCCGACTGATGATCGAGAAGTTGATTATGTTTCAATTAAATCTTTAAGGCGTGACACAAGTCCTTTTACACAAAAGTATGACCCCACAAATCCGATTGCTGATAAAAATGGTTATATTCAGCTCTCAAATGTTAATAGCCTTATTGAAATCACTGATGCCAAAGAGGCAAACCGTAATTATGAAGCCAATTTAAGCATGTTCGACCAAGCACGCACTATGTATTCTAAAATGATTGATTTACTACGTTCTTAGCATTTATAAAAAATAAACAAATAAAAACAATAATAAAAGGCTTATGAAAAATGGATATTAAAACATCAATGGCACTTCGCAATTATGGTATTAATCCTGCGACACAAAGCCAATCCCAAAAAGTTGAGAAACAAGCTTTTGCTGGTTTTGATCCAGAAAAAAACGGCATTGATTTTTCTCTAAAAAATACTAAGGGCATCGAAGGCATTAAACCAGACTTTTCATCAATGATGAAAAATATCGCTCAAGAGGCCGTGACAACTATTCAAGGTGCAGAAAAAACTGCCATTGACGGACTTGACAACAAAGTTGATGCACAAACAGTTGTTGAAGCCATGGCGAATGCCGAAATGACGGTTCGCACGGCAACCGCAGTGCGTGATAAAGTGCTTGAAGCTTATCAAGAAATTCTACGGATGCCGATTTAATATTATTCCCCTTACTGAGTACTTGGTATTTGACGTGATGGTGTTCGCATTGTTACCAATTCTTCGGCAGTTGTTGGATGCACTGCCATTGTGTCATCAAGCTGTTTCTTGGTTAATCGTGCCTTAACAGCGATGCCAATTAATTGGATAAGCTCGGCTGAATCAGGTCCAAATAAATGCACACCCAACACAATATCCGTTTTTTGATCGACAATTAATTTCATAAAATTACGAATTTGTTTATCAGTTAAACTATATTTCATGGGTCGGAAGTTAGATTCAAAAATATTTAACGCATGCCCTTTTTCAATG
>JBLHTX010000015.1:0-22096 GCA_047627635.1 Alphaproteobacteria bacterium | reverse complement strand
GATGATCTTGAAGAAGAAGAGCTTGATGATTTTGGCAATGTGATTGGGTATCGCTCGAAAAATAGTGGCAGTGCTGGTGGTCGCAAAAGAATGCTTAAAAAGGGCAAAACATCTGATGGCCTTATCAATAGTGACCTTGATGATGAACATGAGGAACGCCTTAAGCGTAAAAAAACAAAACGTGCAGATGGCAGAAAACATATTGACGATGATGACGATGATGAAGATGACCTAGAAACAAATATTAATTTCTCTAATCAATCCGATGATGATGATGATGATGATGATAATCAAAATGATGAAACTATCAATCAATATTCCGCTATGGAAAAGGGCAATTTGCAAGAGAGTTCAGGCTCATTTTCGGATAACAAGCAAGATTACATGAATTTTTTATCTGATTTTATTCATAATATTGCCACGCTTAATCCTGCTGATTTAGCGCAACAAAAGGCAATGACCCAAGATATTATCATGCAAATGTTTAATCAATTCATCGAAGGGATGCAGCAATTTGACAAAGACACAAAACAGCATCATGTTTTTGGGCGTGGGGCACGTCTTACGCAAGAAATTTTACGTAATCTTAAAGCCAACGATATGGTATCTGCCCAGATGCTGATTGAAAAAATAATCGTCAAAAAGTAAAAAGATAAATACACAAAATTTTGCTTTTTACTTGCGATATCAGAAGCAAATTGATAAAGATTAAATAAAATAGTATTTTGTTGCTTGCATTCATAAGGAAAAATTATCGTGTCACAGGTTAAACATCATGATTATCACATTCTTCAGCCAAGTCCTTGGCCGTTACTAACATCTTTATCGGCGCTTGCAACCGCTTTGGGTCTTGTTTTTTGGCTGCACGAGATGATGTCTGCATGGTTATTTGGGGCGGGTATTGTTGGAATTTTGGTTTCTGTAATCGCATGGTGGAGCGATGTTGTCGATGAGGCAGAATTTAACGGCGATCATACACCCGTTGTGCAGATGCATCATCGTTATGGCATGATGTTATTTATTGCCTCCGAAGTGATGTTTTTTGTGGCGTGGTTTTGGGCGTTTTTCGATGCTTCTCTTTTCCCAGGCGAATTGCAACGTGTGCTTGGTGATGTCACATTCGACAAAGCCCAGCTTGGACAAATCAAGCAATATGTTCGTGCTGAAGCCATTGGCGGTATTTGGCCACCACAGGGCATCGAGGTCTTTAATGCGTGGCGTTTGCCGCTGTTAAATACGCTTATTTTATTGCTTTCAGGCTGTACATTAACTTATAGTCATCATGCACTTGTTCATAATGACCGTAAGGGCTTTATGCTTGGTCTAACAATCACGATTGTTTGGGGTTTAATCTTCAGTGCGCTTCAAGTTCTTGAATATGTCGAAGCCCCTTTTGCCTTCAAAGAAAGCATTTATGGCGCAACATTTTTCTTGGCAACGGGCTTCCATGGCTTTCATGTGCTTATGGGGACTGTGTTTTTAATCGTATGTTTAATTCGTGGCGCTAAGGGGCATTTCAAGCCTAATCATCATTTTGGTTTCGAGGCTGCCGCATGGTATTGGCATTTTGTTGATGTTGTTTGGTTATTCCTTTTCATTACCATTTATATTTGGGGTAATGCGAATGGCGTTATTGCCGCTCATTAATCTATTTTTATATACAGCATATAGGCTATTTTAAAGATGTCCGATACCAGAACACATAAAAATATCTTACATGTGCTTTATTGTGCTGTGTTATTTAAATGCCCCCTTTGTCACAAAGGGAAACTATTTAAAAAATACCTCAAGCTTAATACGCATTGCAGCGAATGCAATCAGTCATTCGCTAAAGCCGACACAGGCGATGGGCCTGCCTTTTTTGTTATGTCGCTTGTCAGTATTATTGCTGTTGTTATTTTGCTAATTGTTGAATTATCTTATAGTCCTGCAATGTGGATTCATTTGCTGATTCAATTTTTTGTCATTACAGGGCTCAGCTTTGTGCTTTTGCCAATTATAAAATCAATTCTTATCCACTTGCAGTATTACTTTAATGCAATTGAGAGTTTTCAAAATAAATCTTGATTTTAAAAACATAAAACATAAAACATAAAACATAAAACATAAAACATAAAACATAAAACAAGGAAAAATTATGAAGCATAATCTTTTAGGAACAACCGATATTAAGGTTTCTGAAGTTTGCCTTGGCACCATGACATGGGGCAGTCAAAATAACCAAGAAGAAGGCTTCGAGCAAATGGATTATGCCATTGAAAATGGTGTGAATTTTTTTGATACTGCCGAGCTTTATCCAGTACCACCCAAAGCCGATACCAAGCATCGGACCGAAACAATTATTGGAAATTGGTTTGAAAAAACGGGCAAACGCAGTGATGTAATTCTTGCAAGCAAAGTCAAAGGCGGCGGTATATCGCATATTCGTGATGGTTCATTATTATCACCAAGCGACATTGACATCGCACTTGAAGGCAGTTTAACACGGCTCAAGACTGACTATATTGACCTTTATCAATTGCATTGGCCTAATCGTCCAACCTATAATTTTGCTAATCATGGCTTTTCATCGCAGGGGCTTGATGCAAACAAAATTACCGATCAGCATTTGGCAATTCTTGAATGTCTTAATGGTCATGTGAAATCGGGTAAAATTCGTCATTTTGGCGTGTCTGACGATACTGCGTGGGGCGTGATGACGTATTTAAATCTTGCCAAACAGCATAATTTACCCCGTTTAATGTCAATTCAAAATGAATATAGTTTGTTGTGTCGTTGGTTCGATAAAGACCTTAAAGAAATTGCCGAGCTTGAAAAATGTGGCTTACTTGCATGGTCGCCCCTTGCAACTGGTGTTATTTCAGGGAAATATCTTGATGGTAATATGCCTGAAAAATCACGCCGTGCTTATTCAGGTGGTGGTAAAACATTTCGAGATACGCCCCAAACACAGCGTGCAGTTGTTGCCTATATCAACCTTGCAAAGGAATATGACCTTGATGTGTGTCAAATGGCGATTGCCTTTACCTTGTCCCGTTCGTTTGTGACGGCATCTATTATTGGGGCAACAACAATGCCGCAACTAAAGAATAATATTGCTGCTGCCGATGTTACGCTTTCAAAGGAAGTGCTTGATAAAATTGATCAAATTTGGCGTGATAACGCATATTCTTTCTAGTGACTTCAAGAAGCATATTGACACCCAAATATGCTTCTTCCTCTTTTAAAAGTGTCACTCTTTTAAATATGTCACTTTTTTAATAATCGTATCGCCTGCAGTCACTGAACGCAGTGTTTCGATTGCCTGATCCCACCGATCCAGACGTACATAAGCAAGCCCTTGATTTGATTGATCATCAAAGCATATTAATGTGCCAATTTCTTTTGCGTCTGTTTCCATTATAATTGGTGTTTTTGGATTTCCCATCACATAGACCAAAATAACTTGTCGCTTTAATTGGGCCTTATGCTTTAAGCGTGCATTAATTTCTTGCCCAATATAACAGCCCTTTTGATAATCAATACCATTTAAAGCCTCGGCATTAATTTCAGGCCAATAATATTCAATATCTTGCATATCTTGGGCAGGATCAACAATCTGATTTGCAATACGCAGGGCGGTGTAATCGGTTATATTGACATGATTTTCACGATATGTGTCGGTTAATTTTGCTTTTTGCACAAGGGTTGCAACAATCCGAAACCCCATTATATCTGCCCTTGGATCCTTAAATACCAAGCCATCATAGGAAAAATCATCGCAATCCCATGCAGCAACAACATGAAAATCAGTGTTTTTTGTAATAGTAACTTTTGAACGCAGTTTATATTTTTGTAAATGTGCGATAAAATTATCAGCTTGAATGCAATCAATATCAATTAAAAATGCTGTATCATCGGATATATCATAGATAAAAAAATCGAATAATGCTTTCCCTTGTGGCAATAATAACCCTGCCCATAACGCATTTTGGGGGCTTAGTTTTTTAATATCGACAGTAATTAAGCCTTGTAAAAAATCATAACGATCTTTGCCCGAAATTTCAATTAATTGTCTATGTGCTAATGGCAAAATTTTCATTGCATAACCTATTCTTATTCTTATTATTTTTATGGTGTTGTTTTACGGTAAATCATCCAAATATTACCCAAGACAGCCAACATAATGCCGCCCCATAAAAAGCCAACAAACGGATGAATACGAATATTAATTTGGCGTTTATTATCATTGGTAACAGTGCCGGCAGTAATATAAATATCTTTGTCCCAAAATAGGTGAATATCTGCTTCCGAGGTTGTTTGTTTCGCAACAGGATAAAAGCGTCTTTGTGGATAATAAACCGTATCATCGTTAATATGGTTAATAGTGACTTGGTCGGCTTGATAATTATCTTGCGTGATAATTTGATTATCAACCATCGTAAATTCGTTTGTATCAAGTTTTAAAATTTGTCCTTCGGTTGCCAAAAATGTTGCTTCTGTTTTCAGGACACCAGCCCCCGCAATGCCAATTAACACAATGCCCACGGCAAAATGAGATGCAAATTTTCCTGTTTCACTTAATAAAATATGCATTGCCTTACGAATGCTTGCCTTGCTTCGCAGAATAAGCTCAAGGATTGTACCACTTATAACCCAAATCCCAGCAAGCAACAATCCATAAGCAGCCTTATTAATATCATAAGTCATAAACGCAATCCAAGCCCCAATCGTGATAACACTCATAATTGCAACTGGCTTAACAAGCGATTTTAAACGCCCCTTATGCCACATAATAAACCCTGATAATGGTAAAAATGCCATTAATCCATAAAATAAGGGTGCAATTGTGCTGTTAAAATAGGGTGCACCCACACTAATTTTATCCCCTGTTAGGGCTTCAAGAAATGTCGGATATAATGTGCCTGTGACAACAATTAATAAAATGCCTGATAATAAATAATTGTTTAAAATTAATGCACCCTCTTTGGAAAACAGGGCATAATGTGGATCACTTCTCAGTTTATCAGATTGTACCGCATAGATAATGAGGCTTGCACCAATACAAATACTAGCGATAATTAAAATTACCATGCCTCGTTCGGGCGATGACGCAAATGAATGGACCGAAGTAATAATCCCAGATCGGACAATAAAAGTACCCAGCAATGTACTGGTAAATGTAAAGATTGACAGTAAAATAACCCAGCTTTTCAGCAATTCGCGTTTTGCCAAAATAATCGCACTATGAAGCAAAGCCGTTCCAGCGAGCCAAGGCATTAAAGATGCATTTTCAACAGGATCCCAGAACCAAAATCCACCCCAGCCCAGTTCATAATATGCCCACCACATACCAAGTCCAATGCCAGCGGTTAAGCTAATCCATGCAATGCGGCACCAATGGTGAATAAGTTTTCCTTCAGCACGTCCCAAATGACCACTCATAAGGCACGCAATTGCAATTGAAAATACAGCGGAAAACCCCACATAGCCGCCATAAAGTAGGGGAGGGTGCATTGCGAGGCCAATATCTTGCAATAATGGATTTAAATCCGTGCCGTTTGCCTCAGGGGGGAAAATACGCTCGAACGGTGATGATGTAAAAATGATGAAGCCAAGCATTAAAAAACCAATAAAGCCTTGTATACCAATGGCGCGTGAGCGTAAAATTTCTGTACTAAATTTCCCCCAACTCATGGCGCTGCCAAATAATGCCAGTACAAGCACCCATAACAGCATGGATCCCTCGTGATTGCCCCATACGCCTGCAATTTTATAAATTAATGGCTTTAATGTATGACTATTATTGACAACATTTAACACACTAAAATCGGATATGACATAGGCATAAGTCAGAGATAGGAAGCTGATAACAATCAGAAAAAATTGCAATCGGGCATAAGTTTTAATCACAGATATTGCAGCCAAAGAAGGGGCAAGTCCTAATATTTGTAAAAAACTTATCCCCCATGCAAGGATAAGACAAAAATGACCGGTTTCAATAATTGACATAAGGTATCATATAACGCATTTTATATAGATTATGCAATTGATTAAATCGTTTAAATCACTTCACCTTTTCGGGTAATTTGCACCACGGAGGGCAGGGGCGGCATTTTTGAGTCCTCAGCATTTGGCCAACGTGTTGCTGGGTCAAGAAATGTTGATTTATGCTCGAAGCCTTTGTAATTTCTGCATCCATCGGTTCCTGGATGCTGAACGCAAATAAACATTGTTTTATCATCGGGTGCAAAGCAAATGCCTGTCGTTTCTGCACCTACTGGGGAGCGGAAAAATAATTTTGATTTGCCCTTATTTGCACCTTCATGCTCTACGGCGTAAAGACCATCTGATTTACCTGTTTTTTTACCCCAATTTGTACCTTGATCCGTTGCAACCCACAAGCGACCATGATGATCGAATGCCAAATTATCAGGACAAGCAAGCGTTCCATCTTCTGTGCTGCCTGCGGCTTGAACTGTGCCGCCATGTTCAGCAGGCCCTGCCAATAGTAAAATATCCCATGCATGCTTTAAGCTTGAATGCTGATGATTGGCCTTTAAATGCACAATTTGCCCATATTCATTCTGAATACGTGGATTGGCAACATTTGGCGTTGTTCGTTTTTCATTCATTGTCAATGACACGTAAATATCGCCATTTTTCGGATCAATTGCAACCCCTTCTGGACGATCAAGCGGAGTTGCACCGACTGTATCGCCTGCATAGCGTGCATCAATCATGACATCGGCTTGTGAATCAAAGCCATTTTTTGCTGTCAAACCATTTTGACCATGAATTAACGGGATCCAATCCAGTGACATATCTTTGTTAAAGCGGGCAACATATAAAGTGCCTTTTTCTAGCAAAGTCATATTATGGCGTTTATTGCCTTTAATATAAACATCGTCAGAGATAAATTTATATAGATATTCAAAATATTGATCGTCACCCATATAGGCAACGGCTTTGTTGGTTTTTTTGTCAATCGTAACGCGGCAATTTTCATGCTTAAAACGCCCAAGCGCTGAGTGTTTGCGTGGCTTTGATGTCGGATCATACGGATCAATTTCGACAACCCACCCAAAGCGATTAATTTCATTGGGTTCAACCGTCAAGTCGAAGCGTTTATTATGCAAATACCAATCACCAAATGCACCAAGACCAAAGCGTTTTGATTTTTTAATCTCTGGATGGTTTGGATCGGCCTTATTATAGTCACCAAAAGCGTAATTAATATTTTCTTCACAAGTTAAATATGTGCCCCAAGGCGTGATCCCGCCTGCACAATTTTGAAATGTCCCAATAATTTCACGACCAGTTGGATCTTGCGAGGTTTGCATTCGCTTATGTCCTGCCGCAGCGCCCGTAATACCAATCGGTGTATCATACATATTAATACGGCGGTTATAAGGACTATCTTGTATAAACCGCCATTTTTTCGTTTTCTTATCACGAATAATTTCAACAATTGAATTACCGCATGCAGCTTGTGCAATATTTACTTGTTCTTCGGAGTAATGGTTATCTTTCCCAAGTGGCTTTGGGAAAGCCATCGGCTCGTAGACATATTCATGATTGACACATAAAAGACCGTGATTAGGATTGTCACTCCCTGCAGGCAGCGGTAAATAGCCTAGAAAGTCATTATTATAACCAAAGCGTTTTAATTGTCCCTCAAGGGTTTGATTATAAGGATCAAAATCAGGCATATTTTTATGCAAAGCTTGTCCCCACGAAATCAACACATCGGCATCATAACCATCAGGAACGTGAATATCGCCATCAACGCCGCTAGGAATTTCATTAAATGAAAACTTTGAACCATCTGTCTTAAGGCCAGCTTCAGAGGGAAGTTTTACTTGATAAGGCTCAAGAGGGGCACATCCAACAGTCGATAATGCAGTTACGCCTACGCTGACCTTAAAAAAGTCACGCCGCTTAATATCTGTTTTTAGGGCTTTACTAACGATTGAATCGATAATGTTCGACAAAGCAAATCCCTTATCGGCATGGGGATTAACAATTTGATTATCATCATTAGCTATATCGTCTGATAAAAGTGCAGTGCTTGCCACAGTTTTCCTCCGTTAAGCCCTTATGAGCTGTTTATAAAGGTTTTTACGTTTTAAAAAAGGAAAAAATCACCCATATTGCATTATTTTGCAAATTGTTTTGGCAATTACAAATATTTAACAAAATAATGCTATGTTGATGCAAGAATTAAGGGAAAATATGTGCGGCATTGCAGGAATTTTTGATAAAATAGGGCATCGAACTGTATCGCCCGAAAAACTAGCGATTTTATCATCTGAAATTCAACATCGTGGACGTGATGATGTTGGTTATTATGCTGATACAGGATGTGGCTTTGTGCATCGACGGCTTAGTATTATTGATCCTGAAAACGGTCATCAGCCAATGTTTGATGAAACCAAAAAAGTAATGATTACATTTAATGGTATGATTTACAATTACCGTGATCTTAGGAAAAAGCTTGAATCGGCAGGGCATAAATTTACAACAAATACAGATACTGAAGTTTTATTAAAAAGCTATATGGCATGGGGAACAGATTGCGTTAAATATTTTGACGGGTTTTTTGCTTTTGCAATTTATGATAAAAATCGGGATATTTTATTTTGCGCGCGTGATATATTGGGACAAAAACCTTTTTATTATTACATTGGCGATAATTCATTTTTCTATTTTGCATCTGAACTAACCGCATTACTAGAAATTTTACCGTCAAAGCCTGCAATTTCTGTGTCTGCCCTGCAAGATTACTTAACCTATGGTTTTAATGCTGACCCTAAAACTTTGTTTCATGGGTTATATAAGCTTGAGGCAGGTCACTTTATGGTGATTAAGCGTAATGTTGATAATTTGTACATGGAAGACTTTTCAAGCGATATTGTGCATAAAAATTTCAATCAAATATCAAATTATAATGAAGCCCTTGAGCATACAGAAAAATTATTAAATCATGCCGTTGAAAAACGATTAAATGCCGATGTGCCCATTGGCACGTTATTATCAGGCGGTCTGGATAGTGGTCTTATTACCGCAATGATTGCTAAAAAAACCGATAAAATTACGAGCTTTACCGCAGGGTTTGACGATCATAAGCTTGATGAAACCTATGCTGCACAATCATTGGCCAAGCATTTGGGGATTAAGCATCAAACGCTTAATATCAGTGAACCACCTGAAAGTATGATTGATGATATTGCAATCATTGCAGGTGAGCCCTTTGCTGATCCTGCTATTATGCCACTTTTTATGATCTGTGATCAAGCTAAGGACTTTGTCAAAGTTTTAATTTCTGGTGATGGCGGCGATGAATTATTTGCAGGCTATGGGCGTTATGCAAGTTTTGTTAGGCAAGAAAAATTCAAGGCAATATTGTCACTTAAGACACGTAAATTTTTATTTCAAAAGCTTGCAGATATTTACCCACAAAATCTAAATGTGCCGCAATATTTACGGGCAGGGGCAACATTTGAAGCGTTGGCAACCACGCCTCAAGGCGGATATTTACGCAATATTGCTATTACACGGGCTAAAAATGTTGAAAATATTTTATCTGATTACGCAAAGTCGAACCGTGTTAATTATAATTCAGTTGATCATTTAACGCCATTTTTTGCTGATTATGATCCTCAAAACCAAGACGCTTTTAATCATGCACGTTATGCTGATTTAAAATTTTGGTTACCCGCACGGATGCTGCCCAAGGCCGATAAAGCATCAATGGCTGCATCTATCGAGCTTAGAAGTCCATTGCTTGACTTGGCACTTACGTCATATAGCTTGAAATTACCTTATAAATTTTTAAAGCACCCTTCAGGCGGAAAAAGAATATTGCGTGATATTGCAAAAAAATATGTACCACATAACCATTTAATGCGCCCCAAACAAGGGTTTGTGATGCCAATTAGTCATTTATTAAAGACAAGTTGGGCTGGTCGGCTTGAGGCTGTTATTAATGATATTGCACTTAGGGAAACTGGGTTATTAAATATGTCAGTTTTAAAGAAGATGATGCAAGAACATTTTAAAGGGTATCAAGATCATAGTCGTATTTTATGGGCAATTATTCAGCTTGAGGCATTTTTGCGATTACATAAATTTATTTAGTAAGATGCCAAGAAGCAATTTGAGTTATTTTACAAATTGCTTCTTGAAAATAATTAGAAAAAATTAATTTTTTTCTTTATTAACAAGTTTGTTTTTGCCGATCCAAGGCATCATTGCACGCAATTTATTGCCTACAACTTCAATTTGATGCTCGCTATCACGACGACGTTTTGTCTTAAAGAAAGGTGCGCCAACCGCATTTTCTTGCATAAAGTCACGCACGAAACGACCAGATTGAATATCCTCAAGGACACGTTTCATTTCTGCTTTTGTTTCACTTGTAATAATGCGAGGGCCAGTGACATATTCGCCATATTCAGCAGTATTTGAAATTGAATAATTCATATTCGCAATGCCGCCTTCATAGATCAGGTCAACAATGAGTTTAACTTCATGGAGGCACTCAAAATAAGCCATTTCTGGGGCATAACCTGCTTCGGTTAAGGTTTCAAAACCAGTGCGGATCAGCTCAACAACACCGCCGCATAATACAGCTTGCTCACCGAATAAGTCAGTTTCACATTCTTCACGGAACGATGTTTGAATAATGCCTGAACGACCACCGCCAACACCAGATGCATAAGCAAGTCCAAGCTTTTGTGCATTACCAGTTGCGTCTTGATGAACGGCAATTAAACATGGCACGCCTCCACCTTTTTGATATTCACCACGCACAGTGTGACCTGGGCCTTTTGGTGCAATCATAAATACATCTAAATCAGCACGAGGCTCAATAAGGCTAAAGTGAACATTTAAACCATGTGCAAATAAAAGTGCTGCCCCTTTAGGAAGATTTTTTGCAATATGATTATGGTATAATTCAGCTTGAAGCTCGTCTGGAACAAGCATCATTGCAAGGTCAGCATAAGCAGCCGCTTCATCAAGGCTCATGACTTTAAAGCCTTCAGCTTCGGCTTTTGGACGTGACGCAGAACCATCACGCAAAGCGATAACAACATTTGTTGCACCGCTATCCCGCAAGTTTAATGCATGTGCATGACCCTGTGAGCCATAACCAAAAATAACAATTTTTTTGTCTTTGATTGCTGAAAAATCAGCATCTTTATCGTAAAATACTTTCATTACTATGTCCTTTAAAGCATAAATTGCAGTCTTTATTACTGTTTTTTTATGAAATTTCAATCATTTTTTATTTAGTCTATCACTTTTATCAGCGATGCATTGTTCATATCACGATAAATCATTGGATTTGCACCCCGTGAAATCGCAACAATACCTGTCCGTGATACCTCAAGCAAGCCAATTGGCTTGAGTAAATCAATGAATGTATCTAGCTTTTCAGCCGAGGCAGTAATTTCTAGCACAAAGCTTGTTTGTGTTGCATCAATAACGCGTGCTTTGAATGCATCCGCAAGGCGTAATGTTTCAATCCGAGAATCGCCCTTGCCGCAGACCTTTAACAAGGCAAGCTCACGCTGCACAGCAGGGCCATCCTCAGTTAGATCAGCAACGCCATGAACGCATACTTGGCGTTTAAGGTGATTTTTAATTTGTGCAATAACCTGCTCAGTGCCGCTGGTAATAACGGTAATCCGTGATAGATTTTCTTCTTGGTTTACTTCGGCAACCGTTAAGCTTTCAATATTATAAGCACGGGCAGAAAATAGACCGATCACACGTGCCAAAACCCCTGCTTCATTATCAACAAGAATGGCTAGGGTGCGTTTTACTGTGTGTGTATTCCTAGAAATAAGCTCTGACATTATTTAAAACCAAATATTTTTTGAATATATCCTCTTATATGGCATATATCTTGCGTTGCCAAGTATATTATGTGGCAAAAATTATTCTATAAACAAAAAAATTACTATGAAACAGATGAAATTATTTTCTCAGAAAATATTTTTCGTTTTGTCCCTCAAGAAGCAAAATTAAGCCTAACGATGCGTATCATCGCAATTGAATGTGGCTTTATGCTTGATTCTTTGGTGCATTTGTACTTTAATATGTAGGTACGCACTTTTAATTTTTTTACATTGTTTTTATGATCTTTAGAATTACAGTTTTTTTGCTCGCCTTTATTATTCCTTTCGGAATTTACTATTGCTATCTACGGTTCTATTTTAGTAAAAATATACACACACGATATCAAAAAAAATTATTATCTCTTGCTTTTGCTACTTCCTTTATAGTCATTATTTTTTATATGATTTATCTCAGTCAAACAGCGTCAAATAACATCCATGGTGAATTTGTGCCCGCTAAAATGGGTTCTGATGGAAAAATTATTAATTCACATATTCGATAAATAGCCGTAATTGGTATTATTTTTGCACTCATAAAAATATTATAATTGTATTTATTCGAGTGTAAAGTTGTTTAAGAAAAATAAAAACAGACGAAGTGATGTTGGGTATTTTAACAAATCGCTGCACCATGCAAAAATTTTATTTGCATCTTTTGCGATTACACTTTTGGCATTTTATACCTTAAAAGTATATTATGATATGAGAGAATATATTGATTTCAATAAAATCCTTCTCGATAATGGTTACGTTTCAGAAGTAACCATTAATTATGATGATTTATTTGTCTCTCTTGAAGATGAGATTTCGTATGTTAATAATGAAAGTGACGATTCACAGGATGAACATCATTTCCATGACCATAAAGAAGCACATACAGGTTCTGAATATACATCTGAAATCGCTTTAGCAGATACAGACTCTACTGGTATTGCAGAAGATACATCTAATGAGAGTTTTATTTATAAAATTGAAGATGAAACTGATAAAAATATTTCTGAAAAATATCTTGAACAAGATCGCGTCAACGACCAAGCAAATATTTTAAACATTGCGAATGCTTCTATTATTAATGCTGGCAAACAAAATATTGAGATTGAGAATGAAAGCAATTTAAATATTATCAACATCCCTGACAATAATGACCAAAAACAAGACCAAAAACGAGGCCAAAAACAAGATGCATCTTATATATCTTATACATATACGGGCAGTAATCGTTATGTTTTGCCGATTGTTGATGCCTTAGAAATAGATAATGTAACAATTGCAAATAGCCATGATCGCTTCAAACAAGAAATTGCATCACTTTACAAAAAACGCAAAGCCTTAACGCTTACAGTGCGTAACCTAGAATCTCAATCACGAAAAGATATTAAAAAATTAAAAGCACTTCTTAAGTCAATTGGGGCAACAATGCCAAAGAAATTTACAACAGTTGTGCCCGATATCAGTCAATCAAAAATTCTAACACAGCTTAATATGTCTGCTACTGAGCTTGGATGGAGGCATCCAGATTTAAAGAAGAATATACAAGAATTATATAAAATCCGTGTATATGCTTCTTTCTTGCCCCTTCATCGCCCCGTTTATAAGGCAAGGCTTACAAGTAACTTTGGATATCGTCGTGACCCATTTACCAAAAAAGGGCGTATGCATTCTGGCATAGATTTTGCAGCAAGAACAGGAACCCCTTTGGTTGCATCGGGCGTGGGTGTTATTAAATATGCGGGGAGACGTGGTGGCTATGGAAATGTTGTTGAAATATATCACAGTACAGGAATTTATTCCCGATACGCACATATGTCAAAAATATCCGTTAAAAAGGGGCAACGTGTCAGCAAGGGGCAAAGGGTTGGATCAGTGGGATCAACAGGACGCAGTACGGGGGCTCATTTGCACTATGAAATAAGAATAGGTAAGAAAGCGATTAATCCAAGTATATTTTTAAAAAACAAGGAAAACATATATGAAGTACTTAAATTGTATTAATATTTATAAAATTATTTGATTTTATTATTTAATTGTATTATAATATATAATAATATAGTTAGTGGTATTTTTAAATGGAAATTATTTAAACAGGAATTATTTAAATGGGCATCGGTCAAAATGTAGCAACAATTCAACAAGCGGCGAATTATGCTGTTGGTGCAACGCAGGTTGCGGCACAAACTTCACTCTATGAAGCACGCACTGCTTATGAAATGGCTTTAATGGAAGCAAGGGGGCAGCAGGCAACTTTGCAAATTCAACAAATTACGACAGCCGTGAATGTTAGGGTTGATTTGGAATCTTTAGCAGCAAAAAATGCACAATTACTTGCTGGTAAAGCGATGGAATCGTACACAATGATAGCGCAAACACGAGAAAAAATGTTGGGTCTATTTACAAGTATTACCCAGCAACGCTCTAGTACAGCATGGAACAACATGAAACAAATGACGCAAGCATTTAAATTTTAATATAATAATCAAATAGGAGATTATAAAAATGGCAGGTCTAACAGGTCAAACCCAAGCTATTATTGCCTTACTTACCGAAACTGCTGCTATTGCAATACAAACTGCAGCTATTGCACAAGAATCTGCAAAATATCAAGCAGAGATGGCTTTGGAGATGGCAAGAACAGAGGCAGAAGGTTTAGAAGCACAATTGCTTATTAATCAAGCAACAACTGAAGCAAATGTTGTTGTTGATTTAGCAAATTTAGGAACAAGAAGTGCATTATTACTCTCTTCAAAAGCACAAGAAATGGGTGTTTTAATTGCACAATATCGTGAAAAAACGCTTGGTTTATTCTTGGCTATTCTGGATCAAAGAACCAATACAGTGTGGGCACGCATGAAGCAAATGTCACAAGGTTTTAAATTTTAATATCATTTTTTCATTGTTTATAAGTGTATTTTTCTATTAATATCGTTTATAGAGATAAAACATATAAGCTAGAGAAAAAATGACACCCATTAATATTCCAAATCAACAAGATAGCGATAATATTGAGCAAATCAAATATAACAATCATAACAAAGAAACATTTGCCCGCCGCATTATCGAAGCTCTTCTTTTTTCCTCCCCTTCTCCATTGTCGATAGATGAGATTTATACTCATTTACCAGATGATCTGCATCTAGATATCCATCAATTATTGCGTAAACTTCAAGCTGATTATGAAGGGCGCGGCATTGAGATTATTCAAATTAATAAAAAATGGCTTATTCGTACCGCACCTGATTTAGCTGATTATTTAATTCGAGACCTTGTGGAGCATAAAAAATTATCAAAATCAGCAATCGAAACCCTTGGTATTATTGCCTATCATCAGCCAGTTACACGCACAGAAATCGAAGCAATCCGCGGTGTTGCCGTATCAAAAGGAACACTTGATATTTTAATGGAAATTAGCTGGATTAAAATTGGTCGTCGCCGTGAAACCCCCGGAAGACCTGTTACCTTTATCACAAGTGATTATTTTCTTGAGCATTTTGGCATTAAAACAACACAAGACTTACCTGGATTACGTGAGCTAAAAGAAGCAGGCTTCCTCGATAGTGTAGGGCGACAAGTGACCGATGATGAAATGAAAGCACTATTATCACTTAATGACGATACAGATGATGATATAGATCAAGACAACCAAGAAAGCATGACTTTTACTTTTGAGGATGATATAAAGTAAATATGAGTAATGATTATATTGCATTTGAAAATGTAACTTTTTTTGGCGATGTTTCCAAAACACCCATTCTATCTGATATGTCATTGGTAATTCCTCAAGACAAAGTAACATGCTTGTTGGGGGCATCTGGTAGTGGAAAAAGTACAATTTTACGCTTAATTTCGGGCTTGCTAACACCTCATTCGGGAACTATTAAGCTTCGTGGTCAAGTTGTTAGTCACGATAATCATATTTTATTAAAGGCAGAAAAACGCAAAATTGCATTTATGTTTCAAGATTATGCCTTAATGCCATTTATGACTGTGCTTGATAATGTGTTATTTGCGGTTAAAAAAATTAAAAACAAGTTAGAAGAAAAACAAAAAGCCTTGCAAATTCTTGATGATCTTGAACTGCTTGATTATGCAAAAAAATATCCGACGCAGCTTTCAGGAGGCGAACAGCAACGCCTTGCTCTTGCCCGTGCGATTATGCAAAATACCGATATTGTGATGCTCGATGAGCCTTTTTCTAACCTTGATAGCGAGCTTCGTCGTCGCCTCCGAGAGGAAACCCTGTCTGTTTTACAAAAGCATCAAAAAACAGTCTTAATGGTGACGCATGATCCAGCTGAGGCTTTTTTATCATCCGATCACATTATTTATTTGCGTGATGGTCAAATTGTACAATCGGGCACGCCCGAGCATATTTATTTGCAGCCTAAAAATCTTGATGTTGCATTGTTTTCTGGTGCAGTTAATATTCTATCAGGGGTTGTTAAGGGGCGTTATGCACAAACACAAATTGGTTATTTACCAGTGACAACAAATATTGAGGGTCATGTAACTGTTGCGATTCGTCATGAAGGATTCATTCTAAAACCACAAGATACAGCTTTAATGAATGCAAAAATTCTTAAAAAAGAATTTGCAGGAAAATTTTATCGACTGACATTAACGTATAATAATTATATATTTGTTGCTGAATTAATGGATTATTCAGTAAATTTCTTGAATATAGGCGATTATATTGCATTGTCATTGCGGGATGACGCAATATTTGTTTTTTCTTAATAGGCGTGATATAAAAAATAAAAAATAAGCGAAGGTTATTTATGAATTTTGGATTTTGGCAAATCGTTATTATTGCACTTCTTGGTGTCCTTTTATTTGGTCGTGGACGTATCAGCGATCTTATGGGAGATGTTGCCAAGGGAATTAAAAGTTTTAAAAAAGGGTTATCTGAAGATGAGGAAGAAGATGCTAAACCAAAGACCCAAGAAAATCCTAAGTTACAACCTCAAGAGCCAATGCTTGATATGACACCACCACCACTTAAAAAACAAGCAGAAGAAAAAGACATATAATGGGTAATAGGCACTTTTAATGTTTGATTTAGGATTTGGAATTGGCGAGATTATTCTTTTGGCACTTGTTGCTTTAATTGTCGTAGGCCCACAAGATTTACCAAACTTGCTCTATAAAGCGGGGAAAATGATTGGTAATTTGCGTAATATGGCCTCCGAGTTTAAATATGCTATGGATGATATTGTGCATGAGCAAGAAATTGAAAAAACCAAAAAAATGCTTGAGGCTGAAACTGCTCAAATTGATACAACAATCAAACGTGATTTAAAAAAATAATGTCTGATAACATAGATCATAAATCAAGCGACAATGAACCGTATAATGACACATCAATGTCATTAATTGGGCATCTTACCGAGTTACGCAGTCGCCTTATTAAAGCAGTTATTTTCCTGTTAATTGCAGTTAGTGTGTGTTTTTATTTCTCAGAGGATATTTTTATCACATTGCTTTATCCCCTAAAAAAAGCGATGGGTGATGATATTACCGTTAGTTATTTTGCGCCGCATGAAGCATTTTTTGTTTACATGAATTTATCATTATATGCAGGTCTTATCATAACTGTGCCTGTTATTTTGCATCAAATATGGGCATTTATTGCACCAGGGCTTTATTACTCTGAGCAAAAAATGGCACGCCCCTTTTTGCTGTTTGCCCCGATTATGTTTATTATTGGGGGGTTATTTGCGTATTTACTGGTTTTACCCAACGCGCTTGAATTTTTTGCGAGCTTTCAAACATCGGTTACAAGCGAAGTTAATCACAATATTAATATTATTCAGCAAATTCGGGTTCAAGATTATGCGCATTTTGCCCTTTCTTTTATTCTTGTTTTTGGGCTTGCCTTTGAGCTACCGATTATTTTAATATTACTGGGTTTATTTGGTATTTTAACAGCTTATCAGTTGCGGTATTATCGAAAATATGCGGTCATGATAATTATGGTTATGTCGGCAATGGTTACGCCCCCCGATTTGCTTTCAATGATTGCTTTATGTCTACCATTGCAATTACTCTATGAAGTGTCTATATTAGTGATACAATTTTATGAACGGACAAAAAATGTTAAAAAAGATTAAAAAAACCATTCAAAAATATTTACCAGCCTCCGACAAAGAAATAATCCCTGTTCTACGCCTTGAAGGTGTTATTGGCTCTGTGAAATCACTCGGGAAAAAAGGGATCAGCTTTGAAGCCCTTAAAAAAGGCATTGATGAAGCTTTTGACGATGAAAATGTCAACGTTGTTGCGATTGTTATTAACTCACCAGGTGGGTCACCCGTACAATCATCGTTAATTTTTAAATATTTAACAGCATTAAAACAACAAAAAAAGAAAAAAATCATGGTCTTTGTTGAAGATGTTGCTGCTTCAGGTGGCTATTATATTGCCTGCTGTGCCGATGAAATTTACGCAGATCATCATTCTATTGTTGGCTCAATTGGTGTTGTCTCAGGTGGTTTTGGCTTTACTGGTGCCATTGAAAAGCTAGGTGTTGAACGCCGTATTTATACCTCTGGACAATCAAAGGCTATGCTTGATCCCTTTATGCCTGAAAATCCCGATCATGTTGCCCATTTAAAATCTGTCCAAGAAGAAGTGCATAAGGGCTTTAAAGACGTGGTTACAAAATCACGCTTTGAAAAATTACAAGACGCTGAAGAGAATGAAATTTTCTCAGGAAAATTTTGGACTGGCGGCACTGCCTTAACTCTTGGCTTAATTGATGGCATTGATTCTTTGCACGATAAAATGACAGCTCTTTATGGTGAAGATTTTAAACTTGTGCCAATTGAAACCGATAAAAAAGGGTTTCTAGAAAAATATGCAGGCATTCAAGCCGAAACATTAACTTCGGAAATTCGCTATTCTATCCAAGACTTATTATCTACTAAATTATAACAAACAAGCAATGCAGAATTATATTGATTGTGCATTCGATCTTATATGGTATTTATAATAATATATATTATAGAAAAATAAATCATTTACTTATATATATAATTAATGTATATTAAAAATGTACCCCCTTAAGTAAAAATGTTTTTTTATCAGGGATCTGTATGTCTAACCTTAATCAAAAGGGCAGTGCTGTCCTTAAAAATAATCAGCACAAAAAACAAGAGTCAAATGCATCGTTATGCAAGCTTGACCAATCGAAAAGTTCTGTTGAGTTGTTAAATGATAAACTTAAAAGCATGGGTACGGATGTTGGAGGGATTGTTATTTCAGCACTACAAAACTTATCAGATCCCTTCAAGGAGCACGCAAAAATGCCAATTCCTTTAAGAAATGTTCAAAATGGTGAGTTTGTCGGTTTTATAACAGGCAACATTATTTTTGATTTTTAACTTTATACCAAGCTATCATTTTATTGTGATAGCTTTTTCTTTTTAAAGTTATAAAACAATTTTTAGTATGCATTAAACTTTTAAATTACTTACTTTTTTTTGCCAAACATTGGTTTTATTGTCTGATTGTTATTTAGGTATTTAGGAGGTGTTTTATCCGTTCTTTGAAGCACTGTTGAGCTTGAGCTAGAAGAATAAACTTCTCGATCTTTAATAATATCACTATTATCTTCGTGACCATGAGGAGGCGTCCCATACTGATTGTCAAATTGATTTGATGGTTTGATCAGCTACCATAATAATACAAATCCACCAATGATATTTATAATTGGTATGTAAAACAATCTTTCCTCCCATCCTGATTTTCCAATATCATGTAAACGCCTACAGGTCAAAGAAACAGATTGAATTATTGTTAGTAAGAAACAAACAAACAAACAAGACCAGATATAGTACTAATACTCTCATTCATTGACAGCGTTGTAATACTAATTTCTATAACAAGATACAGCGATGTCAATATAAGATACGCTCACCAAAATTCACTCCTAGAAGCACGGCTAGAAAAATCAAAACTTTTATAATAAGCACTTTTTATAGCATTTATTGAGTTTATCATCTATTAACTCTTATCAAATTAGCTTATTATTAAGCAACATTTTGTTGCGGATTATTTTTACTCGATCTTTTGTGAATAACAACGCGGTCACGCCCAGTTTGTTTCGCCCTGTAAAGTGCAGCATCGGCGCGATTAATTAAATTTTGTTCAGTCTCGTTATCTGTTAATGTTGACACCCCAATCGAGCATGTCACATGAATAGACTTTTCTGGACTAATAATAAATTGTTTATCGTGAATTTTTCCTCGAATACGTTCGCAAATTGCAGCAGCATAAGCAAGGTCTGTTTCGGGCATAACACTTAAAAATTCTTCACCACCAAGGCGAACAGCAAGGTCAAAGTTTCGAATACTATCTTTGACAATGTCAGCAAATTGCACAAGCACTTTATCACCAACATCATGTCCATAAGTATCATTGATTGATTTAAAATGGTCAATATCAAAGATTGCTACTGATAATGCCTTTCGTTCTTCGATTGACTTGGCGCATAATTTTTCAAGATGCATATTTAAAAAACGTCGATTATGCATATTGGTCAGTGGATCTGTAATAGCATATTCAACACTGTTTTCAACATGCTTGCGGAGTTGTTCAGCATAATAGAAACGCTTAATTTGACTAGAAACCCGTAAAAAAAGCTCGTTATAGTCAATGGGGCGACTGATAAAATCATTAACACCCATCTCGAGAGCCTTAAGAAATACCGTATTATTATCACTATCACCAGTCGCAATAATTGACAGCTTTCGGAAGTTCTCGGAGGCACGAATCATAGAGCAAATACGAAGGCCATCAAATCCTTTAATATTCAAACTCACAATGACAAGGCTATAATTTTGTTTTTGTAGCTGATCAATGACTAGATTAGGATTGCTTTCTATTGTGGCAATACAGCCTTTGGGTAAGTTTTTTACTATTTTATCTGCAATTAATGGCACTGTTTCAATAATTAAAACATTTCCTTCAATCGGTACATTATTAACTTCTTCTACGATACCAAAATGTGCACCAGTATTATTACGCATTCTGAGTTCGTCTGTCATCATTTTAAGGCGTGTTAAGTTTTTAACACGTGCCATTAGGGCTACATCATCAATCGGCTTTGTCACAAAATCATCGGCACCAGCTTCAAGACCCATAATTTTATTTTCTGGCTGATCCAATGCGGTAACCATAACAACGGGAATGTGTGCCGTATCAGGATCAGCTTTCAGGCGACGACAGACTTCATAGCCATCCATGCCAGGCATCATAATATCAAGCAGAATAATATCGGGTGCAACTTCTTTTACCTTGCTAAGTGCTTCAAAGCCACTTGTTGCTGTTGCAACTTCATAATATTCACTTGTTAGTTTATGTTCTAACAGTTTAATATTTGGTAAAATATCATCAACAACTAATACGCGTCCTGTCATATATTAACCCTTAGCAATCCGAAATGGGACATTTTTATTATTATCAGGGATGAATTTTTTAATATTTTCGATTAAAGAAGCCACTGAAATTGGTTTCGATAAATAAGCCGAAGCACCTTGTTTTAAAATATGCTCTTCATCATCTTTCATGGCGAATGCGGTAACTGCAATAATTGGAATATCTTTAAGTTGCTCATTAACTTTAAACATTTTAATAATATCAAGACCAGATATCTCAAAAAGTTGAATATCCATCAATACAACATCTATATGATTATTAAGAGCAAGCTCGAGGGCGTGAAACCCATTTTCTGTTGATAATGTTTGATAACCATGAACATGTAAAATGTCTTCAAAAAGCTTCTTATTCATGAAATTATCTTCTACTATAAGGATAGTATGGCTCATACAAGCTCCAATTATTCTATATTCATTTTTATTATGCAGGCATTAACTTAAAAAATACTTAATTTTATAAGAGGATTTATATAAAATTATATAGCTGTCGTTTTTTTAATAAAGAACTTTATTGGCATATATCAATATATAGCATTTATTTAAAGCTTTAATGATCTTAAAAAAATCTTGTAACAATATTATCACTTGAAGAATGTAATTGCTTTTTTGATGCCTTGGCATAATGTTTCGATATCATTAGTATCATTATACAAAGCAAGTGATGCACGTGCGGTTGATGATACATTTAAATATTTCATTAACACTTGGCCACAATGATGCCCAGCACGAATAGCAACACCTTGACGATCTAGATAAGTTGCCAAATCATGAGGGTGAATG
>JBLHTX010000014.1:0-22678 GCA_047627635.1 Alphaproteobacteria bacterium | reverse complement strand
TCACAAGTACCAGACCTTGATGTATTGGCCATTATATTGCATGGCGATCAATTAGGTAATATATCAGACAATTATAATCGCAAGACAAATATAAATGATTTTTTGATGATTTTATTAAAATTCAAGATTCAACCCAAAGAGATTTTTTTTAATATTTGTTATGGAAAACAATGTTTACAAAAAATATCTCAAGAAACGTTAAAAAATATATATGATAAGGGCATACAATATATTCATACATCAGATAATTTGTTGACTGCTGGTCAAAATATTTCAAAAATGGCTTCTTCGATGTACAATCCAATTTAGCTTATGGCTCAGATTATATTATTACGAGTAGTCAGTATTTCAAGATTGCAAACCGTGAGGGGTGCCCCATTCCTCTTATTATTGATAAAAGAAAATTAGCATACTTAAAAGATGCAAACGGTCGTGACACACAAAATTTAGACCATAAAACAATTAAAGTTTTAACAGGAAAAGAGTCAAAACAAGTAGAAATCACCAATCCTGCCCAATTTGTGCGTTATGCAGTTATTCAAACAGATGATGGGCTTTATGATCTTGTGGATCCAGAGGGTAAGCCTATCTGTAATTGATTAAACCTTGCGTAAGCCACCACATAATATTGCAATAACTCGGTATTCATTTTTATATTTATGTTTATTATGTCATATTTAAAATAAACATTGTAATTTTAAATTATAGCGTGTAAAATATACAATAATCAGGGGGAAATATGAATATAGAAATAATAGGCTCAATTGCTGCGTGCCTAACAACAACAAGTTCGATACCACAAATATATCAAATTGCACGCACAAAAAATGTTACGGCTATATCTTTATATTATTATTTAATGCTTTGGTCTGGGATATTATTATGGTTAATTTATGGTTTAAGCCTGCAAAAAAATGCCCTTATTTTTGGAAATAGCATTTCATTATTTGGCATATCAATTATTATTTACTATAAATTGCGGTATGGTTGTATGAAAAATTATACTCTATTTTTTAATATATTTAAAAGATCAATCGCATAACTTATTATGCTTTAAAGTTCAGGAAATAGAAAATGTTATGCCACAAGGAACTTGTGACACTGAGTATAATTGTATTTTTTGAATGGGATAATAGTCAAAAATCGTCACTGCGAGTCTTTACGCAGTAAAGCGAAGCAGTCTATCTTAAAACTTATACTATCAATCGTGATTCTGGATTGCTTCGCCTGCTAAGGCAGACTCGCAATGACGAAACTTGGGATTACTTATATTTGTAGGCATCACATCAATAATCGTCACTGCGAGTCTTTACGCAGTAAAGCGAAGCAGTCTAGTAAAGGCAAAGCCATCATTCTTGCGAAGGCAGGCAGGTAGATTCCCTTTCTTTTTGCGATGCAAAAAACGGGAATGACAAGGTGAATATTTAGGCATTGATAGATATATTTAGGTTCTCAAGGGGATATCAGAAATTATAATTTTATCAGCGGCATTTTTAACGCCTTTCTGATTTAACGTTTTAATTAAATCAGCTTCAAGTAATTCAGGGTTTCTCGACGGTCCAATAATAATTTTTTCTAAGATTTTATTAAGATCAAGTTTTCCTTTAAGTTGGATTTTAAATATTGGTTCTTCAACATCCTTTCTTGTTCGGTTACCTGATATCACTTTATCTGGATCTGAGGTAAATTGACTTGGTAAATAAACAACGCGCCATTCTTGCTCCTCATAGAAACCTTTATGCTTAACAGATAGCATAGCAAATAATAATACTAAATATATCTTCTGAGCCAAATTTCTAGAATTTTTTTCTTTTAATCCTAAAATAAATTTTTTATTTTCTTCAATGTTCAAACAAATATCTAAGAGTCTTTGTTTAAATTCTAGAGCGTCTAAATATGCCACTGGTGTTGACCAAATATTTAAAGAATTTTCTTTATCTAACAACACGTCACCTTTTAAAATAAAGGCAACTTTTTCATCGTTTCCTGAATACCCTCGCCACATAGATAATTTGCCCAATCTATCATTTAATGAATGGTGCTCTGAGCAAGAAATTGAATAAATCTTATTATCTGGATTTTGACGGAAATCAATAATATTATTGATTATATGGCTCGAGAAATGCCCTTCTGTTAGATTATCAAATATTTCAGTGATTGCCTTACCTGTGTTACCCTCTAATGCTTTTTTAAAGCAATCGACACCATGAGAAAACTCTGTATAGTCATTCATAGTGTCAATTTCTGTCATCCATAATTCTTGCTTATCAATAATAGACAATGCTGCCTCTGCATTTGTATAATGTGCAAAGTCTAAATTATATGTTTTAATATAATTTATTTTTTTCATTAAAGATGGAAAGAATATTTCATTAAGTTTTTCAATATCATCATTTGCCATTTTCAAAACCTATAAATTTTTATAATTCTGCCTTTCTTTTAATTTATCTTCAAGAAAAAAAGTCTACTTACGTTCTTTTTTCTGACCTTTAATTTTCATTTTCATTTTCATTTTCCTTTTTGGTCTTGGTCTTGGTCTTGGTCTTGGTATTCGTAACCGTTTGCGTTTGAAGTAAGTTAAGTTTTTTTAAAAGACTAGATTCCTGCCTTATACAACTCTGGGCAGGAATGACGGCTTCACTTAACTGGATTACTTCGCCTGCTAACGCAGACTCGCAATGACGATTTTTATTTGTTATCAATATATAAGTTTCAAAAAACCGTCATTCCCGACTGAGTAAAACGAGGGAAAGGGAATCTGCTGTTGAAATAGGATTCCCTTTCTTTTTGCCATTTCGACAAGCTTAATGAACAAAAAACGAGAATGACGATTCTGGAATCATTCCCACTTAAAAAATACAATTATACTCAGTGTCACAAGTTCCTTATTGATTAATCCATAGGCTATGATAATAATTAGGCTTGATAAAATATGCTATGACATCATACAGACACAAAGAGATTTTTAAATATGTTACATAAACCCGTCAAAGCTGGTGATCGTTTATTTTTAATTGATGGATCGGGCTTTATTTTCCGTGCCTATCATGCTTTGCCGCCTTTGACGCGGGCAGCTGATGGTGTTCCCATTGGGGCAGTATCTGGGTTTTGTAATATGTTGTTTAAGTTGACCGAGGAATTGAAGGCAGGCGACCAACCCACCCATATTGCGGTTATTTTTGACGCAAGTTCCAAAACATTCCGTAACGAGATTTATCCTGAATATAAGGCAAACCGTCCACCTGCACCCGAAGATTTAATTCCGCAATTTCCGCTTTGCCGTGATGCGTCACGGGCGTTTGGGCTTGATGCCATTGAAATGTTGGGCTATGAAGCCGATGATCTGATTGCAACTTATGCCAAGCAAGCCGCAGCTAAAGGCGCTCAGGTGCGTATTTATTCATCGGACAAGGATTTAATGCAATTGATCGATGAAAACATCACGATGATTGATCCGCTGAAAAATAAATTTATGGCCGAGCCTGAAGCGTTTGAAAAATTTGGTGTCGAGCCAAAACGGATTCCCTTTGTGCAAGCCCTTGCAGGGGACAGCACCGATAATGTGCCAGGAGTTCCAGGTATCGGGATTAAAACGGCGGCGTTACTTATTCAAGAATTTGGCACGCTTGATAATTTACTCGAGAATGCTGAGAAAATTCCGCAAAAAAAACGCCGTGAAAATTTAATTGAATTTGCCGATAAAGCCCGCCTTTCCTATGATCTTGTGCTTTTAAAGGATGATGTGCCTATCGAAAAAACTATTGATGTGATGGGGTTTCGTGAGCCTGACCTTGCTGAGGTGTTACAATTTTTATCCGATATGGATTTGAAAACTTTGGCAAAGCGTGTGAAGGCACGCCTATCGCCCCGTGAAGTCAAATCTGTATCTGTATCAAGCAATCAGACGCAACCCATGCAGGGTGATTTATTTTCCGTTGCTAGTCCTATTCCTGATATTCAAAATGCACCAACCAGCTATGACCTTATTACGACGCAAGCACAATTTGAGGCTTTAATTGTTAAAATTCAACAAACAGGACATTTCGTCTTTGATGTTGAAACGACAGGGCTTAATATTATGCAAGCCGATTTGGTGGGGATTGCGATTTCATGCGATATTAATCACGGCGTTTATATTCCATTGACCCATGATAGTGGGGAACAGCTTGATCGGGATATGGTTTTAACGGCTTTAAAGCCTTATTTTAGCAGTCAACAATATTTAAAAATTGCCCATAATATTAAATATGATGCCGCCATTTTAAAGCGTTACGACATTGATATTAACTGTTTTGATGATACAATGTTGATGTCTTTTTGTCTTTATGGCGGTAAGCATCGCCATAATATGGACGCGTTGGCAAATCGTTACTTAAATCATAGCACCGTCAAGTTCGAGGATATTGCAGGTAAAGGGAAACACCAAAAAACATTTAATCAAATCCCCCTCGATATTGCCCTTAATTATGCAGCCGAAGATGCGGATATTACCTATCGTTTATGGCATTTATTTAAGGCCGATTTAATTCATCAAAAAATGCATAGTTTTTATCAGTCAATTGAGCGTAAAATGCCGTTAATTGTCCGTGATATCGAGCGAACAGGCTTTTTAGTGGATTGCGATATTTTGAAAAAACTTTCTGAAGTGTTTGAAATTGACAGCGACGCGTTGAAAGTCAAAATTTTCGATATTGCAGGAACTGAATTTAATATTGCATCGCCCAAGCAAATTGGCGAGATTCTTTTTACAACGCTTGGCATTGAAAGTGCAGGTAAACAAAAAAAGACAGCAACAGGGCAGGCGGCAACAGGGGCTGATATTCTTGAAGACCTTGCCGCTGAAGGCCATGAAATTGCTGATTTAATTTTAAAATGGCGTGGCTTGCAAAAGTTAAAATCAACGTATTGTGATGCCCTACAAAATCATGCTGACCCTCATACAGGGCGTGTCCATAGCTCGTTTCATTTAACAGGGGCGGCAACGGGGCGTTTTTCTTCGTCCGATCCGAATTTACAAAATATTCCAATCCGTACCCTTGAGGGGCGTAAAATTCGTCAAGCTTTTAAAAGCGATACTGGAAAATCAATTATTGCGGCCGATTATTCACAAATTGAACTGCGTATTCTGGCCCACATTGCCGATATTCCTGTGCTTAAAGATGCTTTTAAAAATGGCGAAGATATTCACGCACGCACAGCTTCGGAGGTGTTTAACATTCCTTTATCGGACATTACAAGCGATATTCGACGTAATGCCAAGGCCGTTAATTTTGGGATTATTTACGGTATTTCGGCATTTGGTTTGGCAAGACAGTTAAAAATTCCCCAATTTGAGGCAAAATCCTATATTGATGCGTATTTTGCACGCCTGCCCGAGGTTAAAGCATATATGCAGGCCACCAAAGAATTTGCCCGTGAACATGAATATGTTATGACTCCCTTTGGGCGTAAAATTTGGGTTAAGGATATTAATTCAAAAAATTATTCTATGCGTTCCTTTTCGGAGCGAGCGGCAATCAATGCCCCCATTCAAGGGGCCGCCGCTGACAGCATTAAATATGCAATGATTGATACGGATAAATTAATTAAGGAAAAATTCCCAGAATGCAAAATGTTATCGCAGGTGCATGATGAACTTATTTTTGAAGTGCCAGATCATGCGGTGACCGACTTTAGCGATGCCCTTAAGCAGACAATGCAAAACGCACCGACAAAAAATTTATCGCTTTGTGTGCCGCTTGTTGTGGATATTGGGATTGGTAAAAATTGGGATGAGGCACATTAAATTACGCAACAGGGGCAGTGTAATTGTAATTTACATTTCCATTTTCAATGCTATATATATCCTCATTTAAAAAAACTGATCCTTCGGCTCTTGCTTCTGTATCAGATACGAGCTTTTTCTGGACAGTCGGTGTGCCCTGAAAAAAAGCTTTGTTAAGAGAGAGTAAATCCACCCCTCTTTTATCTGCTTGCCAATTAGATATCGTATTGCCAATACCCAGTTCTACTGTGGCATCAAAGGCTGCATCTTTTGCGATCTCTTTCTTGTTTTTAATAAGTGAGTCTTTTACCGCTTTTGCGTTTCTTTTTATTTGTTGTGCAAGCGTTTTTGCTGCTATGTCACCTGTTTGTTTCGCCGTTGTTTTTGTGCCTTCTACCGCTATTTTTCCTGCTGTTTTTGCTGCTGCTTTACCACCTGTAAGCGTGGTCTTTAAGGATGTTAATGCTGCTTTCCCTGTTTTTGATGCTGCCCCTGCACCAACAATCGCTCCGCCAACTTCAAGTGCATCAAACCAGTTTGCTTTATGACCTTGTGACACACGATATCCCAAAGATCCTACTTCTGATACGGCATCTGCTGCTAAAACAGCAGCACCCCCTGGAACAACGGCAAGGGCAGCTGAACCAACAACACGAATTCCCATTTCTACCCAGCGTTGTATTTTTTCATCATAGTATACATCGAATTTCTTTTCAGCATCCTTGCCACCAACTAAGCGTGCTGTTGATCCAACAACATCTTGCACACTTTCTGCAGCGTTCATAGAAACACCATCGATTAGACCATGTTCAATAACTTCATCAAGGAAAGTTAATGGAGCCCCAATGATATTAGCGACACCTTTTACACCTCGCTTTATGGCAGGTTCAATATTTTCATCGAATGCTTTTCCAACGGCATCAGCAGCTTTACTGCCTGCCACGACACGTGTGACACCCTCAGCAACCTCACCAATACCACTGGCAACCCATCCTGCAGCTTCACCAATACCATTAACAACAGCGTCACCAACCTTGCCAATGGCTTCAACTCCTTTTTTGAAAGCCTTACCGATATCTTGAAAAAATCCCATTCTATAATAAATCCTTTTTTTTATTATAGATCTATTAAGTATAAAAGTAAATATTAAATATTATTAAAGTAATTAACAAGTATATTTTTATTTATTTCTTTGTCAATAAAGGCTTCACCAATTTTTTTATATAAAATGAGTGTAAGATTATTATTACTTACTTTTTTATCTTGCATCATATCGTCTATGATTGATTGTGCATTAAATTCAGGAATATAGTGTTTAATATTAATATTAAAATTTGCTTGTAACAATACATTCTTAATATAGGTAGCGTCTTCGTATGATAGATATCCAAGTAGATGTGAAAATTCAGCGGCATGCAGCATACCAATGGCAACAGCTTCACCATGATATAATAAATCGCTATAATGTGTTTGGGCTTCATAGGCGTGACCAAAAGTGTGCCCTAAATTAAGCAAAGCCCGTTCGCCTTGTTCGGTTTCATCACGACTAACAATGTCCGCTTTCATTTTGACACAATGGGCAATGATTTTAATTAAAAATGCGGCATTTTTTTCAAGAAATAAATAATTATTATCGGCTAAATAGTCAACAAAAGGACGATCACCCAATAAGCCATATTTAATAACTTCTGCATAACCTGACCGATAAACACGATCGGAGAGTGAGGATAAAAAATCAATATCAATAAGCACAGCAGAGGGTTGATAAAAAGTACCAATTAAATTTTTACCGTGACTGCTGTTAATGGCTGTCTTGCCGCCAACCGAGCTATCAACCTGAGCAAGTAAGGTTGTTGGAATTTGAATAAAGCGACAACCACGCCGTAATGTTGATGCCACAAATCCTGTTAAATCTCCAATAACGCCGCCACCAAGTGCAATGATTGCATGATTGCGTTCGACATTATGCACTAAACAAAAATCAGTGACTTGTTCAAAATAAGTCAGCGATTTTGTGCTTTCCCCAGCAGGCAAAATAAGGGTATGAACCAGATAATGACTTTGCTCGAGAATATGGGTAATTTTTTCAAGATATAAAGCTGCAACATTTTCCTCGGTGATAATGACAATTGATTTTTGTTTGTCATTAAGCTTGTTAACAATATCACCAAGGGTATGGATAATGCTTTGACCAATAAAAATATCGTAAGAGCGTGCATCAAGCGAAACCCGTTGCGTTAACATTATAAAATGCCAACAGAAGAGGCTTTTGATTTCTTTGACTTTTTATTGGCTTTAAAATTATTTTTAATATTTAAAAACAGTAAAAATGGCGATGCAACAAATACCGATGAATAAGTCCCGATAATAACGCCAAGAGTCATTGTTAAAATAAACGGACGCAATATTGAACCGCCAAAAATTAACAATGCACAAAGTGCAATCAATGTTGTGCCACTAGTCACAAGTGTACGGGTAAAGACTTCGTTGATAGATAAATTAATGATTTCTGTCTTGCTGGCACGCTTAAACTTGACAAGATTTTCACGAATACGATCATAAATCACAACCGTGTCATTCATTGAATACCCAACAATTGTAAGCAAAGCAGCAATAATAGGAAGCCCAAATTCAATCTGAAAAAATGAAAGACAGCCAAGCGTAATAATAACATCATGCATTAAGGCAATCACTGCGCCAATTGCAAAAGGCAGCTCAAAGCGAATCCAGATATAAACCAGCATTGCAATGATGGAAATAAAAATTGCAATGGCAGAAGTTTCAATGAGTTCATTCCCGACTTTGGGGCCAACTGTTTCAACACGCCTAAAGGAGATATCGTCTTTGTAGCTTTCGGACAGAATGCTTTTAATTTTGGTAGCAATATCATTGGCACTGAGTGTTTCATGGGCTGCAACATTAATAACAATCTCGGTTTCACCAAATTGTTGTACATTCGTGTTTTTAAATTGACTATTATCAAGAATTTTCCGCATTTTCGGAATATCAGGCAATGTTTTAAAACCAGCCTCGATTAATGTACCACCTTTAAAATCAATCGTTGTGTTGAACTTAAAGGTGTAAATTGCAAAAATTGAACAGCTAAGTAATAAAAATGACAGCACAAACCAGATGATTTTTGCTTTCATCCAATTAATTGAAAAGGGTGCGACATGATTTGATGATATAGGCTGAGATACTGACATGAGATTAGGCTCCAGAAAGTCCAAACTTTAATTGTGATGGCTTTTTATGTGAAATATAAAGTGAGAATAATAAGCGTGATATCCATACCGAAGTAAATAAAGAGAGTAAAATACCAACGCCCAAGGTAACAGCAAAACCACGAATAGGGCCGCTGCCAAGGAAGAACATCACAACAGCGGATAAAATACCCGTAATATGCGAATCAAGAATAGTAAGCCACGCTTTTTCATAGCCAAGCGAAACTGCTTTAATGAGTGATTGCCCTTGGCGTAATTCTTCACGAATACGCTCATTAATTAAAACATTGGCATCAACAGCAACACCGACACCCAGCACAATTCCTGCAATTCCTGGTAATGTTAAGGTTGCGGATAAAAGCGATAAGACCGCAAAAATCATAATTGTATTCATCGTAAGGGCAAAGACTGAAAAACTACCGGGGATGCCATAAAAAGCAACCATAAACAAGGCGACAGCACAAAAGCCATAAAGCAGACTTTTTGTCCCTGCAACAATACTTTCGGCACCAAGTTCGGGGCCAATTGTACGTTCTTCAACAATTTCAAGATTAACTGGTAATGAGCCAGATCGTAAAAGAAGCGAAAGATTGCTTGCTTCCTGACGGGTGAAATTGCCAGTAATAATACCGCTACCGCCCAAGATTGCCGATTGAATGCGTGGGGCAGAAATTACTTTGCCATCAAGGACAATCGCAAATAATTGCCCAATATTTTCCGAAGTCACCCGTGCAAAGGTTTGGCTACCTTTGCGGTCAAATTTAAATGACACTGCGGGTTGCCCCGAATCATCACGCGATGCCGAGGCATTAATTAAATTATCCCCTGTAATAAGTGGATCGGGGTGAAGCTTATAGGTTCTGTCTGGATTCTCCTCATCGGGATAAATAAGCGGCTGCACAGAGGGTGCCGCATCATTCAGCACCATGTGAAATGTCATTTGAGCGGTTTTGCCAACTTCAGATTTTAATTGCTCAATATTGCTGGCACCCGGTACTTGTAAAATAATACGATCTGTCCCTTGACGGATAATATTGGGCTCTCTTGTGCCAAACGAATCAATGCGGCGACGCATTACTTCGATTGTTTGATTTAAAATTGAATTTGACAGGAATTTTTTATAGGCATCAGTAAGGCTGATTGTGGCTTGGTTATTGTTAATTGTCACAGCATAATTATAATCAAGGCTGTTTTCAATCGGGGCAATTAAACTTTGTAGCCGTTGTTCAGCTTCTTGGATTTGCTCGGGCTTTGCAATTGTAAAGCTTAAGGCTGAATCTCGAATAACAAAATTACGATAGCCAATGAGGATTTTATTGCTTTGACGAGAAGGACGTAAAATTTGTCGTACATCGTTTTTTAATGTACGCATACGGGTTTTGAAATAGCTTTTTGTATCCGCTTGATAGCCTAAATGGATTCCCCCTTGTAAATCAAGCCCAAGATTTATTTTATTCTCCGTCGGGATATAAGGCTGTAATGTTTTAAAATTTGGCAATATAAACAGCGGTGCAAGAATGCATAAAATGCTGATAATAATAATCTGCCAGCGTGAAAAATGTAACATAAAACAACCTTATTATGGAATCATCAATTATGATGTATTATTTTTTTGCAGGAGCAATATCAATGAGTGTATTTTTGCGTACTTTAATGCGTACATTCGGTGCAATTTCTATTTCATAAACATCTTCTCGGACATGAGCAATAACACCTTCAATGCCGCCACCTGTGACAACTTTGTCGCCTTTTTTAGCGGTTGTAATTTTCTCTTGATGCTCTTTTGCTTTCTTTTGTTGCGGACGAATAACAAGGAAATAGAAAATCCCAAACACAAGTAGCATCGGCACAATAAATGTAATAGTAGGATCACTGGCAATTGCGCTTGCTGATTGCGCATAAGCGGAAGATGTAAACATAGTAAATTCCTTTGATTGAAAAATAAGGTGATAATTTTTGTTAATATATAACTTTTATGATTGTATCGTAAAGAACTTTTAAGGTCTTTTCATTGAAATTGAACCCATTTGTGATTAATATGTAATTCATAGGGCTTAAAATGCGTTTTATACATCATTTTTTGACATTCCTTAACCCAATATCCAAGAAACAAATAAGGAACCCCCAAATCAATCGCCAGTTCAATATGATTCAAAATAACATAGATACCCAAAGAATCTTTGGTATATGTTGGATCAAACACACTATAAACCATTGACGGGCCATAAGGCGTTAAATCGGTTAGTACCCAACCGCATAATTTTTGTGTCTCATGGGCATAATATTCAACAATTACAGTATCAATATTAGTATTTTCAACCATTGCCTGAATATCTTTAAATGTCATATTCGCCATTTCCTCGCCTGCATGACGGGTATTGATATAGGTTTGATAAAGTTTATAATGTGTATGCGTTAAATGGGGTGGTTTAATTTTACGATATAAAGTGTGATTGCGTTTTATAATGCGTTTTTGTGTTTTACTTGGCGTGAATCGATCAACCAAAACACGAATAGATTGACAGGCTGTGCAATTTCCACAAAATGCCTTATAGGCGATATGCTGAGAGCGTCTGAATCCTGCTTGCAGCAACCCAGAATAAATATATTCGCTGTCAGGCAAATTTAAATTTGTTAAAACTTTTGTTTCAAGACGATTGGGAAGGTAAGGGCAGGGTGATGGATGTGTTTTATAAAATGTAAGATCATTCAATGAATTTGTTTTTTTATCCATGAAAATAGACGCTTTATGATATGAGATCACTCTGGGAAGATATTATTGGGAAAATATTATTTATAATAAAACCGCCCTTATATATTAAGGACGGTTTTAAAAAACTATTAAAAATCAATTATTTAATTGCAATAACTGCACGACGATTTAATGGCTCACGAACGCCATCGGCAGTTGGTTTTGCAAGTGATTTCTCACCAAAACCAGATTGACGAACATCGTTTACACCATTGTTGCGTAATGCGCTTGCAACATTAGATGCACGCTTATCGGAAAGGCGCTGATTATAAGACATTGAACCAGAAGTATCGGTAAAGCCTGCTACGGATAGCATTTTTCCAGCCATTTTGCGTGCTACTTGTGCTGCATCTTTGGCAACATTCATTGCTTCTGTTGTTAGGTTAGAACGATCAAAACCGAAATAAATTACCCATTCAGTTGCTGCTTGTGGTGCTGTTTTTTGAACCATTGGCTTTGCATGGCCAACACATTCACCAAGGAAGCGTTGAAGATCCATTGCAATTTTAGCTTCTTCATCTTCTTGATATGGTGGTGTATCTTGATATGTTTCATCAACAAGCCAGTCATAATGTGCTTGTGCTTGTGCACAGGCATAAGGTCTTTGTGTGCGACCACCATTATCAAGGGCAGAGATAAGTGTTGTGTAATGTGAATCAAGATTATATTTTGTTGCACGTCCGCCATCAACACCAGTTGTGAAGGCAGGTTGCTCCATATATGTTCTGTGATTCCACGGTAAAACAGTTTGACCATCAAGAGAAGAAGTCCCTTTTTGAGCATACATACCTGCTAGAATCCAATTTTCATCAAATTCGATGGAATTATTAACGCGTTGTTGATACGCTTTTGCAAGCTCAGCCTTAAAATCTGATCCAGATATTGGTTGCATTGCAAATTGTTCTGCGTAAAACGTACCAGGAAGTCCACAACCAGCCAGTGCGATGGCAATACCTGCGACGGCAAGTTTACTAATATTAGACATCTGGGTCTCCTATTGTTTAAAAAAATTATAATCTTAACTGCTTAGACTCTAAGCATATTTATAAAATATATAAAGAAAAAGCACGTTTAATGTCGATAAAATACGAAATAAGCGTGCTTTTTGTATCACATATAGTTAACGATGTTTATTTACGCTCTTTAATACGCGCTGATTTACCAGAACGATCACGTAGATAATAAATTTTTGCACGTCTTACTTTACCCTTACGGATAACTTCAAGCTTTTCAACCAAAGGGCTATATAATGGGAAACCACGTTCCACACCTTCGCCAGATGAAATTTTACGTACGATATATAATTCGTTATAGCCTGAGCCTTGACGACCAAGACACACACCTTCGAAAAGCTGAATTCTTGTTTTTGTACCCTCGGTAATGCGATAATGCACACGTAAAGTATCGCCAGCACGAAAATCAGGAATTTCCTTATTTTGTGTCAGACGTTCGATTTCTTCTTTTTCAATTTGCTTAATGATGTCCATAACAGACCTCCATTTCAATCAATAAATAAGCTTATTTTACTAAGCCAATATGCCGTAAATCATGGTTAAAAGACACTTTTAACAGAACCCTTTGCAAAAATTGCTCAGGAAGATTCATGACAATAACGATCCCAAAGATCAGGGCGGCGCTCTTTGGTACGCTTTTTAGAATTTTCATGTCGCCATTTTGCAATTGCTTCATGATTGCCCGATAATAAAATATCAGGCGTTGGGTTGCCACACCAATTTCGAGGCAAAGTGTAATGTTCATGTTCAAGTAAGCCGTTATGAAAGCTTTCAAATTCAGTACTCGTGGCGTTTCCGACAACATTTGGAATTAACCGAATTGTTGCCTCAAGCATCATTTGTACCGCACTATCGCCGCCACATAATATAAAATCACCAATTGAAACCTCGGTAATATTATAATGACTTAGAACACGTTGATCGACACCCTCAAAGCGACCACATAAGAAAATTTTGCCTTCTGATTGTGACCAATCTTTTGCCATCTTATGATCGAATTGAGTACCTGAGGGTGACGCATAAATGATTTCTCTTTTTTTGTCAAGCATATTAGGGGTGCTATTGCCCGCAATACAAGCATCAAGCGCTGCCGCTGCAATATCGGAGCGAAGCACCATACCACTGCCACCGCCCGCAGGTTTATCGTCAACTTGTCGATGTTTATTCTCAGAAAAATCACGGATATTATGGACATTTAAATGCCATAATTTTTTTTCAAGTGCCGTTCCCAAGATGCTCGATCCAAGATGTCCTGGATAAAGATCTGGCAGGAAAGTGATAATATCAAAAACAGGTGCAGTCACAATATTATCTTATGATTTTTTATGAATATTGGCCTCAAGGCGATATAAATCTGCATTATTTAAGGCTTCATTATGTTGCGTGCCATTTTTTTTGTGTAAAATGGGTACTGATTTCAACAGGTTTTTAAAGATACCTAACATGGCAATTACTTCGGATTGTGTAATTTCCGGCATTGTTTCCGTGTTAAGCGCTGCATAATATAAGGCACCATGGGTATGGCTTTTGTAATGCGTATCAATTTCGTGATGACATTGTGCATAAAGTGCATCTTTGAACAGTTTTAACGCTTCAGATAAAAGCACAGGATCTTTTTCAACGGTTAAACAAAGTTGCGCTGCTTTGACCCAAAGGCTGTCATAAAATTCAGTGGCATTATTAAGAACAGTATTAAGGCTTATAAAGTCACGTGAAATTGTAAAATGATATGCCTGAAGTGCCATAAATCCTTCAGAATTTACATGGGTTCTGGGCAGTGATGCGATCCGTTTTGCAGTTGCTTCGGGAATCTCAATGCCTTTGAGTTCAAGGAAAAGGCGGATAACATTCATAGATGGCTTATCGGTGAAATAATCATTGAGTAGGCGAATGGCTTTGTTATCACGCTGTAATGTTTTATAGGCCTGAATAACATATTGAAGGGCAAGCGGGCTTTTATAATGCTTGAGCGATTCAAGGCTTAGGGCAAGCATTTGGTCGATGTTTTTCTCTTCTTGTGCAACACTACTTTTGAGTAATAAAATAGAAGCATAATTAAATTTATAATCTTCGTCCGTTAGCACATTACGTGCGGCTTTAAGGGCGATTTCTGCTTCATTATAATCTTTACTGCCGATTAATAGAGCAAGATAATGGTCAAAAACAGGCTTTGATTCAACAAAATTGCGTGCATTTTTCAAAAGCTCGATGGTTCTTGTATTATCTTTTTGACTAACGGGAAATAAAGATTCAAGATAACATCCAATTGGCTTCAAAAGCTTGTTATTTTCAAGATACGCAATTGATTGACTTGTTGGACGTTCTGCCTTTTGTGATTGCTCAATAAGCAGTTTCACAATGGCGGTATGGGGCGATTCTTTAAAATATTTATCTGCCTTTTTTAAATAGGCAATCGCAGATTTTGGCTTTTGACCAGCAAGATGCGCATAAGCATTAAGCAAATTTTCGGTTGCTTTGTCTTTGTTGCGTCCTGTAAAAAAATAAACAATGCTTTGATAAATATTTTTTATGCCGACAAAAGAACGTAATATGGCTGAAATGACAATAAATACGATAATCAATAATGCATATAATGTATATTGTGAAGTCTGAATATTATACCCAAAGAATGTTCCCGATACATCAATATCATAAGGTTCGGGCTCGTAACCAAGATAAAAGAAGATACTTGCGATACATAATAAAATCAGAGTGAAACTAAAAAACTTTTTCATAATAGGGTCTTTCTTTATGCGGTGTTGCTGATTTTATTGATTAAGCGTAAAAATATCATCAATAATCGCATCATTTAATTGGTTTAATTCAGTTTGAACTTTCTTTTTATCTTGAATGACGATTTTCAAGCTATTAAAAGTTTTTTGCTTTTGCGGTGACAAAGCCTTGATCCCTTCAAGAACAGTGTCAAAATCGGCATCATTTAAGGCTTTTTTAATGTCATATAATTTACCCGAAAAGCCTTTTATGTTTGATGTTGGTGTAATAACCATAAATTTACCAATAATATTTTCAAGCGTATTGGCAGGCTGTTGGCGTGACTGCATAATTGCAAGACGCTTTAGCGATTTCAAGGCATCTGAAACAATAATAATATCGGTTGGAAACCCACCAGAGGCATATTCAGTCAAGGTTGGAATTAAAATGTTTGATTTTTTCAACTGCGTTTTTAGAGTAATCAAAGCCTCAAGATATGGATCACCATTGCTGAATTGATTATTTAAGCTGTTAAATTTCTTAAATATTGATTTGGCTTGTGCATGATGTCCTTTTATAAGGTTTTGTATAAGATTTTGATTATTTTCTATATTGTTAGGTACAGCAGGTACTTTTGGCAATGAGGCTATGAATTCATCCAAAGATTTTTCTGGTTGTGTTATCTCAGATTTCACTAGGGGGGTGTTTTTTTCTTGAGTAAGAGGCTTTTGCTCTATAGGTCTTGCTTGTGGTTTGTCTTTTGTTGCCACGTTAGATTTTTTTGATATTTCCGGAATATTTTGTTTATCTTGCTGCGTGGCATTTAAATTTATAGGCTTATCAGATACATTCCGTGATATAATCTGCGATGTATTTGTAGGCATAAGAGTATTTGGTGCGTGATTAGGGAATATTTTTTGATAAGCCGTATTGGTTATATCTCGGACGCCCGCAAGATTTTTATCATAGCAAAAAATAAATAAGCTTGCCGCAATGGCAATGAAAATAATCAGGATAATGATAGTCGTAATGATTGATTTTTTCTTTTTAGGTGTGGATATTTCTTTCTCAAGCGTGTTTTTTTCTGAAGGCGTGACTGCGTCGGTAACAGTATCATTTGTGTTATTGTGATTATTATCGACTGATTTTATATCATTTATAGTATCTTTGGTATCTGTCGCATCATTTTCTGGCTTATGATCCATTGCTTCCTCTGATATTTTTATTTATTTATATTTGTTTTATAGTGTTTTTAAATGATTTGCCATAAAAAATTTAACTAAAAATAACCTTAAATGCTATTTTTACTATTAATCTTAATTGCTTTGCCTGCTAAGGATCAGGTCTCTGATTGCCATATCCCCCACATAACCTTTCCCCAGGAGGGAGGACGCAGTTTAGGTGCTTTTCTTGATTATAGTAATAATATAGCATTGATCGACATTAAAGGTCAAGGGATCGACAAAGGCATTGATAACAAACAAAAAATTAAGATAAAAATAGCAAAAGGCGTAATTTATATAACAATATTACTACTGTCGCATTCATATTTGCTAGTAATGATATCGTCAGGAATTTCAATATTAATCTGATAATTTTCATCTGCATGATAAATAATTGTCAGCGTGCACCCTAGGAGTTCAAGGAACTTTTCTGCAATTTTATATTCTAAATTACCAGCACATTGGTTTGTGTCATTATTGAATATTTGTGAAATATCCATATTATTGATCACTTTAAAGTTAAGATTAGAAACGGTTTGAATGTTAATGTTAATTGTATTGTTTACAAGGTCATCGACAATTTTGATATCTAGATGAGAATATTTTTTTGCCGACTTGATAAGTGATATAAGTAATTTATTGAAAATTGTATGAAAAATATTTTTATCAGAAATAATAAGAAGACCAAGATCATGGGCATTAAAATTTAAATCAATATTATTTTCTTTTATTTCTTTTTCAAAATCATTAAAGCAATCACTTAAAATGTCTTGTAAAGAAAAAACAGATTTTTCAAGATTATGCAGAGATGATGATATTTTACTAATATTCATCACTTCAGATGCTTTATTTAAAAGATCGGTACAGGCATTGTTAATATGATCAATATAGGATAATTTTAAGGCATTATTATCCGTAATCATTTGTAAATTATTATATCCATTGATCGTATGAAGAGAAGATTTAATATCATTTCCTATGTAATTAATAAAAAATTGATACATATTATTATCGCTTATCTCATCGGGTTGTTTGTAAAATAGTGAAATGACTTTTTGTGGATTATGAACAGATGGAAAAAATGTAATCACTTCTTTTACTGTAGTTTCTTGAATGATATTTTTAAGTTCAAGTGTATGTTCATAGTGATTAATTGTGTTATCCATTAAATCAAGGATGCGTTCTTGGCGTTGTGACAAGAAGCTTTTTAATTTTTTATCGTCATTATTATGCATAAGCATAGTCACTGTGACAAAACCAAATAATTGCGCTGCATAATAATTGACACTATTTATCTTGCCCCCGATATCTGTAATCATAATGCCAACATCAAGGTTGTTTTCAAAAAATGATAAGAGTTTTTTAAGTTCACCATCACTTACATTACTTTCAGTTTTTTTGTTAAAAAATCCTGATAATTTATCTTTATAATCACTGATACGGCGCTCAAGAATAGTGTTTTTTTGTTATATCGTCGTAATAGATTTTTGATAAGCATTGATATTATTTAAAAGATGATTGTCTATTTCTGTTTTAAGAATAATAAATTCATTGTTAAAATATGATTTCTTGATATTAAGCAGTGATTTATTTTTTCTTTCAAAATACATACATGACTGGGTTTTGTCGGTATAAGAAATTTCTTCATTAAATGTATTGCTATTGTTCACTAAAAGCGTCAGTTTTTCATAACTCATATTACGGACTGCGGTAATATTGCTTTGTGACATATGTGTTAAAAAATGTTGATTAAATTCAATTAGGCCTGTGTCTTTTGAAAAAATTGCAATCCCTAAATCAAGACTATCAATAGAGATAGACAGCATATTTTTGGTGATTTCAGGGATTGACGTTTCAGTATTTTCTGCAATATATCCTGTGCCTTGATGTCCAATATACTGGTCTTTTTCATAAACAGGTTCACCAATTAAGGCAACTTTGACTGCTTGTCCCTGGGATTTATAGTTGAATACAAATTTTTTAATTCGTTTGCGAAGCTTAAAAGCATTCTCTAAATCTTGCCAACCATCGGGGGCTTGTTCAGACCCAGTAATGAATTCCCATAAATAGTGATTGATAATTTGTTGCGAGGCTTGCGTTCCAAAAGAAGCGGAAAAAGCAGAAGATACAGATATGATGAGGCCCTTACTGTCTGAACGCCAGTTCCATATATCGGCCGCATTTTTTTCGTTTTCTTGACTCACACAGTATCTGCCATATATAAATACTTATTTATCATTAAATCTAGGTGATATTAGTAAAAAAATTATTAACATATTGCCCCTATAAAATTATTAACATATTACCCCTATAAAAGGTATTTTAAATGACTCATTATCCCCTTGTTATTATTGGTTCTGGTCCAGCAGGATTGACAGCTGCAATTTATGCATCGCGTGCCATGATTAAAACAGTGCTGATTGCGGGCCCACAACCAGGGGGACAATTAACCATTACAACCGATGTTGAAAATTACCCTGGATTTGATGCCCCTGTTTCAGGCCCTGAATTAATGATTGAAATGCAAAAACAAGCCAAACGTTACGGCACAGAATTTATTGAAAACTTTGTATCAGACATTGATTTTACTCAAAAACCATATCGTATGACCCTCGCCAATAAACAGGAACTAACAACTGATAGCGTTATTATCGCAACAGGTGCATCGGCCAAGTGGCTGGGTCTTGAATCCGAGGAAACTTATAAAGGGTTTGGCGTGTCAGCTTGTGCGACCTGTGATGGATTTTTTTATCGGGGCAAAGTTGTTGCCGTTGTTGGCGGCGGCAATACTGCTGTTGAAGAAGCATTATTTTTAACCAATTTTGCCAGTAAAGTTTATTTAATTCATCGCCGAGATCAGTTGCGTGCAGAGCAAATTTTACAACAACGCTTGTTTGATAATCCAAAGATTGAATTTATAACCGATAGTGAAACCCAAGAAATTATCGGTGGCGGTAATCCAAAGGGCGTGACAGGTATTCATTTGAAAAACAACAAAACCAATATTGAAACAACATTAGACGTTGATGGTGTTTTTATTGCGATTGGTCATAAACCTGGAACTGATATTTTTAAGAATAAACTTGATATGGATAATGAGGGTTATATTAAAGTGACCGCCGGCACTGTGACAACCAATATTGACGGAGTATATGCCGCAGGCGATGTCAGTGATAAACTCTATCGCCAAGCCGTAACGGCCGCAGGTATGGGATGCATGGCAGCACTGGATGCTGGGCGGTATCTTGAAACATTGGAAGCATAAAAATATGCCTAATTCCTTAGATAAAAATCTGATGACTAAGCTTGCAGAAGCCGAAAAAATTCGCCAAGAATTAAATGCCCTGCCAATTCCAGAAGATAAAGCTGATAAAAAACAGGCACGCCCTTCGGGGCAAGATGCTGCAAAGGGGTTTGCGGCCTCGATGCATATTGTTTCAGGGGTTCTTGTTGGTGGCTTATTGGGGTACGGCTTTGATTATTTAGTTGGTACAAAACCATTTGGTATGGTGATTATGTTTCCCATTGGTATGCTTGCAGGGTTTCGTAATATGATACGGGCATTAAATACTCCAGAGAATACAGCAACAGAAGAAGCAAAAAAAACTACACAAGATTAGTTTTTTGCGTTACAGATATTTAAAAATATGTGACCTTACACAGGATAAAGCATGACTGCACCCTTGACCGATAAAAATAGAATATTAATAACCAGTGCCTTGCCATATATTAACGGGATTAAACATTTGGGCAATTTAATTGGTTCAATGTTGCCTGCCGATTTATATGCACGGTTTCAAAGATTACGCGGCAAAGAAGTACTTTATATTTGTGCCACCGATGAGCACGGCACGCCCGCCGAGCTTGCGGCATTGGGACAAAACAAAGATATTCAGACTTATTGCAAGGAAATGCACGATTTACAGCGTATTCTTGGTGAAGGGTTTTTATTATCATGGGATTATTTTGGACGGACTTCATCGCCGCAAAACCATGAATTAACACAGTACTTTCAGCAAAGACTGGCGGATAATGATTTAATTTATGAAAAAACCATGAAACAAGTTTTTTCTATTACCGATAATCGTTTCCTGCCCGATCGCTATATTGAAGGCACTTGCCCCTATTGCCAATATGACAAAGCCCGCGGCGATCAGTGTGAAAATTGCACCCGTGTGCTTGATCCAACTGATTTAATTAATCCGCATTCGTCAATTTCAGGCTCGACAAATATTGAAATTCGAGAAACAAAGCATTTATTTTTAAAACAATCTGCTTGCGTTGATGATTTACGCAAATGGATTGATGATAAAAAACGCCAAAACTGGTTGCCACTGGTTACATCGATTGCTGAAAAATGGCTTAATGATGGCTTGCACGATCGTTGCATTACCCGTGATTTAAAATGGGGGATTCCTGTTAATCGGGAGGGCTATGAAGATAAAGTTTTTTATGTCTGGTTCGATGCGCCCATTGGTTATATTGCTGCCACCAAAGAAATGACGGATGCACAAAATCTTGATGATAGTGCGTGGCAATCATGGTGGCGACACGATAAAGGTGCCGATGATGTGTTTTATATTCAGTTTATGGCCAAAGATAATATTCCGTTTCATACAATCAGTTTCCCTGCAACAATTTTTGGGGCGAATGATAATTGGAAAGTGACCGATTATATTAAAGGCTTTAATTGGTTAACATATTATGGCGGCAAATTTTCGACCTCGTCCAAGCGTGGCGTTTTTATGAACCATGCGCTTGAGCTTTATGATCCTGATTATTGGCGTTGGTATTTACTCTCAAACGTCCCCGAGGGGGCAGATGCCGCCTTTACATGGGAGCATTTTCAATCGGTTGTGAACAAAGACCTCGCCGATGTTTTGGGGAACTTTATTAATCGTACCTTGAAATTTTGTGCGAGTAAATTCGGCGATAAAGTGCCTGAAACTTCATTTGCACATACTGATTTGGAAATACAAACCAAAGCATTAATCCTTGAAAAAGCAACGCTTTATTTTGAATATCTTGATGCGTGTGAAATTCGAAAAGCCGCCCAAGAACTCAGAAGCATTTGGGTTGTTGGGAATGAATATTTGCAAAGTGCCGCCCCTTGGAAAATGATTAAAGAAAACCCCGATCGTGCCGCCATGAATATTCATTTTGCGTTTAATCTTATTCATATATTTGGTGAATTGGCCAAGCCCTTTATCCCCCAAGCCGCACAGACAATTCATAATATTGTGCCCAATCAGGATATTTCGCATATTTGGATGTGTATTGATTGTTATCATTTTGATGCCATTAAATCGGGGATGATTTTTACAATTCCCAATATTTTGTTCACAAAAATAGAAAATGACGATATTGCCAAGCTAACAATTGACTTTGACAAGCAAAATAGCAATATTGAAGATAATCCATCATCGTAACCAACACCATATAATACTGAATAATACTGATTAAGGGTTGATAAATCATGGTTTTACGTCACTTAGATGATCTTGCTGATTCTTTTATTTCAAAAGTCTCTAAACATTCTTGGCTGCTTTATAGCCTTGTGTTTGTCTTATCATTGGCTTTATTTTTGCCAGGGCTTTTCGATATGCCCCCAATGGATCGTGATGAAACACGTTTTGCGCAGGCAACCAAGCAAATGCTGGAAACGCAAAACTTTACTGATATTCGCCTTGGCGATCAGCCTCGTTATCAAAAACCTGTTGGTATTTATTGGCTACAAGCGGCTGTGGTATCTGTGGCGGCTTATGTGACCGATACAATTAAGCCCTATACCGAAATTGGGTATTATCGGATTCCATCTGTCATTGGGGCAATTATTGCAATTTTGGCAACGATTGCGATGGCACGGCGTTTATTTGGGCGTGAATCCGCTGTTTTTGCAGGTTTAATGGCTCCTATTCCTTTGTTGGTTACAATCGAAGCTCATTTAGCAAAAGCCGATTCAGTGTTAGTTGCATGTACGGCGCTCAGTT
>JBLHTX010000013.1:0-22739 GCA_047627635.1 Alphaproteobacteria bacterium | reverse complement strand
TTCTTGGATTTCATCAAAGTTTAAAGAATCAATAACAAGCACCATACCAATGCCGCAATTAAATGTTTTTAGAAGTTCGTGCGTATCAATATTGCCGCTTTTTTGTACCCATGCAAAACATTCAGGTAAATCCCATGAATCTAAGTTTACCTCGAAACTTAAATCAGGACGCATAATGCGTGGTAAATTCTCACTAAGGCCGCCCCCAGTGATATGTGCCATTCCTTTTATAATATTTTTTTTTAATAAAGGCATAACACTATTGACGTAAATAATAGTTGGTACAAGCAATGCCTCGCCCAAGCTTTGATTGCTGTCCCATGGACACTTGTCTTGATAAGTCAAATTTGCTATTTGGGCAACTTTACGCACCAATGAAAATCCATTAGAATGAAATCCCGATGAGGGCAAACCGATTAAAATATCATCTGCTTTAAAATGATCATTTTGTGGTAAAATTTGTTCACGCTCAACGGCACCCACGCAAAACCCTGCTAAATCATAGTGATCTTTGGGGTAAAAATCAGGCATTTCAGCAGTTTCACCACCAAGCAAGGCCGCACCAGATTGTTGACACCCTGTTATAATCCCTTGAATAACCTCAGATGCAACAGCAACATCAAGTCCGCCTGTTGCAAAATAATCCATAAAAAATAAAGGCTGCGCACCCTGAACCAAAATATCATTCACGCACATGGCAACAAGATCAATGCCAACTGTATGATGAATACCGCAATCAATGGCAATTTTTAATTTTGTACCAACACCATCAGTGCCCGAAACAAGCACAGGGTCAGTATAATTTTCAGCCTTAAGATCAAACAAGCCACCGAAGCCACCTATTTGGCTCATGACACCTGCACGCTTTGTCATCTCGATCATTGGGGCGATTTTTTTAACAAGCATATTGCCAGCCTCAATATCGACTCCAGCATCTTTGTAGGTTATAGATGACATTGTTCCTCAAATAAATAAATAAATATTGTTCTGTAATTTAACTGAATTAATATATAAATGCAAGAGATCAACACTGCAAAACAACAGCATGAAACAATCAAGACGCACATAATAAAAGCCTATCAGCATTTCACTTAATAGGCTTTTTATAATTAATTAGGCATATTCAACGAAATTAGCAATTAATCCACGATCAGTAACATCAGTTGCAATCCGAACCTTGTCACCTGGGTAAAGCGCCCGAATACCACATTTGCGTAGAATTTGACGTGACAACATCACATCGCTATCATCTTCATGGGTAATTGAAAAGCCATAGCCTTTACGCTCATCGTACCATTTGACAATCGCAACCTTAAGCTGTGTTTCATCGGTTGGTCGTTGCATAATTTGCTCGGATTCATCAAGATCGTTCATCATATTTTCTGACATTGAACCAGCGTTATCAAGAACTTCCAAGATTTTTGTTGCCATCAGACCCTTTGGGCTCTTCATGATTTCACAGCTTAACACAGCACCTGGTTGTAGGCGTGTTGACTGTCCATAGTCCCGTAAAATTTCATTATGCAAGAGAACATCATCGCCCCCTTCAGCTGGAATAATAAAGCCATATCCACGAACATGGTCAAACCATCTTAGTGAACCTTCTATTTTTTTTGTTTGTATTGCTGGGGCATCTACTTCTTGTTCAGAAACAATTGACATCTTTTTCTCCAAATGAATAAATATTGTGTAAATATTAAGTATGTTTATTATAATACAAATAAAGGGCCAAAACAAGTATAATATTAAATAAAATAAAAATATACTTAAGTATATATATTTTTATTTTGAAATAATCTTAATTGAACCACTATTTGGGAGCTTTTCTTGGCGATCAAGACCATTAATCATTTGCAATAAACGGGTTTTATTATTAAAGTTTGGGATATAACGTGCGATTGTTGCAAGACTATCTGAGGATCTAATTGTTTTTACTTTAACATAATATGGCTTTATTTTCTTGGCTTCAGACACTGATAAACGCTTAAGAGACCGTGCGATTTTGTAAAAGTCAGCTTCTTTTTGTGAAAAATAATTTTGTGGTGCCGACATAATAAAGCGATAATACTTAGTATCAGAAAGTTTAAAGGCAAATAAACGTGCCTGAACAGTCCCATTATTGGTATTCATTGAAGATAAAGCCGTTACCCCTGTCAACCCATTGCTTGTAATAGATTGAAGCGATGATATTTTTGCACCCTTTGCAAATTCATACTGCATATATTGTTGAGGTGATTGACCCGATGCTTTAAAATCGACATCGAATTTAACAAGGGCATTATCAGCACCCTGTATATAAACCGCATCTGGGCGATTAACAATTTGATATTGATTGGGGGCATCAAATTTTACCCGAAGATCAGAATGGACAAAAGACTGCCCTTGAACAATGCCTTGTGCAGGATCATCACCCCACATCATTGTATTAATTGCATTCAAATGGGATTGACGACCAGTGATCCCCTTAATAATGTTGGTTTCTTGTGCCAATTCACGCGCTTTTTCTACCCGTGATCCTGTATCTGGATGGGTTGAGAAAAAAGATGGCATCCCACTTGAGCTGCTTTTACTTTGTTCCTTTTGATAATCAGAATGAATACGAAGACTGCGTAGGAAATCGGCTTGACCATAGGGATTATATCCTGCCTTTGCAAGATAACGCACCCCAAGCATATCGGCTTCATGCTCTTGACCGCGTGAGTAAGAGGCTGAAAGCCCTTGACCACCAAGCTGTGCAAGTTGTGCAATTTGCTGCGAGCCTGTTAATGCCCCCACAAGCATAGCACCGATACCGCTTACGGCTTGAATATTTGAACGATTAGCCGCATGACGCGCTGTAACGTGACCAATTTCATGACCAATAACACCTGCAAGCTCGGCCTCGGTATTGGCAAGAGCAACCAAACCACGTGTTACATAAACATAACCACCTGGGAGGGCGAAAGCATTAACTTCGGCACTATTTAGCATAAAAATTTGGTAATAATCAACAGGCAACTCGGAGGCCGCTGCAACTTTTTTACTGATTGCGTGCACATAGGCGGTTAATTTTTTGTTTTCATAAATGCCGCCAAATTCATTAACAATGCTGCGATGCTGTTCAGCACCGACTTGCTGTTCTTGGGAGGCAGGCAATAAGGGCGTAAATTCTTGGCGACCTGTTGCAGGATTAACCGAACATCCGCTGAGGGATAGTGTTACGAAAAAAATTAAAAAAATGGAAACCGCAAGAGTTTTTAAACTTTTATAAGATAATTTGGGACAACGGAGCATAATAAGCCCTTTTTTACTAACATGACTAATAGATTTATTAATATGCAAAATATTACGTACTTGTCAACGACAATAAGTTATAAACTAAAAACAATCATGTTTTTTTTAGGGGTATATTTATGCTTAGGCACAGTACCAAGCTATGGTTTTTCAGTTAATTTCAATCCAGATTTATCGCTTAATACAAAAAATACAAGCCATAATCACGAATCAGATATGATATTAAAAATTAATTTTGGCTTTATTGGGGAGAAAAATTATCAGAGGCGGCGTAACTATTCTGATAATTGTTTCAGCTATCAATGCACCGACATGGGCATTCAATTTAAAATTAACTTGCCAAACACGTCTTTTTTGCAATAAATCTTTTGTTTATTCCAAAGAATCGGTGCATTGTGCATTCAAGCTCAGTAAGGAAATGATTATGACGCATCATATTTTATTTGAAATTAACGAAATATGCCCTCATTTAATTGAGCATTTTGAAGAAAAGGGGCTATTGCCTAATTTCACAAAATATAAAACCCAATTTAATCGCTACGAAACTCAAGCTGATGCCACCTCCTCGGCCCTTGAGCCATGGATACAATGGTATAGTGTGCATACGGGACTCCCCTATAAGGAGCACGGTGTTTTTCGGCTAAATGAAGGGGCTCACGCTGGTTATCCTGATATTTGGTCTGTCCTTAAGGAACATGATTATACGGTTATGAATTTTGGATCTATGAATGCTGCGCGCCTTGATGGGGATAAAGACATTTTCTTTCCTGATCCATGGAGTCATGAAAAAGCTAATCCTGATATTCTGCAACCTGTTGCGGCTTTTATTGCTAATCAAGTGCGTGATTACACCGTGCCTAATCATAAAATGAATTATTTTGCCTTTGGCAAAGCATTATTACAACATGGCCTTACTTTGCCTACTGCATTTATGGCGGTTAAACAAATCCTGAAGGAAACCATAAAAAGTAAAAAACATAAATATAAGCGTATTTTTATTCTTGACCATATTTTAATGGATATGTTCCTTTATTATCATTCCCTGTATCAGCCAAATTTTGCAACATTTTTTACAAATTCTGTGGCGCATATTCAGCATGCTTATTGGCGGTATTTTGAACCTGAAAAATTTGACAATACCATTGAGCGTCCTGAATTTAAAAATGCGGTGCGTGATGCCTATGTGAATATTGATTATCGCCTTGGGCAAGTTATGCGTTATGCACTGGCACATAATGCCAAAGTATCAATTGCTTCGGCACTGTCTCAAAAACCTTATGTCAAAGAAGAAGAAACAGGTGGGCGACGGTATTATCGCCCAAGAAATATTGACAATTTACTGGAAAAACTTGAGATTGTGCATTTAAGCTGTGAAGCCGTTATGACGCATCAATATGTTTTACGCTTTCGTAATGTAGGGGCAAAAAATGAAGCCGAGAAAATTCTGACAAATTCAAAACTCTATGATGCAGGTGAAGCAAGTGACTTGTTTACCATTAAAAATGCCGATAATGGCATTGGCCTGATTTTCGATTGCAAACCACGTATCCCCGTCACCGAAGAGGCCGAAGCGTGTATTAATGGCAATGAGTTTGCCTTTGAAGAATTGTTCTATCTGATCGATGAAGTCAAATCAGGTGGGCATGATCCACTTGGTCTTTATTGGCAAGCGGCCGATAATCAAAGTGGGCAATCTATGTCTGAAGTGATTATGGTTCATAAATTATTCGATAAATTACTTGAACCCTTTGATCGTGTTAACCATAAGGCAAATTAAAACTTAAAAAGCATCACCAAAATATGTGCCAAAGATTGTCATATTTTTTCTACTTTGTTGGTGTAATTTTTTATTATTATAACATCGCATAAACTTTTGTATTATTGTCGCCGCACTTATATCTTTTGGAAATAATTTTGCAATATCCTTGGCTATGATTGCTTCTGGTGTTCCAGAAATGACTTGAGATTCAACCTTATTAATGATGTCATCGAGGTGGATTTTTTCTACCTGCAAAGCACCAACTTCCTTTAATTTCATATATGCCAATGAAGGGGAAGTACGGATAAGTGTTGTTTTATCGGTCACAGGATTCCAGCTATGTACTTGACCTAATTTTAATATTTTATTCTGATCATTTTGATACGCTCGCCTTGTTTGCCTGAGTTGACTTACTCGATCTGAATTATACATATTTGTAAGCATATAATTATCCTTTTATTTGTGAGTTATAAACAAATAATACATTAAAATTAATAGCTGTTGAACAACCGATTTTCCTTTAAAATATTCGTAAGAGCGCGAAGATCTATATGGCTTGCTGTGTTGTGAGCTATACATGCCTTAGCCTGAGTCTTTGTAATACGCTCACCACCAAGCTGAAAACTTCCTCCTGCTGCTTCTATCTTATTTAGTGTCTTTAGTATTTTATCTTTACCATATACAGAACTATTATGGCCTTGCCCCGTTACTTTTAAATAAGGCTTGCCTGTCGTAATAGAAGGCAAAATAGAAGCTGTTTTTAAAGGAGATTCTGTTTGCTTAGCTGTTCTAAGGTATCCCATAGCACGTGTTAGGCTTTGTGTAAGTTTCATTTTTTATTCCTTTAATAATGTTAGTACAATATTTATTATACATAAAAATATCTATATGTAAATATTTATATATATAAATATTATTTAAACAATATTTATATATAAAGATTGCAGTATATTTAATCAGATATAATATAATGAAAAGTAAGATAGCGCATTAAGTTGAAAACTTATGCACGATCTTAAACGCCTTTGTGGATAGCCAAATCATTTTATTACACAATTATAAACCGATTTGGCTATATAAAAGACTAAAATATCTCAAGTATAATGGGGGCATGATCACTTGCCTTGGGGGCATCACGCACTGTATCAATGACAGAGGCACTTGTCATCATCTCGCTGATATCGGGCGTTACAAGGAAATGGTCAATGCGAATACCTTTATCTTGCTCACGGGCACGCCCTTGATAATCCCAAAAGGTAAAACAAGGATCAGAGGGATGAAAATGACGTATGGCATCGGTAAGACCCATAAAATTTAATTCACGATATAGCCCCTTAACATCGTCCCGAAATAATGCATCCCCTTGCCAGCCATCAGGATCATGTACATCGAAATCGGTCGGGATAATATTAAAATCGCCCATCAGGATAAAGGCTTCTTGGTTATCAATTTTTTGACGTATTAAATCGACCAAATGGCGTGTCCATGCCAATTTATAAGCATGCTTTGGCGTGTCCACAGGATTGCCATTTGGCATATAGCAATTGATAATTTCAATCCCCTTTGAGGCTGACATATTATTTGGGGTTAAATTAATATGCCCCGCAATATATCGAGATTGCAGATTATCAGAATTGAGATCAAAGTCGGGCAAACCACATTGAATGTCGGTCATTGGTATTTTCGACAATAACGCAACGCCATTATAAGATTTTTGTCCAAAAATATGGCAATTATACCCAAGATCCTCAAAGACATCGAGGGGGAATTGTTCATTGACGCACTTAATTTCCTGCAAACCTAAAATATCAGGCTGATAAGTTTGAATAAAATCAATGACATTCTGCAAACGCGCACGCACAGAATTGACGTTCCAAGAAACAATTTTTACCATAATAAGAGACTTATATTGTGTGATTAAATATTACAATGAAAATGAAACGCCGCACCCACATGATGATTTTGCGTTCGGATTATTAATCTCGAACTGTGATCCAATAAGCTGCGTGACATAATCGAATTGTGCATTCTTAAGAAAAGCAAGCGATGTGTCATCAACAATTAATTGATAATCACCGCAAGGGAAAATCAAATCATCGTCTTGGATTTCATGGTCAACATTAAATTCATAACTGAAACCAGAGCATCCGCCGCCCTTAATAGCAATGCGGAAAAAAGCACCCTTGGGTTCAGTCGATAAAATATGACTAACCTGCGTAATGGCACTGGGGGTAATTGCAAAATCAAGTGTATCTGTTGTACTCATTATGCGATTGCTTCGGTAATCCAAGCCTCTATTTCAGCTTCAGGCAATGCACCCACTTTGGTTGATGATACTTCGCCATTATTAAACAAAACAAGCATGGGAATACCACGAACGCCATATTTTGACGGTGTCATTGGATTATCATCAACATTCATTTTTGCAATCGTAACTTTGCCATCAAACTTTTGTGCAAGAGCTTCAAGAACGGGTGCAATTTGTTTACAAGGCCCACACCAAGGAGCCCAAAAGTCAAGCACAACAGGGGTTTTAGCCTCAAGAACAGTGGCTTGGAAGTCAGAATCTGTTACAATAATTGGTTGCATAATGATGTCCTTTTTTAAGAAGTATAAACTTTATAATGTATAATTACAGCTTTTTGCATATAATTACAATAAAATTATAATGGTAAATTACCATGTTAAATTATAGTGGAATAGGCATTGAAAAGGTCAGAATTTTTGCATTACCGATAAGTGTGATTGGCTTTTGGTAATAAAAGGCATCATGCATCGCAAGCTTTGTATCATTAACCTTAAGGCTTCCCTCAAGGATATAGGCAAAAAATGGCTTGTGATTGGGATCGGTAATATATTCTGATTGAATTGTGAGTGTGTCAATTCGTGTCTTATCAGCCTCACTATAGCAATCATACACCATGTGATCGACAAAAGTCAAGGGATCGACAAGCATATCATATTCAAACAAAACAAAATCAGCTTTTGCAGGCGTTGAGGATACATGAATTTGAGTGCCTTCAGGGATTAAAAATAATGTGGACTGTTGGGATTTTAAGGGATATTCAGTATTATTTAATGTTAATTTTACATCAGCATAAGGATAAAGCACCATGACAAAAGCACGCGGCGCACAAAATTCATAGCTGGTATTTAACGTAATATAATCGGCACGCCTGAGGGTCGAGCGTCCAAATTTTGTAGGCATATAATGGGTGCTAAAATTAAAATGATGCCTTAAAGTGGCCGTATCAAGGTTAGATACAGGACATTGTGCATGGTAAAAAAATTCAATTTCGTTTTGTGACATCTTATGATAATGCTTGTCTATGGATAGATTGAAAAAAAATATTGCGATTGTCGTAGCAGCAGGCTCGGGCAATCGTGCTCAGACCGTTATACCAAAACAATATGTATTGGTAAAGCAAAAAGCCGTCATTGATTATACGGTGCAAAATTTATGTGCCTGCCCCCATATTGACCATGTCTTATGCGTCATTGACCAAAAGCATCAAGATTTATACGATGCGGCAATCACGCCCCATGAAAAATTATTGCCAGCAATTCACGGTGGTCAAACCCGTCAAGAATCCGTCTATGCAGGGTTAAGTGCTTTGAAAAATGATGCGGTTAATGTGGTTTTTATCCATGATGCAGCGCGCCCTAATATTGATTCCGTGCTTGTTAATGCCTTAATAAAGCACCTTAAAACCCATGACGGTGTATGCCCTGCCCTTGGCGTGACCGATAGTTTGCGTAAAATTGACGGCACCATTATTAATCGTGATGGTTTATTTCGGGTGCAAACACCGCAGGCTTTTGATTTTGAAAAAATAATGCACGCTCACCAACAATGCAAAACACTAAACATCACAGACTTAACCGATGATATTGCGGTTGCCAACGCCCAAGGCCTTGCAACGACCTTTATTGAGGGCAGTGAAAATAATTATAAAATTACTTATCCGCAAGATTTTGATCGTTTCACTGAAGCACAATCCCCAAGCAACACTATGCCCTATCCCGATATGCGTGTTGCAACGGGTTACGATGTGCATCGGTTAATTGCAGGCGATGGCGTGATTTTAGGAGGCATTAAAATTGCGTGCAATTATGCCCTTAAGGGGCATTCCGATGCCGATGTTGCCCTTCATGCCATAACCGATGCCTTGCTGGGGACAATTGCGGCACAGGATATTGGCTATCACTTCAGTCCGACTGATCTAAAATGGGAAAATGCCAATTCAGCTGATTTCTTACGCTATGCCCATCAATTAGTGCTTGAACAAAAAGGGATTATTAATTTTATCGATTTAACGCTTGTTTGCGAAACCCCAAAAATTAATCCGCATCGTGATTTAATCCAAAACAATATTGCAAATATTTTAAACCTCCCCACCAATCGTATATCGGTCAAAGCAACGACCACCGAAAAGCTGGGCTTTACGGGACGCAAAGAAGGCATTGCAGCACAGGCGACTGCAACTGTTATTTTATTTAAATAAAAAATATATATTGTAATTTTAATTTAAATATATTAAAATAAAATATATTAATTAAAATACAGATATTCATTATGCTTTATATTAACGCTCAAACACAAAATATTCGCAATCCTTTTAAAAAAGCCTCAACCATACTTCATGCGATGAGGGGGGAAATAAAACTCAAGCATAAAGAAGCGATTGCAAATGCTCTTGGTACGGACCGTGAAGCATCTGTAAAAAAGGCTATGGAGCAAAAATATGGCAAAGAAACTGTAAATCGTGTTGTTGATAATATGGGATCACAAGCAAATTTATCAACCAATCCCCAACCCTTGACACCTTATGGTGCAAGTGCAGATGGTTTTTTACAGCTTAATTTAGACGATGGTACTGTTGTTATGCATCACAATACGCCACCTGCTTCAGATTCCTCCAAATCTGATTCTAGTCATTTAAGTTATAGTGAATCTACTATAAAACAAAGCAATAGACTTTCAGATAACCCAAAGCATAACTTATTTGAGGAAATCCTTACTAATCTTCATGAATATGACAACATCATAAGTCAGAATACACTCGATATAATCTATCTGGCTTTTAAAGAACAACATGAAGATTTATCTATTGATACTATTAAAGAAGATTTTCAAAAATTATTGAAGGGCATAAACAAGAAAACTAGTAAGATACCAACATCTATCTCAATTCCTATGAGTGATACGGAACCACAGAAGGTGGGTGCCAATCATCCCATGTTACAGAGAATTATTGATAGAAAAATACAAGAACTCCTTGAACCAGAATATGCTAAAGATGTACGATTTATGCAAAAAGTGGTAGCGAATTCCACACTCCCATTGGACTCAGAACATCTAGCAATGAGGCACCAAAATAATGAGGACGTAATAGTAGAGACTGTTGCTAAACTTCTTGATAACTCTAACGATGATAGCATATCAAGTAATTCTCAAAATACACCTCAAACAGAGAATGACCATGAAAAATTAAATCTGTTTAGTGCATTTGCTAAACGGGTTACAGAAAATATAGAGCCGGAATTATCAAGTGAGAAAGAAGCTAAATTATTGCAAGATTTATTACAACATCGCCAAAAGAGCTTTGAAAAAATATCTCCTTTAATCAAAAAAGAGATACAAAAACTACCTCAATATAAGGATAAAATGCGCCTAGCAACAATGATGGATCTTCAACAAAACCAGCTAGGATACGGTCCTATGGACACAGACACATTATTGCATGAATTACATAGTACAGCAAAAGAAGAAACAGGATTATATTGCATAACAGAAGATACTTGTAACGCCTTTATAGAATATTTAAATAAGCAACTAGAGTTAAGTCAGCACCTAACAAAAGAACAAAATACGCAAATAATCGATGAACATCAATACGATAAGCGCATTCGCGTAGCCATAAGCACTATTTGTGTGGCAATATTAGATCAGTTCAGTTCTAATAAAAAGGTTGGCCAGGGTATCTATAAAAACATAGCAGCAAAGCAGTTATTTCTTGATAGTGAGCTTAAGAAGCGTACAGAAAAAAGTGAAAAAACAAAGCAAGCAGGAGCAGTCAAAGCAGCAGCCATACTTAATGATGTAAGATCAAAAAATGAAGAAAATACCTCGAAGGAATCGTCCTCTGTTTTTCAGACAGTAATGGCACCTCTTCAACAGGAACAAATACGCAACAATGATAATGAAGACTTGCCCGCTGCAAAACGTCCTAAAAAAGCGTAATCAACTATTATGAAAAAAATAATCAATCATCATTTAGTCGCAATCACGATGCTGGTTATAGGTGTTTTATGCCTCAGCAAATCTGCATTTGCTTTTGTGCCTAGGGAACAGTTATTTTTTAACGATTTAACATATCGGGCCGAGCATATCATTGTGTTTCGTCCCTTTGATAACAAGCAATATAAAATTCGGGCTGGCATTGGCTGTATCATGGCAATGTTCGATGACTTAACCCAAGATACTACAATTTATGCTCAAAAATTTGGAGATATTCTTGAGCCTCGTGGCAATGGCGATATTGGCTTGCTGTATATTAATACGCCTTATCATAATGTCAGATGTAAAATTGTTGATATTGAAGCAATCGAATAAAGCCTATTTAAAAGCGGCGTTAAATTTATCAGTGTCAAGCTCGCCCGATGATTTTGCAATCACAACCGAAATAACGGCATTGCTGATAAAACTTGTTAAAGCGCGGCACTCACTCATAAAACGATCAATCCCCAAAATAAGCGCCATTCCTGCAACGGGTATCGTGTCAACGGTCGATAATGTGGTTGCTAAAATTACAAATCCTGCCCCCGTCACACCTGCCGCCCCTTTGGAGCTGATAATTGCTACCACCAAAATTGATAATTGCTGCATCAAGGTCAAGTCGATATTCAGGGCTTGGGCAATAAACAACGCCGCCAAGGTCATATAAATATTGATGCCGTCAAGATTAAACGAATAACCCATTGGCACAACAAGGCCAACGGCGGCTTCGGACACACCAATATTTTTAAGCTTATCCATAAGTGACGGCAATGCAGGCTCCGAGGAGCTTGTGCCCAATACAAGCAAAATTTCATCTTTAATGTAATAAATCAGTGCGAACATGGGCACTTTATGCACCCAACAAATTGAGCCAATGACAATCAAAATAAACAAAGCAGAAGTTAAATAAAACGTCGCAATTAACAGTAACAAATTACTCATTGCCCCAATGCCATGCGCCCCAATTGTATAGGCAATCGCCCCAAATGCCCCAATGGGAGCAAGCCGCATGAGCATATTGACAATTTCAAACACAACTTTTAACAATGCTTCCATACCCTTAACAATACGCTTGGCAGGCTTGCCAATTTTCATTAAGGCAACGCCAAATAAAATTGCGACAAATAAAACCTGAATAACCTCTCCGCCCATAAAGGGGGATAATAATGTTTCAGGAATAATATGCATAACATGGTCAATCAGTGACATTTTATGGGCTGCCTTAACAAATCCCGCAATCGATTCCGTATCAGATTGATGCAAAACCGCATTCATGCCTGCCCCAGGTTGAATGACATTTGCGGCAATAAGCCCGAAAATCAAAGCCAATGTTGATAATCCTAGAAAATAACACAGGGCCTTTATGCTGATATGTTTTAAAGTACCAACATCTGAAACCGAGCCAATGCCATGGGCAATCGTCAAAAAAATGACGGGCGGAATAATCATTTTGACCAGTTGAATAAACATAATGCCCAGCGGCTTTAAGGATGCACCGACAACAGGGGAAATAAATCCAACTAAAATTCCTAATGCAATACCAATAAGTACCTGAAAATAAAGCTTATGATAAAACGGCCGAGAAATATCTTGATTATGCCTCTTTGCCACATTTACCATTTAAAGAACCTTATTATTATTATTATTATTTATTAGCAATCAGGAATAACCAATGTGCCTGCGCCATGATTGGTAAATAATTCCAATAACACAGCGTGCGGCACACGACCATCCAAAATTACAACACCTGACACACCTTCTTGGACGGCTTTAATACAGGTTTCAAGCTTGGGAATCATGCCACCCGATGCAACACCCGAAGCAATTAATGCCTGAGCCTCAGACACGGTAAGTTTTTCAATTAACTGACCCTCTGCATCTTTTACGCCTGCAACATCGGTCAATAACAATAATCGCTTGGCTTTTAATCCACCTGCAATCGCACCTGCTGCGGTATCGGCATTAATATTATAAGGTCGCCCCTGTGCGTCTGCCCCCACTGGTGCAATAATTGGCACAATATCGGACCCATTAAATGTATCCAGAAGCGTTGTATTAACAGTTTCAGGCTCGCCGACAAAACCAAGATCAATCAATTTTTCTTGTTTTGTTTCAGGATCAGTTACATAAACCTTAAGCGGCTTGACTGTAATTAATTGTGCATCTTTGCCGCATAACCCAACTGCATATCCGCCTTGTGCACCAATGGCACTGACAATATCTTTGTTAATAGAGCCTGCCAAAACCATTTGTACAATTTTCATGGTTGCTTCATCGGTAACACGCAAGCCATTAATAAACTGTGACGGAATATCGAGCCGTTTCAACATTTCGGCAATTTGTGGCCCCCCACCATGCACAACAACAGGGTCAATACCGCATTGTTTCAGCAAGACAACATCTTGGGCAAATTCGGCTGAACGCTTGGCATCACCCATGGCATGACCGCCATACTTAATAACAATTTGTTTTTTGTCATAACGCTGTAAATAGGGCAAAGCTTCGGTAAGCGTCTTGGCTGTGCGTAGCCATTCTCGGGCGCTAAAGGAAAGGGTAATATCGCTGTTTTCGGGTGTATCAGTCATGATCGTCTATATCTTTTGTATCGTCTATATCTTTTGTATCTTCTATATCTTTTGTATCTTCTATATCTGTATTATCTACGTCTATGTGAATATCGTTTTTGATATCGGTATATTCAACAAGATCGGGAAGCATAAATGCAGGGATAAAATTGGCAATCTCGTGACGCACATTATCAAGGCCCATTTTTTTCTCGGAGGATGTGACTAAAATTCGTGGGTGCAAAGCAATGAACTTTTTAGCAATTTGATAAGCATCCGATAAAACTTGATTAAGGCTAGTCTCAGTAATTTTATCAGTTTTCGTTAAAATAATTTGATAACTGACACCTGATTTATCAAGCATTGCAAAAATTTCTTCATCAAGCTCTTTGATGCCATGGCGAGAATCAATTAACACAAAAACACGCCTTAATTGACGACGACCACGCATATAATCACGGATCAGGGCATTCCAAATATCAACTTTTTTCTTGGGGGCTTGGGCAAAACCATAACCTGGTAAATCGACAATATGTAAATCTTTCCCAACAAGGAAATAATTTAACTCTTGGGTGCGTCCTGGTGTGTTGGATGCGCGCGCCAAGCCTTGCTTATTCGTGAGGGCATTAATAAGGGACGATTTGCCAACATTAGAGCGTCCCGCAAAACAAATTTCGGGGATATCTTCAAGTGGAAACCCATTATGATTGACAACGCCTAGGCGGAATTTAATCATATTGTCATTAAAGAGCTTACGCAATGACTGAACACGTTTTTTAGGAATATCTGGTTGTTTTAACACAAGAACCTTTACAATAAACTGAATACAAAATTATTTTTCAACAATCGAGTTATCATCTTTTTTATTCTTCCAAAGACGAAACTCAACAGGCACACCAATACGCTTCATAATAAGGGCTTGTTGCGTAATTGATAAAATATTATTCCAAGTCCAATAAATAACTAAACCTGCTGAAAATGGTGCAAGAATAAAGGTGAAAATAATTGGGAAGAATGACATTAATTTACCCTGTATCGGATCAGTTGGGGCAGGATTTAAACGCTGCTGCATCCACATCGTAATCCCCATCAATAGGGGCCAAATACCAACGTGCAAAAATGAGGGTAAATCGAGGGGGATAAGTCCAAATAATGTAAAAATATTTGTTGGATCAGGGGCTGATAAATCTTGTACCCAGCCGAAAAATGGTTGATGACGCAATTCAAGTGCAACATTTAATACTTTGTAAAGTGCGAAAAACACTGGAATTTGCAACAACATTGGCCAACATCCTGCAACAGGATTAACTTTTTCACGCTTATAAAGTGCAATTAATTCTTGTTGCTGTGCCATAGGGTCTTTGGCGTTTTTTAGCTTAATTTTTTCCATTTCAGGCTGAAGCTTTTTCATTTTCGACATTGCCGTATAGGACTTATTGGCCAATGGCAAAAAGAAAGTTTTAAGCACAAGCGTTAGCAATAAAATTGCAACACCGTAATTACCAACTAAATCGTAAATATACAGCAAGCCCTTGAAAATTGGGCGGGTAAAGAACCAAAACCAACCCCAATCAATGAGAAAATCAAACCCTTGGATTTTTAAACCATCGTGATATTGATTAATAAGGGTTACAGATTTTGCACCCGAAAATAATTTATTATTAATAACAACCGATTGCCCTGCCCCAATTTTACGAGTCTTTAGTGTATAATCAGCCTGATACCCATCTTGGTTCGCATAAGGATTGAAAATGCCGCGTACTTTTAAGGGTTCATGATTATCGGGGATTAAGACAGCCGCCCAATATTTATCCGTAATACCAATCCAGCCGCCAGTTGATCCATCAATTGAGCCATCTTTAAAATTCTCATCTTTAATGTCGCTGAAAGTTTGCTCTATCAGACCGCCATTAACATAGCCAACAATCCCAGTATGCACAACATAACTACTGTCACTATTACGCGAAGCAGGGTCATTTTCCTTAACTAGACCATAAGGCGTAACCCCAATATCGGCGGTACTGTTATTGGTTAATGTGTCGGAGATTTGAAACATATAATTATCGTCAAGCGTAATTTTACGCGTAACATCAATAGCACCCATTGATTTTTTCAAGGTGACCGTTTGATTTTGAGCATTTAAATCGCCTGAAACAACATTCCAAAATGTTGATTTATTCTCTGCTTCCCCTGAAACACTATAACCAATTTCAGCAAAAAAGCCTTGCTCTGTATTGCTTGGTGCAAGTAAACGAACTTTTTTATCACTATCAAGCTTTTTATCGTGACGCTTAAGCACAAGGTCATCGAAGCGGCCAGTTTTAAGGTCAATAGAACCAATAACAGATTGCGTATTAATTGGTAAACGATGCGCCTGAGTGTTTTTCAATATAGTCGTAATATCCTGAAAGCCCATATTAGGATTCAAACTTTTACCATTTTGAACTGGATTTTGAACATCGCTGACGGCACTATTTTGGGGTAATGACACACCATTATTAGCTGAACCATTTACAGAATCATTGAAAGGAATACTGACATCCGATGTCGGCATAATAGGTGCTGTATCTTTGGGGGCAAAGAAATAATCCCACGCAAATAAGACAACAACAGACAAGATAACTGCAGCAATAACATTACCGCCGCTTGAGCGTTCATTCATGATGGTATTCCCTAAGAGAAACTGAATTTTTTATTTCCATATCTTGTATATAATCTTTTTTCTAATTGCAAATCAAAACATTCAATTTGCGTGAATCTTATAAATATAATATAAAGATATCATGTTAAAATCGATTTCATTTGATGCAATTCATATTCCTTGCCCTATTTTACTCGCGCCCTTATCGGGAATCAGTGACGTCCCTTTTCGTCATGCTGTTTTAGAATATTGGGCGGGCATGGTCTATTCCGAAATGATTGCTTCACGGACACAAATTCAAGATGTTAAAGGCTCTTTAAAGTTGATTGAAAAAGCACAAAATCAACAATATTCCGCTATTCAGCTTGCGGGATACGAGCCTTATTATATCAGTGAAGCGGTCAAAATTAACACCGACCTTGGGGCCGATTTAATTGATTTAAACTTTGGGTGTCCTGCCAAAAAAATTGTTACTAATGTCGCAGGTTCTGCCCTGATGCACCCCGATAATTTTGATCGTGCGGTCAGTATTATTGAGGCAGCCGTTACGGCGACTACGCTTCCTGTTACCTTAAAAATGCGTTTGGGCTGGGATGATGATACCCATAACGGTGATAAATTAGCTAAAATTGCTCAAGATTTAGGCATTAAATTAATTACGGTGCATGGACGAACACGCTGTCAATTTTACAAAGGCAGTGCCGATTGGCAGGCAATTGCAAAAATCCGTGAGGCAACCACTTTGCCGCTGATTGTCAATGGCGATATTATTGACACAAAATCCGCAAAGCAAGCCCTGCAACAAAGCGGTGCAGATGGCATTATGATTGGGCGCGCAAGTTGCGGCAAGCCATGGTTGCTGGAGGCTCTTAAATCTGAAATTCAGGCAAATACTCTCTATTCCCCCCCTGCTATCACGACACAAATAAAAAACATGATTGCCCATTATCGCCATATTATTGAATTTTATGGTGAAAAAGTTGGGATGCGTATCGGTCGTAAACATTTGCATTGGTATCGGGAGTCTTTGGGGCTTGATCCCGCATTAAAAGATATGATTAACACACAAACCAACAGCGAATCTGTGATAGAGTCCTTGTTAGAAAATACCCAACAATATGAGAGAACTTCTTGAATACACATTTTAAAAATAAAACAATTATCGTAACGGGGGCCGCAGGCTTTATTGGCTTTCATGTTGCAAATGCATTACTTGAACAAGGAGCCGATGTTGTTGGCATTGATAACATTAATGATTATTATGATGTTGCCTTAAAATTTTCACGGCTAGATATTTTAAAAAAACACGAAAAATTTACTTTCCATAAAGTTGATCTCGCTGATAAAAAAAATATTACCGCTATTTTTGAAACAAGTAAAGCCCATTATGTGATCCATTTAGGGGCACAGGCTGGTGTGCGTTACTGTATTGATAATCCGCAGGCTTATCTTGATTCTAATCTTGTGGGGCAAATGAATATCCTTGAGGCCATCCGAGAATTTAGGCCCGAGCATACCATTTATGCCTCATCCAGTTCGGTTTATGGTGATATTAAACAAATGCCATTTTCAACCGATATGAAAACCGATACACCCGTTAGCCTTTATGCAGCAACCAAAAAATCGTGCGAATTATTATCCCATTCATATTCAAGCATGTATGATATTTATTTAACGGGTTTACGATTTTTTACGGTTTATGGCCCTTATGGTCGCCCCGATATGGCGTATTTTAAGTTCACCCAAAAAATTCTTAATAACGAGGTGATTGATATTTATAATCACGGTAATATGATGCGTGATTTTACATATATTAATGATATTGTCGAGGCAATTATTGCCTGCATTCCCCTTGAACGCCCTAAAAATGAAACGCCGCATCGTGTGCTGAATATTGGCAATAATAATCCTGAATCTCTTGAAAAACTGATTACGCTGCTGGAAAATGGGCTTAATAAAAAAGCCATTCGCAATTTACTCCCGATGCAAACAGGTGATGTTAAGGCAACCTATGCCGACATAGAGCCCCTCGCACAGCTAACATCATGCAGACCCAAAGTAAGCCTTGAGGATGGTATTGATCGCTTTATTCAGTGGTATCGTGCATTTTATCAGTAACCCTCTAATAGAAATTATCTTTTTGTTTGATGATACCCGTAATTTCTTGCCAATAATCAATTTCTTGCTTTAAAAAAAGTTTCAAATATTCGGGTGTGTTTTTATCAGAATCAAGAATAATTGTGTTTAATAATCTAAAATCAGATTGCACAAATTTATTATCCAAAGCATCAACAATAATTTTATTGAGCTTTTTTTGATTAAGCTTTGAGATGCCTTGAGGTGCAAACAGCATATTCCAGCCATTAATATTAAATTCATGCAACCCAACCTGCGACGAACAAGGCGTTGAAGGCGTTAACACCGACCGTCTTTGTGATGTGATTAATAGGCTTTTAACAAGCTTGCCCTGAATATATGATAATGCACTGGTCGTCTGGTCAATCATCATATCAACATAGCCATTGGCAATATCCTTAAGGGCAGGATCGGAGCCACCATAGGCGATAAAATTTAAATCAAGCTTTAAAATAGACGCAAAATAAATCCCTGCTAGGTAAGATGTTGAGCCTTGACCTGCATGAGCAATCGTGATTGTTTTCTTGGGATTTCGATAAAGATAACGCAGAAATTGTTTGAAATTTTTTACAGGAAAATTAGGTCGTACAATCAGATACATAGGTGTTTTCCCCAATAATGCAATCGGTTCAAAATCATGGATTGGATCATAAAAAACTGTTTCCTTGTCAACAGTAAGGCTTGAAGCATGCGTCCCAAGATTACCCAAAATAAGGTGATAGCCATCATTGGGCACTGACTTAACTTGATTAATAAATTCTGTGGCCGAAATATTATTATTATTGCTGTTCGTTTTAACAAAGACTTTTTGATTAATATTTTTCTCAATACGGTCAGCAATAATACTTGCAAGTTTTTCAGTCGCCCCTCCTGCGGAAAATGGCACATAAATAGTAATTGGACGCACAGGAAATGCAAAAGCCCCACAAGGAAGCATTAATATAAGAAGATATAAGGCGAGGATTATTTTTTTCATGCCCATAAAATAGCCCATTTCAAGCATAAAAGCACGTTTTAAATATTGAAAACTAATAAATAAAATTATAAAAGTATTAATATATAAATATTATATGTTTTTTTATTGAAGTAATTAACTTTATGCAAATCCCTCTCTAATGAATATACAATAGAAAATATATCACGACTTATCGCACAAGGTGCTGATGTTACTGAAATAAACATAACCACACTCCCCTAGTTGAGGCATGCTATGAAGGGCGTTTAGATATTGTAAAATACTTTATAGAAGCAAAACATGCTAATGTTGATCTTCTAGATATAGAGAAATCAGATCTCCCCCCCCCTATATAATGCATGCAAATGGGGAAAGTTAGAGGTTGTAAAATACCTTATAGACAAGGGAGCTGATGTTAATGTGGTAGATGAGCATGGATCTTGTCCCTTAACAATAGAATGCTTTCATAGAGATTTAGAAACTGTGAAATATCTTTTAGCCAAGGGTGCTGATCCTGATATTTATATGCCTGATAATACAAATGAGGATATTCGTCACCTGATTCAGCCATTAAAAACAAAGTTAAAAGCAGATTTAGCAATTATCGAACAAATGAGTAGCGTTGCTCCCCATGACTGGACAGACATACAAAAATCTGTGCTTTTTAAACGCACCGCCCCCAATGGTGGTGTTGATTCATTGTCAAGAAAAAGTGAATTTAGGCAGAAGTCTCTTATTAATTTCCTAGAAGATAAACCTGAATTATTAAAAGCAAGTATTGCCATGCATGGTGACCATCTGTTAGGTATGGATAAGAATAATAGGGTTAAAGACAACATTACGGCGGTAGTTTCAACGCATAAATTACACTTTATATATGATATAATAAATAATAATCCTTCAATAGTACAAGGAAACGATACAAATAATATATTTCCTGCGGATTTATTAACAACAATATCGAGTAGTGAACAAAATATAGGAAAAACATTACGGGCAATGCAATGCACATTCCCAAAGTTTGATGCAACATCTGAAATAGGCAATATGGTTAGAACAAAAATTCAAAAAAATGCGCCAATAAGATTTTCTCTTTCTCGTGATGCTCTATTCAAAAGACAAGCCACCGTAGGCTTAATGCCTCCTCCTGCGAAAAGACTGCGTATTGGTTTTTAGATTAATGATGTTTGCCGTTAAATCGCACTTGCACCCCTAGGCATATAAGACCGATTACAACAGCAAACCAAAGTGTTGCCATGCGCACAAAAAGCGTGATTGCCGTTGCAATGGCAATCGGCACGCCGATTGATACAAGTAATGCAATCATAACCGCTTCACTGCTGCCGATACCAGCAGGCACAAAACTGATTGCCCCAATCAGCATGGAAATGCCGTAAATAAAGATTGCCTGAAAATGGCTAATATCGTGCCCAAGAAGCATTAAGACATAGTAAAGCCCATAAGCCTCGGCGTACCAAGATATAATAGATAATATGAGTGAGTGGATAAATATCTTGGGGGCATGATATATTTTTGTTTCTAACAGAATGCTGTGAATATAATCCAAGGCTTTATGCATCATAAATGTCGGTGAAAAACGATCTCGTAATACGATCAAATAATGCGGCGATTGAATAGTTGCAACACATGCAAGCACCATGATGCATCCAATTACCATAATATAAAAATAAGATGTATTGTAACCATAACCAATTAAACATAAAATAAGAACGGCAATCAAATCAGAAATACGCTCCGATAAAAAGCAAGCAAGCGTTGTTTTAAACGGTATTTGATATTTTTTTAAAAATATACCCCGAATAACCTCCCCTGCTTTTGCTGGCGTTGTTGTGAGTGCAAAGCCCGATAGGTAAATTATAAAATGCCGCATTAAGCCAATTTTATGCGGATGGGTTTGGTGAATATAAAAATGCCAACGGGAAAAACGTAGGCCATAATTTGCCCCTGAAAGTAACAAAACAATGACCGCTCCCCAAATCCCAATAATTTTAAAGGTTCGAATAATAACATCAAATCCGACCCAAAGGGTGATTCCGCCATAAACAAGGATTGCGATAATGACTGAAGCAATTAACAATTTAATTTGTCGCTTGGATATTACCATACAAAAATGCCAATAATCACACATAACCAAGCAATAATTGTGATATACATATGTCTATCAGTTAAAATATCTAGTGAAGTATCACCGCCTTTTTTTTGTGTGTAAACAAGATATAAATAACGCAAAATACCATAGGTCACAATGGGTAATGAATAAATTAAATTATCTGTATTATGCGTTTTCAAGGTTTCCGATGCCGTTGTATAAAGTCCATAACACATAATGGTACAGGTGGCACAAATCACCATGAACCGCTCCAAAAGAGCGGCCGTATAATCAGCCAAAACAGGACGCGTTGTGCCAATTTTTTGGGGCGTATTTTCAAGGGCACTTATTTCGCAAAACCGTTTTGAAAATCCTAGAAACAAAGTCACCATTAATCCGCACAATAAAATCCACTGTGAAGGCATAATATGAAGCCCATAAGTACCCGCAAGAATCCGAAACATAAACCCAATTGAAATGGTTACAACATCAAGAATAACAATGTTTTTCAAATGAAGGGAATAAAAAATATTTAACACAAAATATAAGCCAACAAAAATAACAGCATTTAAACTGATATAATAAGCAAACGAAACCGCAATAGAAAGCAAAATTAAGAGTGCAATAAAGGCAGATTTTATGCCAATACGCCCACTGGGTAAGGGGCGTTTGGATTTTTTCGGATGATGACGATCATTTTCAATATCAATAATATCGTTTAAAATATAGACACTGCTTGAAATACAACAAAATGCAATAAAAATATAAGAGGCATGACACAAAATATGCCACGTCCATTGATGTGCGAAAACAACCCCTGCAAAAACAAAAGTATTTTTAATATATTGATGCGGTCGCATCAATTGCCAAAAAACATATAATATTTGACGCATTTTAATCAGACTCAAAAAACATATTATAACAAATTTTATAATATGTTCTTTAATATTATATGAATAAACGAATGGTAAGCCTAGGCGTTATCAGGCTTGTTTTTTTTGCTCCCTGACTCTGTCTCTGG
>JBLHTX010000012.1:0-25410 GCA_047627635.1 Alphaproteobacteria bacterium | reverse complement strand
TAAGGCGATAATCGGTGTTATCAATTAATTCTAGAGAAAACCCGTATTCAAAATGTGTCATAAAATTCACTGTATATGCAAAAATATATTATTATTAAGGCGTATCACAAAAACAAGAGTATGCCAATAATTAATATAAATTATTTTACAATGATCAAAAGTACCTATAACAAAGTACCTATAACAGAGGGTCTGGCGTAATTTTTGCTTTAATTAAATTAAGGGAGCATATAGGGCAGTGTATTACGGTGCCTTACAATGAATAATATGTTTTTTTTATTAATAATGACGTTTTTAGGGACTTCCATTGTGTATGCACTTTTTTCTTTATTAATTCTTATCATTGTCACAGGGTGTCAGCCCCATCATTATGATATAAAGGAAGCTGGGTATAATCAGTTTCCCACTGTGCCACATATCCCTAAAAAAATTGAACCTTTACACAATAGCGTCAGTCAAAATACTATCCATAAAGCCGTTAAACCTATTATTGTTGTTGAACAAGAACGAGAGCGAAGACCAGAGCAAAATATATTACAAAATATGTTCTCTAATGATACAGGAATTGCATTAATTACCAATAAGCAAAAACAAATTCCGCTTAAATGGCAATCCATTACACAGTTTTATAAAAAGCTTCCTAAAAATCGTCAGCAAGAAATTTATACATTTTATAAAGCACAAAATTTCAAGCCTGTTTGGTTTGACGATAAGGGGCACTTGACTAATCAAGCAACACAAATGCAAACCTTATTAAATGAAGAAATTTTTTTAACAACGCCCATAAGTACTGAATTTATTAAAATTAATCCTAATGTACTACAATCAAACGATGAGATTTTGCATCAAGATTTAGCATTTACATTAAGGGCATTATCGGCATTTGAAATTATCCGTAATGGTTTAACGCCTTTAAGGGGCATAACACTGGATATGGGGATTAGTGAAAATAATGGCTATAAGCCTTTTGATTTAATGCCAATCCTGAATAATATATTACTTGGAAACGTCAACCAGGAAATTATTAATCTTACGACGTTTCATAAACAATATGTTTTATTGCGGCATGAGATGAAACGCCTGAATTATATTAAAAACAAGGGGGGGTATGTTCAAGTCCCATCTGGTCAATTTTTAAAAGTTGGTATGCATGATCCCAAAATCCCTTTAATTCGTAAGCGCATGAACCAGCTTGGTTTTGTGACATCTCATGTTATCTCAGATAAATATGATTCTTATTTGCAAACACAAATTAAGTCATTTCAAAAATCTCGTGGCATCAAGGTTGACGGTGTCATTGGAACAAATGTCTATAAGGCATTCAAAGAAACAATTAATCAGCACATTAAGGCTGTATTAGTCAATATTGAGCGGATTAGAAGAACTCCCATAAAGAGCTCTGATCAAATGCAAATATGGGTTAATGTCCCTGAAATGAGGTTGCAGGTCATTGCTGCACAAAAAAATATTTTATCAATGAAAACGATTGTTGGGCGTAAAGATCGTCCGACACCAATTTTTAATGATATTATAGAATATATTGATTTTAATCCATATTGGCACGTCCCCTATTCATTGGCGACTAAGGATATTTTGCCAAAATTAAAGCGTAACCCCTCATATGGTAAGCGTAAAGGGATAAAAATTTATCGTAAAAATCGGGCAATTAACCCCAGGGCAGTGAATTGGAAAAATTATTCTGAAACAAATTTTCCCTTTAGCGTGCGTCAAGAACCAGGGAAAAACAATGCATTAGGGACTGTAAAGTTTATTTTCCCCAACAAGCACGCAGTTTATTTGCACGATACACCTGCAAAAAATCGTTTTAATCAAACATCAAGGTTTTTAAGTTCGGGTTGTGTGCGTGTTGAGCAGCCACAAGATTTGGCAATGGTTTTATTAAAAAAACAATTATCCAGTTATAAGGTAAAACAAATTTTTAAGGCACAAAAAAATAAAGCTGTCTATTTATCGCCTAAAATCCCTGTATATATTGAATATTTAACAACCTTTGTCGATGATAATATGTTAAACATTAGACCTGATATTTATGATTATGATCAAAATCTTTTAAATGCATTAATCAAGACATCACAAAAACCAATCTAGTGGTATTATTACGGAAAATTTACCAATCCTTAAGAGTTAAATGTCATTTTTTGAGAGTATTTTTTTTAGGGATTTTTGTTTTTCATGGCTGAAATTTTATTTGTTTCTCATCGTATTCCTTATCCACCGAACAAAGGGGATAAAATTCGGGCGTTTCAGCTTATTCAAGCCCTTAAAAAATTAAACCACAAAGTTACCTGTGCATTTCCAACTGAGCATAAAGAGGATTATGTTTATGTTAATCAGCTAAAAAACTTTTGCGATCATTTGATCTATCCCAAGGCTTATAAATCACGATTTCAAAATCATGTAAACACAATCAAAGGATTGCTGACTAATAATAGTTTAACGCAAATGATTGGGTTTGATCCCGCATTGTATAAGCGATTAGAAGCAAATAGAATGCATTATGATGTTGTGATTTTTTATTCAGCAATATCTTATTTCTACAAAGATGCCATTGATTATAAAACGGCAATTTGTGATTTTGTTGATATGGATTCTTATAAATGGCAAGAATATGCCGATTTAGCATTATTCCCGATGTCATGGATTTATAAGCGTGAAGCAAAATTATTAAAAACACTCGAAGTTGATATTGCACAAAATGTTAATCAATCTTTTTTTGTAACCGACAGTGAAAAGAAGCTTTTTATTGATGAAAATAAACAAACGCAGTTTCGTAACCCCATCGACTCGATTGAGTGCAGCGTTGATACAACACGTTTTAACGCAAAACTAAGTTATACAAACCCTTTTTTATCACAGCATCGTGATGATATTAATTTTGTTATGACAGGGGCTATGGATTATAAGCCCAATTACGATGGTGCATTGTTTTTTATAAATCAAGTTTTACCATATATTCAGCAACAAACAAAAAAAACCATTAACTTTTATTGTGTGGGGCGTAACCCCGTTGCAAAACTTAAACAACAACATAATCCAAATAACCATGTTGTGATTACAGGCAGTGTTGATGATGTTAAGCCATATATGTCGCATTCCCTTGCGTGCGTTGCTCCGTTATTTATTGGCCGTGGCATTCAAAATAAGGTGCTAGAGGCAATGGCAATGGGTAAAACTTGCTTTGTATCGCCCAATGCATTTGAGGGGATAGACGCACAAAATAACACGCATTTGGTGTTATGTGAAACATTACAAGATTGGCGGAAGCATTTAGTCAATGCGATTGACAATCCTGAAAATTTAAAAATAATTGGTGAGGCCGCAACGCACCATGTATCGCATCGGTATCATGCAAGTCACATACAAGATAAATTAAAAATTATCATTGAGGATTTATTACAAAAAAATGGACTCGATTTATGAATCAAGTTGCAAAAGCCACATTATGCACATTGTTTATTATATTGTGTATTTTTACATTATGCACACTTCCAGTTGCCAAATCATTGGTCAATATTTGGATTAATGATACCAGTTTTTATCATTGCTTTTTGGTGTTCCCTTGTTTCTTTGTTGGTCTTGTTTTAAAGCCTGAAATCTTTGACATTTATCCCATACGATTTGAACCTTTAACTGTTCCATTAATTGCAATTTCAAGTGCTTTGATGGTGGTTACTTTTTGGGGTGGCTTTAATATTATTGCTCATTTTTTATGGGTATTAACGGCTATTTTAATTGTTATTGCTGCCCTTGGTCGTCATATTGTGCGTTATAATTGGGCGCTTGTCTTTTTCTTGTTATTTGCTGTGCCATTTGGGACAGAATTTATTGTGCCCCTACAAAATTTTACGGCTTTTGTGTCTGTGCGTTTATTAGAATGGTCAGGCGTTGATGTCATTTATGAGGGAATTCATATTATCACCCCCAAGGCGCGTTTTTATGTTGCCGAAGCCTGTGCAGGCTTGCGGTTTTTAATTGCTAATATTTTTGTCAGTTATGTTTTTGCTTATTTTCATTTTCAAACAAAAAAATCATGGCTTATTTTTGGGGTTATCTCGCTTGCTATCCCGATTATTGGTAATTGCCTTAGGGCCTATATGATTATGATGATTGGGCATTATTCAAATGGTGAATATGCTGCTGGTGTTGATCATTTAATTTATGGATGGGGATTTTTCAGTTTACTTGCATTTATTAATTTAATGATTGGTGATCGGCTTGCGAAAAAAGAACCTGTTTTTGAAACTGAGATAGCTCCCAGATTACCATTTGGGACTTATGATGCAACTCGTGATAAGTTTTATCCTTTTGCACATTTTTATGAAAAAAGAATCTTTTTATCTGTCATTATCATTTTACTAACGCCGTTTACTTTGAATCATTATTTTAACGATATTATTGCCGATAAAGCCATGCAATCAGCACCCGATATTAAGGCTATTTCACCGATTAATCTGGATCATAAAACTATTTATAAAACATATTTAATGCAAGATTTTAAGGGTGCAGATTATCAGCAAGCTTATTTGATTGATAATGCCACAATTTTACAAATGAGTTATTATAATTATCAAGATAACCACAAGGAAGTATCATCGTCGCTTCATAAGATTCACAATGAAGATGATCGTTTTTTACTGTCACAGGGAACAAAAACTTATGGCAATGTGCCCTATACGGTAACGGTTAATGGCCGCATTGATGGGCAAAAATACATAACGCTGTCGACTTATTTTTATGAAAATAAAACGGGCGTACATTATACAAATTCACGCTTTGATTTGCAATATAATGCGATGATGAATTTTTTATATTACGGCAATAATGACGCAGGGATTATTATTATTGATAAACCTCTGCGTCATAATGAGGCCCCCGAAGATGCCCTTAAGCTTTTATTTAATTAAGCAGCTTTTTTAAGATTGCTATTAGCAAATTCCCAATTTACAAGGGAGTTTAAATAAGTTGCAATAAAATCAGGGCGACGATTTTGATAATCTAAATAATATGCATGCTCCCATACATCTAGGGTTAACAAGGGTGTTAAGCCATCAGTAAGGGGGGTATTTGCATTGGCAGTTTTAACAATTTTTAAATCATTATTACTGTCAAGGACAAGCCAAGCCCAGCCTGAGCCAAATTGTGTTGCAGCGGCTGTTTTAAATTGCTCGGTAAATGCATCAAACGAGCCAAAGCTTTTGGTGATTTTTTCAGCAATATCGCCTGTTGGTTGACCGCCACCGTTTGGAGACATAGAGTTCCAGAAAAATGTATGATTCCAAACTTGTGCTGCATTATTAAAAATGCCAGCTTTTGAGGCATCATTGGCTGCAAGATGAATGATCTCTTCAAGTGACTTTGTGCTTAAGTCAGAATCTTTAACAAGATTATTAAGATTATTCACATAGGCTGCATGGTGCTTGCCGTGATGATAATCAAATGTTTGTGATGAGATATGCGGTTCAAGTGCCGTTTTTGCATATGGTAACTCTGGTAATGTGAAAGTCATAAAAATCCTTGTGCATCGTATTATTCATACGCATCATAATCACCATAGACAGTAAAAGCAAAGGGTTTTTATGATTTTTTAAAGTATCATTTCAATAAGAAAGATTAAAAAATATTAATTAACTTTTATTTCTATATTTTATTAATTAACTTTTATTTTATCTATTTTATAGCGTATAAGATAATGATTAAAAATAAATGAGATTCTAAATTATGGTGGTCATTCCTAATCCTCCAATACCAACACATAGCATGAAATCAAGTAAGCCATTCGAACTTGTGAGCAAATTTTCCCCTGCAGGCGATCAACCCACTGCCATTAAGCAATTATGCGATGGACTCCTTGAGAATCAGCAAACACAAGCTTTGTTGGGGGCAACGGGTACTGGTAAAACATTTACCATGGCAAATATTATTCAAAATTTGCAACGCCCTGCTATTATTATGGCACATAATAAAATTCTTGCGGCACAGCTTTATGAGGAATTTAAGAACTTTTTTCCCTTTAATGCTGTTGAATATTTTGTGTCTTACTATGATTATTATCAGCCCGAAGCCTATGTTGCCCGCTCGGATACTTATATTGCCAAAGAGGCAACAATTAACGAAACGATTGACCGAATGCGCCATTCTGCCACACGCTCAATGCTCGAGCGTAACGATGTGATTGTTGTGTCGTCGGTTTCTTGTATTTATGGTATTGGCTCGCCCGATGCATATTTATCAATGTCACAGATGCTTAAAGCAGGTGACGTGATTAAGCAAAAAGATTTAATTAATCGTTTCGTCGAGCTGCAATATAAGCGTAATGATATTGATTTTAAGCGTGGGTATTTTCGGGTGCGTGGGGATATATTAGATATATTTCCTGCCCATAGTGATGAGAATGCATGGCGCATTTCAATGTGGGGTGATGAGATTGAAACCATCAAGGAATTTGACCCCTTAACAGGGAAAATGGTTGATAATTTAGGGGCAGTCAAGCTTTATGCCAACAGCCATTATGTGACACCTGGTCCCACAATTCGGACAGCGATTGAGGGGATCCGCCAAGAATTATTGGAAACTTTACAAATTATGCGTGCCAACGATCAGCTTGTTGAGGCACAAAGGCTTGAGCAACGCACAACCTATGACATTGAAATGCTGCAAACAACGGGATCATGTCAGGGCATCGAGAATTATTCACGTTATTTAACGGGACGACCATCAGGATCACCACCGCCCACTTTGTTTGAATATTTGCCCGATAATGGGCTTTTATTCGTTGATGAAAGTCATGTGACTGTGCCGCAAATTGGGGCAATGTATAAGGGTGATAGATCACGCAAAAATACACTGTCGGAACATGGTTTTCGTTTGCCGTCATGCCGTGATAATCGTCCTTTGAAGTTCGAGGAATGGGACGCAATGCGGCCGCAAACTGTATGCGTTTCTGCGACACCATCAAAGTGGGAATTTGCCCAAACCGAAGGGGTTTTTGCCGAGCAAGTGATTAGACCAACAGGCCTTATTGATCCACCGATTGATGTGCGTCCTGCCACAAACCAAGTAGATGATTTGCTATATGAGATTCGTAATGTGACCAAAGGCAAAGAAAAAGGGCGTGTTCTTGTTACAACATTGACCAAAAAATCGGCTGAACAACTCACTGATTTTCTTTATAGTAAAAAAATCAAAGTCCGTTATATGCATTCCGATACCGATACCATGGAACGGATTGATATTATGAATGACTTACGGGCAGGCATTTTCGATGTCTTGGTCGGCATTAACTTACTGCGTGAAGGGCTTGATGTGCCAGAATGTAAATTGGTTGCTATACTTGATGCCGACAAGGAAGGGTTTTTAAGATCAACCACCGCTTTGGTGCAAACAATTGGACGTGCCGCTCGTAATGCCGATGGTAAGGTGATTTTATATGCTGATAAAATGACAAATTCAATGAATGCCGCTATTGATGAAACTGATCGTCGCCGTGAAATTCAAGTTGCTTATAACACAAAGCACGGCATTACACCTGAAACGATTAAAAAAGCAATCAGTGAAAAACGCACAACTGATGGCACAGCAGGAATGTCAGAATTGTCAAAACGCCCAAGGGGTGATGATCTAAAAAAAGTTATTAAAGATGTCGAAAAAGAAATGCATAAAGCCGCTGATGATTTAGATTTTGAAAAAGCCGCTGCTTTGCGTGATAAGCTGAAAGAATATAAAAAATATTTAATTATTGATGGTTGATTTTTATTGTAATATATTTTTTAATTGTTTTAATGTTATTAATTCCCAAGAAAGTACGCCATTGATGAATAATAGAGGCAATATTCGGTATATGGCTTAGATTTGCTTAAAAAATAAAGCGTTAAGGACAATTAACATTTTAAGCTTGCGGTAATTGATAAAACAGATTAAAGGTGAAATAGATTAATGACATATTATAAGCTTTGTTATGCCATATACGCTATATCCGCCTAAAAACACACCCCGCATCAGCCTAGAATTTACGTCGCCTTCAAACCCCATGGCTGAAAAAGCAATTTTTAATGCTGCATTGGCATTGAAACATTATCAGACTGATTTTTCTTGCGTTAATTTTGGTGGTGACGTATTAGTACCAACCCGTGCAATTGACATTACGCAGCGTTTACATACTCAGCATCGTATGCCCATTATTGGTTATTTACGCCGTAGTAATATTAGCCAAGTTAATTTTGATGAAATTGCCAATGCCTATATTGATAAGGGTATCAACCGATTATTCATTACCGAGGGACGACGGCTTGGGACAACTGCCATTACAACCGATCATTATGCATCATTGATTCATGCCGTTAAGGCTTTGAAACAAAAAGGTGATTTTAAAATTTCCATTGAGGCACGTCCCGAACATAATAGCTCAGAAATTGAGATGATTAAAATTTTAATTGATCTTGGTGTGCATGAAATTATTACACGTTTTACCTTTAACCCAACGCATACGCTTAAATTTTTAGAAAAAATACAAGCAACCCATATTTTACCAAAAGTGCGTATTGGTGTGTTACCGTTTGAAAGCCCATCAAAGGGTTTTTTAACCGCCCATCGTTTAAATGTCGCCATTCCAAATGATTTGCAAAAATTATTCAGCCAATATCCCGATGATGATGCGATTAATCTAAGTCTTGGGATGCATTTATTTTTAAAGCAAGTTCAAATTTATATTAAAGAAGGCTATGATCGTTTCCATATTCGGTTTGGTCGTTCGCATTTACCGATCGAGTCCCTGTGTCGTTATTATAACATAGTGTATCGAGCTCCGTGTGATACATCCAAAAAATTACATTTTTTACATTCAAAACCCTAATATTTATGCAAACTGATCTTTTTGACTTTACCTTCGATGATGCACTTATTGCGACAAAACCGCTTGATAATCGTGATGATGCACGCCTTATGCTGGTTGATAATAATCGGCTGGAACATCAGCATATTCATAATTTAATCGATCATTTTAACAGCGGCGATGTTCTTGTGTTAAATAACACAAAAGTTATTAAGGCACGCCTTGAAGGGGTAATCACCACAATTGGCCGTGATATAAATCGGAGCCATAAATGCCAAATCACACTCCATAAATTAACGCATCAAGCAAGCAATGTTATTCATTATAGTTGCTTTGCGAAGGGCAGTAAGAAACTGGATATTAACGATACGCTTGAATTTACGGCTTCAGACCAAACAATTTTGACAGCAACAATTTTAAAAAAAGATGAAGCAGGGCAGGTGCATATTGCCTTTGATACTGATTTAAATCATTTTTTTGCTTTCCTTGATAAAGCAGGCACAATGCCATTGCCGCCCTATATTGAAAAATACCGCAAGGCCGATCAAAGTGATGATGAAAATTATCAAACAGTGTTTGCCAAGCATTTAGGATCAGTTGCCGCACCCACGGCTTCGTTGCATTTAACCCAAGCAACATTTGATGCGTTAAAAGCGAAAAATATTCACATTGCTTATGTTACGCTTCATGTTGGGGGCGGTACGTTTTTACCCGTCAAAAGCGATGACCTTGAATCGCATATTATGCATAGCGAGATTATTCATATTGATGCCGATAATGCGGATATTATTAACCAAGCTAAGCAAAATTATGGGCGTATTATTTGCGTGGGGACAACGGCTTTACGAGTCATTGAAAGCGTTGCCGATGATGCTGGTATTGTGCATCCCTTTACAGGTGAGACTGATATTTTTATTTATCCCTCATATCGCTTCAAGGCGGTTGATGTGTTAATGACAAATTTCCATTTGCCCAAATCAACACTTTTCATGCTTGTCTGTGCATTTGCTGGTACCGATATTATGAAACAAGCCTATGATGCGGCACAAAAAATGCAGTATCGCTTTTTCAGTTACGGCGATGCCTGTTTGTTGCATCGTGGTTCATTTTAATTTTTATAGTCCTTAGATTTTATGTCACAATTTTCTTTTTCCGTCAGTCATACATCGGCTAATGCACGTCGTGGTGCGATTACAACCCCCAAGGGAGACATTCAAACGCCTGCTTTTATGCCTGTGGGCACTGCTGGCACAGTAAAGGCTTTGTACCCGCACGAGGTCAAGCAAAGCGGCGCTGATATTGTGCTTGGTAATACATATCATTTAATGTTACGCCCCACGGCCGAACGGATTGCCGAGCTTGGTGGTTTGCATAAATTTATGAATTGGGATAGACCAATTTTAACCGATTCTGGTGGCTTTCAAGTTATGTCATTGGCAAAATTACGCAAATTAACCCCCGAGGGTGTCGAGTTTAAATCGCATATTGATGGCACAAAATATATGCTGACTCCCGAACGCTCTATGGAAATTCAGTATTTATTGGGTTCCGATATTACCATGATTTTTGATGAATGCACGCCATATCCTGCAACGCATGAAGTCGCAGAAAAATCAATGCGTCTTTCGCTTGATTGGGCTGAACGCTCGAAAAAGGCATTTATTAAGCGTGATGGTTTTGGCTTATTCGGTATTGTACAGGGCAGTGTTTATCCTGATTTACGTGCACAATCATCAAAAGCATTAATTGATATTGGCTTCGATGGCTATGCAGTGGGGGGCTTGGCAGTTGGCGAGGGTCAAGAGATTATGTTTAAAACCCTTGAAGAAACCACGCCTGCTTTGCCGCACGACAAGCCACGCTATTTAATGGGTGTCGGCAAACCACACGATATTATTGGTGCAGTCGCAAGGGGCATCGATATGTTCGATTGTGTATTGCCAACACGGTCAGGGCGTAATGGACAAGTATTCACCCGTAATGGGGCTTTGAATATCAAGTCATCTCCTAATATTGATGATCCAAGACCAATCGAGGAAGATTGCGAATGTATGGCGTGCAAGCATTATTCACGGGCTTATTTGAATCATGTATTCAAGGCGAACGAAATTATTGCGGCAATGCTTTTGTCACAGCATAACATATTTTTCTATGGCAGATTAATGGCTGAAATTCGTAGTGCCATTGAAGAGAATAATTTTGACAATTACCATGCTGAATTTCTAGCCCAATATTTAGGAACATCTAACCTTGTGAAGACACAGTAACTTTGTAAAAGATATAAACTGACGTTGTAAATTCTTGATTGCCTTGCCTGCGAAGGCAAGGACTCTGAGTGACGGTTTTTTTGTGTAATATCCCCCACCCAACCCTCCCCCAAAGAGGGAGGGCTTTTAAGGGGAGCGATCCTAGGTGTGGGGTTTTGTATTGACCACATTCCACAGGAATCGTCATTGCGAGTCCTGCCTTGACAGGCGAAGCAATCCAGAAACACGATTGATAGTAAAAAAGTTAAAGCTGGACTGCTTTGTTTGACTACGTCAAGCCTCGCAGTGACGGGTGTTAGCTGAATTTCTAGCCCAATATTTAGGAACATCTAACCTTGTGAAGGCATAAATATAATTATATTTTTTATATTTTACTTTTTTAAATAAATAGTGTAACATAACATATATTCATTATAAAAAAGAGACTATATGATTAACAATACAATGCCTTCTACCACAACCTTACCAATAGCTTTGTATGAAAATAAAGATATAAAAGTACGCCCCACCATCAATAAGCAAACGCAATATTCTGAAACTTTAAATCATAAAGATATTAAAAAACAAAAATTATGGCTTGCAACTGTTGATTTTTTAGCTAATCCAAAAAAATCATCAGAGCATATACAAAAATCTTATGAAGACGAAGTAAATATTTCTAAAATGCAGACTATAATAGATGCGTTCCCACGTAACCCAACAGATGAAGACCGCTCTACTTTAAATAAATTAAGGTGTATTTTTTGTAGTGCAGGTTTTAACATCGCTAAAATCAAAGAAAGCTCAATTAGTTCTATTACTGAATTATATAAAATGCACTCAAAGGAAGAGTTGGCCGAAATTTATAACAGTATAAAGTCAATTACTGAAATTTCACCGTCATTAAATCATGAATATGTACTGGAAAACCTGCAACCAATTAATGCTTTTAATTTACGCTATATTAATGGAGATTTCACAAAAAAAAGATCGAATGATCAAATATAATTCAAATTTTCTTGTTAGCATATTTGTTGAAGTTCTTGAAATTCTGTACTAAATTTATTGATGCTATGAGCATAAATGAAAAAGACGTAAATATCAATTTATTGTATAATCAATCAAATTACGTCATTCCCGTTTTTTTACGCAGTAAAAATAAAAGGGAATCTGATATTGAAATAAGATTCCCTTTCCCTCATTGCATTCGGACGGGAATGACGGGTGTGGGGTTTTGTATTGACCACATTCCACAGGAATCGTCATTGCGAGTCCTGCCTTGGCAGGCGAAGCAATCCAGAAACACGATTGATAGTAAAAAAGTTAAAGCTGGACTGCTTTGTTTGACTACGTCAAGCCTCGCAGTGACGGGGCTTTGATAGGATTCTTGTGCTGAATAAGATTCCCTTTCCCTCATTGCATTCGGACGGGAATGACGGGTGTGGGGTTTGCTCGGACGGGAATGACGGGTTTTTTGTGTAATATCCCCCACCCAACCCTCCCCCAAAGAGGGAGGGCTTTTAAGGGTAGCAATCCTAATTCCTCATCCCTCCACAAAAAAAGAGGGAGGTCTTTTAAGGGGAGCAATCCTGATTCCTCCCTCCTTTGGGGGAGGCTAGGTGGGGGACAACAAAAATAAAAAGGAATCTTATCGGTTGAGTTTCTTTAACAATGTCGAATTTTTTAAACGCCACATTTTGATGCGGCAATATTTTTTTATGTTTCATAATATCTTTTTTCATAATATCCTCGGGTTTATTTTGTATATCACAATAGAAAACACAGCAAAAAACACCGCATTAGAATTAATGCAGTGCGTTATTCATGTATTATACAAATAATAACCGATTGATCGACAAAAAGTCAAGTCATCGACAAAGGCATTGATAATACTAGCATAAAGTGAATTTTTAGATTATTACCCTTATTCATCCCTTATTCATCCCTTATTTATTTCTGTGATGCAAGTTTAACCCGTTCAAGGACAGTAGGAACATGGTTCGGTACTTTGACTTTGCGGTAAATTTCAATTAATTTTCCATCTGGATTAATTACAAAAGTTGACCGATCCGCACCCATATATTTTTTGCCATACATTGATTTTTCAACCCATGAGCCATAGGCTTGTAATGTTTCAGTTGTTTCATCGGACAAAATCGGCATTGTTAAATTATGTTTTATAATAAACTTATCGTGCGATTTAACAGAATCCTTGGATAATCCTAGGATTACGCAATTAAGGTCTTTGAATTGTGCTTGATACTCACTAAAGGCGATTGCCTCGGTTGTGCAGCCTGAGGTATCATCTTTTGGGTAAAAAAATAACACGACATAACTTCCTTGGTAATCGGACAAGGAAATTGTTTGATTATTATTGGCAGGTAACGTAAAATTAGGAGCCATATCATCAATGCTTAATGTCATAAATAAATACCTTGTTATTAAGTGATTGTTAAAAGACGAATGTACTATACCTTATTAATGATGAAAGATAAAGCAACATGACCGATAAAGTGCCGCAAAAATCAGTAAAATTTAAAAAATATATTTTTGCGACCTTACAGTTTATAGCACAAAAATGCTTGACCGTGATTGTGCTTTTAACGCTTTTATTGGCTGTAATCTATGGGCGTATTCTTTGGAAGCCGATTGATTTGACCTTTCTTGAGCCCTATCTGGAGCAACAATTTACCGACACACCTTATGCCATTGACCTGCAAGGGACACATATTATGAGTGATCGACAAGTAGAGTTGGTGGGGATTAAAATTAATAAAGTCATTTTAAATCATCGTCAAAATGACACCAAACATATTTTGCATCATGTTCTGTTGGATATTTCTAAAAAAAGCTTGGCACAAGGGGCGCTTGGTTTAAATAAAATTTTAATTGACCATATTGACAGTGAATCAATAAACTCAACAAATAATGATAAAGAAATTAAAACAGAACTTGCTAAAACCCTTTCGATTTATCAGACATTAAATGACTATTTAAATATACCTTTAATGCGTTCCTTGCAAACAATGGTGATTAAGAAAAGCAATTTAAAGTTTAACATTCCTTTTGCTACTGATGATCAAACAAGGGATCAAGCCATTGATCAAACAAGCGATAAAACAAGCGATTTTGAAATATATGGTAAAACCCTCAGTTTTAATCGGGTTCATAATCATCTTGCCCTCAAGCTTGAGACGGACATTCAAAGCGATGTAATGGGCATTAAAGCCTTGCCGGCAACCTTAGATATTTCTTATGCATTACAAGAGCATGATAATTTTGACATGACTTTCACGCTTGGTTCAAAGCAGTTACAAAATCATTTTTTAAAGCATCATTTTTCTGGCAAAGTTTTCCTTAAAGCCACGGCAAGTTTGAATGATAATATGAGTTTTAAAAAATTCAATGCTTCTTTATATTTAAACAATGTCCTTGTGCCGATCTCGGTTAATAATCCTAATGAAATTTTTAAAATCAAACAGGGAGTTCTCAACCTAGGTTATGATCCTAAAACACCTGCTTTTAATTTTAATATTGAACATTTAAAAACTAATCGGGGCACATTAAAAGGCAGTGCAAGCCTGACCTCGAAAGGCAATTTTAAAGCCGATATTGCACTGGAAAATTTTTATGATGGTCTTATTTATAAAACCCCTATTGGTGCAAAAAATATTCATATTAACGGACATTATGATGATCTTAAGCATCAGCTTGATATTAAGAAATTTGACATTAACTTTATTCAAAAAACACGGATTACGGGCAAGGCACAGCTGAAGTTTAACAAAAATATTGCCTATGATTTTCAAACAGGCATACAGCATTTAACGATCAAGCATTTGTTCCAATTATGGCCGCATAATGCCGCACAAGGGGCAAGGCAATGGGCAAGTCAAAATTTAAAATCGGCACAATTTGAAACTGCACATTTTAAAGCTTCTGGATTTGCACATCAAGATTATCCCCGAAAAATGTCCCTTAATGCCCCAATAACACAGGGCGTTGTTTCATATTTGGAACCCATGAAATATGCAACAGATGTCACTGGGGCGTTAGTCATTGATAATGAAAAATTTGCCGCACAAATTTCAGCAGCAAAAATTGGCAATTTAAAGATCAGCAAAGCAAGTTTCACAATCCCCGATATCACGCAACCAGTGCCTCATGGCTATATTAAGGCCAACATTGCTGGACGGTTAAAAGAAGGATTAACCCTAATTAATACAAAACCTTTACGCCTTATGACAAAGGGCGGCTTTGGCTATCAACAAGCAACAGGGAGTTTTAAGGGATTGCTTAAGCTCGATTTTGCACTTTTAAAAGAAGTCAAACTGGATGCCATTAAAATGCAAAGTGATGTGACGGTAAAAAATGGCTCTTTAAAAGTAGGGGCAAAACAAATCCCACTGCAAAATATTGATGCCCGTTTGTTTGTGACAGCAAATAAAGCAAAAGGCTCAGGCAAGGTGACATTATATGGCCTAAGGAGTAGTTTTGATTGGTCTGAAAATTTCAATAAGCGGGCATCGGTGACAACAGATGTGAGAATGAAAACATTTTTAAATGATCGTCAAATTATTGCAGCTTTGCCGTTTTTAATTGATAGTACTATTCCCTTCCAAGATTATTTAAAGGGATCGGCTTATTTAAAAACACATTTACAATTACAAAGAGCCAGTATTAAAAAACTCGATGTTTATGGCAATTTGACAAAAATGCGGCTCGGCTGGGCACATTCAATATGGCAATTACCAGCAGGCGAAAAAAAGATTCTTAAACTTTTGGGCTTTGATCGGGATCATGATTTTCAAATTCAAAAAATAACCTTCAATCACAAGGACTTACAAACCTATATCCGTGATATGAATATTGGTAAAAATGGTATTAAAAGTGCCCAAATTAATAACCTTACTTTTAAAAATATTCTTCAAAGTGCACATGGGCATTATCATATTGCCAAGCAAAAACATTTTGTAAAATTGCGTGCTCATAACGCCTCATTCATTCCGATTATTGAGTTTGAGAAAAAGAATAAAGTGCTGTCGGTTGTTAAAAAAATTAAAATATATCCCAATATCACGGCAAGTCTTTACGCAAATACATTAACGCTTTACAAGGATGTCATCGTTGATAAGGCAAATCTTGTGGCAACTGCCGATAGCAAAAATCAGCATGATATATCGATGACAATTAACGCCCCAAAAATGAAAATGACGCATATTAAAGTGCAAGAGCTTGCCCCTCATAAAAGAAAAATTACGATTACAGCAAAAAATGCAGGCAATCTTATTACCCAATTAGGTTTGTTTGAAGCATTTAAGGGCGGAAATTTAACGATTGATATTATGCAAAAAGTACATTCATTGAGGGGATCATTGTCGATTACCGATGGTACAATTTTAAAAGCGCCCTTAATTACCAAGCTTTTGTCATTTGCATCTTTATCAGGTATTTCAGATCGGCTTAATAATCGGGGGCTTAGCGTTGACAAAGTTGAATTTAATTTCACCAAAGACCATGATTTTGTTAAATTTAAAAATGGTCTTATTCATGGATCGGCGGTTGGGATGTCTTTTCAGGGTGATTATCATGCACAATTTGAAACATTAAATATGTATGGCACATTAGTTCCGTTTTATGGGCTTAATAGTATTTTGTCGAATATTCCAATTATTGGAAAAATTACCTCGTCAAGAAAAGGCGAGGGCATTGTCGGGTTAAGTTATCAAATAAAAGGCAAAATAGATCAGCCAAACATCACGATTGATCCTTTGTCGTTCTTATCAATTGGAATTATTAGGCGTATTTTTGAATAAATTTGATAATATTTTTTTTGCAACGAATTGCATTGATTTATATGTTTATTTGTGATATATTAATTATATATTATAAAAAAGAGAATGATTTTTATGTCTATTCGCATAGATGGTATTACAAATAATCAGAGGCTAAAAGATCCTTATGCTCAGCATAGAGTGGGTCAAGCTGGCATATCGACCGATAAGCCGCAATCAAAATATATGCAAGAATTTCAAAAAACAGGAATTTCGCCATTGGGGCGTTGGGCATCCGAGCATAAAAATGATTTTAAATCCGATAAAAAACCAAGTCTAGATAAAGAGCAAGGCGTTAATTTAAGTTATAGTCCAGTACCTGATAATAAAATGAGTAACATTAGGTTTGACACGCAGAATCCGATTGCTAATGATACTGTTTTTTCACTGCTTAAACCAATAACAGCTTCTGAGCCTAATATTATCTTTAAGCTAGATGAACCACAAAATCAGCCAGTCATTTTAATGAATACCGCTACGCAAGCATCCAGTGAACAATTAGCTGAACAACGTGCTGAAGCGTCAAAATTTTCTACTAAAATTATTGCACAATCAAAACAAATGCCAATCAATCAGAAACCAATCAATCAGAAACCAATCAACAATTTTTTTGCTTCAAAGCCGCTTGCTTTAAATCCCAAAATGGCGCATTTTATGCGACTTAAAGAAGTGCAGGATAATATGAAAAATGATAATCTTTTCCATATTCCAAAAACGACAAGCAATCATTTCTCAGCACCAGCAGCTTAAGATCCAGATAGTTTTTTCTGTAACTCGGGAACTATCTGAAACAAGTCACCGACAATGCCAACATCGGCCACCGAAAAAATTGGTGCATCGGGATCTTTATTAATCGCAGCAATAATTTTAGAATCCTTCATGCCTGCTAAATGTTGAATAGCACCTGAAATCCCAATTGCCATATAAAGATTTGGAGCAACAATTTTGCCTGTTTGTCCAACTTGATAATCATTCGGCACATAGCCAGCATCGACAGCTGCCCTTGATGCGCCAACAGCGGCATTTAAGGTATCGGCTAAATCTTGAATAATTTTAAAATTCTCCTCTGATCCAATGCCACGTCCACCCGATATTACTGTTTTTGCGGCAGTTAATTGCGGTCTTTCACTGACAGAGAGTAGGTGTGAAATAAACTCAGATGCAAATTGAACCTCGGGGACAAAGTCAATAATTTCGCCTGTTGCTTGTGTGCTGATTGCGGGTTGAAATGCGGTTGGACGCACAGTCATGATTTTTTTAGGCTCGTTACTTGTTAAGGTCGCAATGGCGTTTCCTGCGTAAATTGGACGCTTATAGGTTGTGCTATCAATAATATCGATTACATCACTTATCATCATCATATCGAGTTTGGCGGCAACACGCGGTAAAATATTTTTCCAGCAACTGGTTGATGGGGCAATAATTGCATCGTAATGATCGCTGATATTTAAAATTAAAGCTGCAATTGTTTCAGCGTTGCCATGGGCAAAGCAAATATTATTAGCAATTTTTAAGGCATTAACGCCTTCATAACTTTGCGTGGTCGGGACATTATCACCAACAACCAAAAGGTCAACTTTATCAGATAATTTAAGACCAGCAGTCACGGCTTTGGCGGTTTGCTCGGATAGGGTGTGTGCATCCAGCTCGGCACAAATTAAAATTTTCATTCATATTCTCCTTATGCTAAGCCGCCAAGCTGTTTAAGCTCTGCAATAAATTCATCGACAGTTTCGACTTTAATGCCTGCAAGACGTGGCTTGGGTTCACTTACATTAGTAATGGTAAAGCGGGGTTTTATATCAACATCAAACTCCGTAATTGGACGCTCAGTGATCGGTTTTGACTTTGCCTTCATAATGTTGGGTAATGATGCATAACGTGGCTCGTTAAGGCGTAAATCGGTGGTGATAATGGCAGGTTTATTAATGGCTATGGTTTGTAAACCGCCATCAATCTCACGGGTAATATGCACCTTATCATCAATAAATTCAAGCTTAGACGCAAAGGTTGCTTGGGGTCGATCCATTAATGCTGCCAGCATTTGCCCTGTTTGGTTATAATCATCGTCAATGGCTTGTTTACCCATAATAATAAGTTCGGGATTGATTTCTTGGGCAATTTTTTGTAAAATTTTTGCCACAGAAAGTGGCTCAAGCATTTCATCGGTGACAATATGAATTCCTTTATCAGCACCCATTGCAAGGGCGGTTCTAATGGTATCTTTTGCTTGTGCTACGCCAATTGATACAATAATAATTTCATCAATAAGTGATTTTTCTTTTAGGCGAATAGCCTCTTCAACGGCAATTTCATCGAATGGATTAAGTGACATTTTGACATTAGATAAATCAACACCGCTGCCATCAATTTTAATGCGTGGCTTAACATTATAATCAAGGACGCGTTTGACGGGGACTAATAATGTACGCATAGCATTCCTATAAATAAATTAGTTTAGTATTTTCATTTTTTTGTTATAATGATTTATATGTTAATATGAGTCTATAATATGAACCTGCACAGATTATGATTGAAATAATAACAAGTCAACGAAAACAAAATTTATATTATCAATTATTTCTTATGATTTGGTTTATTTTTATAAATTTATGTATCCCTAGCAAAGGGGCTGCGCGTGCAGACATTCAATATCAGGCAATTTTACCAACCAAGCAGTCAGCCAAGCAGCCAGCCAAGCAGGGAGAGCATAAGATTAAACTAGAAATTGCACGCACCGAACAGCAAAAAATGCAAGGCCTTATGCATCGTAAAACCCTTGCCCCCAATACAGGGATGATTTTTTTGTATAATAAACCCACAATTGTAGGGATTTGGATGAAAAATACATATATTCCCCTTGATATTATTTTTATTGATTGTCATAATAAGATTGTTGATGTGGTAACAAGGCAACCGCACACAACCGATGTAAGTTATGCGCCAACAGAAATTTGTAAAATTATTGAAGTTAATGCTGGATTAAATGAAAAAATCGGGTTACAAAGAAATACTAAGGTTAGATTTGAACCACATATAGAATAAATCACATATAATAATATTATAATAAAAAATAATGGGGTAAAAAATATGAAATTGACACTACGTGAAGCGGCAAATTCGGTCGGATGCAACAAAAGTACCGTATTTCGTGCCATTCAAGATGGCAAGCTTGTTGCTGAACGCTCTGAAAATGGCTTAATTTTTATCGACACTCAAGATTTACTAAAAGTATTTCCACCAGAAAATGCAAATAATCGCCTCCAAGTTGCACGTCGTGGCCGTCCGATTGGCTCTCGTAAAAAACAAGCAGATGGCACGATGCCTGAACTGCCACAAGCCGCTTTGTTAAGTCAACAAATCATTCATTTAGAAAAAATTAATGGTGACTTAAAAAGTGAAATGGACACCATTAAAGGACGCTCGGGCGCTGATACCTTGCGTGTCCAAGACATTACCCTTGAACGTGAACGCCTATTGGCACGTATTTCTATTCTTGAAAGATCGCTTGATGAATCCCGCTCCGAAAGTGCCTCGAAAGATGGGCGTATCTACGAGTTAAAATCAGAAAAAGATAAATATATTGCCCGCATTGATAAGCTTGAAAATGCACTTTCGCATATGGCAGCAACTACAAAAGAGCCTGCAAAGAAAACATTGATTGAAAAATTATTTGCCTAATTGTCTATGTCTCCTAATTGTCTATGTCTATCGTGTTTCGTTAATGATAACCTACCAATAGACATCGCCATAATCATATAAAAGCTGTTCCCCCTTGGGAATGTCACGCCCTGCAACAAAAAACAAAATATCGGGCGTTTCATCATTATCGGCAATATGGGGAATAGTACATTCCCCTGTTTTAACGGTTAACAACATTAAGTTTGCACGTTGACAAATTTCATTAAAAGTAATCTCTTTATCAGCTTTATAATTTGATGCAGCATTCACCAGCGATAATCGATTGCCGTTCTGATAGGCACTGACCTTGGGGAATTTTTCCTTAATGGGGATGCGGAATAAATAATCTTGAAAATATTCAAGCGGTATTTTTTTCGCAAGCGTCAACATATCATCGGCATCTTTTAAAAATATACCAGCATAAACCCCAACCACCGACATTGCTGGAATATCGTGCGAAGCAAAGACGCCGTTTTGTCCAATAAGCTCGTGGTCGCAGGCTTCATTTTGAGTGTCAGATTGTTCAACAAATCGGACCTCCATAATGGTTTGCATATACTGGGTGCGTTGCTGATTTGTCAGGTCTAAATAACTTTGTAAATCAGATTTTAATGCCATGGCAACATCGTAATCAAGGTCATTTGCTGTCCACATATATTTGACAGTTTTTGGGGTATATAATGTTTTAAAATCATGTGCCGATGCAACCATTGGGGCATTATCGTCATAATGATGCAATTTAACAGATTTTTCTTGTCCTATATTATGCTTACTTCTGTGAAAGGGAAAGATATTTTGTTGTAATAAGTTATCTGGTTTACTGTACTTACTAAGTTTAATGGGGGCTTTCGGAGGTTGTCGATTGGTGTGTGCATAATGATTATTACTTTGTAATAATTCATGTTTAACACGCATGGCGGCACGTTGATAAAGATAATTTTTTTTGACAGCATTCCTATGGCGTGTTGCTTTTAAGGCCTGAATTTTTAAAGCAAGATCATTTGTAATATCTTGAGCAGATTCAAAGGCTATATTATTTTGCTGATGATCTTGAAATTCTGCCTCGTTATTAGAAATACCCATATTAAAACACCGCCAACATTAATAATTTAAATTCTATATATTATTGGTGATGCAAAAAATATGCCTTAAGTAATTGATAAATAGGCAGCCTTGATTGTATTCTGCAATAAACACGCAATTGTCATAGGGCCAACGCCACCTGGTACGGGTGTAATTGCTGCGGTTTTTTCTTGGACGGCATCAAAATCAACATCGCCCACAAGCTTTGATTTCCCTGTTTCGGTGTTGTGAATACGGTTAATGCCGACATCAATAATAATGGCATTGTTTTTCACCCAATCGGCTTTAATAAAATGTGGTTTGCCGACGGCTGCAATTAAAATATCGGCTTGTTTGCAAATATCTCCAAGATTTTGGGTACGTGAATGGGCAATGGTTACGGTGCAATTTTCCTGAAGCAACATTTCAGCAATCGGGCGACCCACAATATTCGAGCGTCCAACCACAACCGCATGCTTGCCTGATAAGTCACTGCAAAATGATTTAAGCAATATGATTGATCCTGTTGGTGTACAAGGCGTTAAGGCCTTGTCAGCTTGACCATTATGTAAATATCCCACATTTATTGGGTGAAAGCCATCAACATCTTTTTTCGGATCAATTAAATTAATCACCATTTCTTCATCAAGATGTTTTGGCAATGGAAGCTGTACCAAAATACCATGCACCAATTTATCGTTATTTAAATCTGTAATATGCTGGTTAAGCTCACCTTGGGAAACATTATCGGCAAGGCGTATGAGGGTTGATTTCATGCCAATATTTTTGGCATTGCGTTCTTTTGAGGCAACGTAAACCTGCGATGCAGGATCATCGCCCACAATAATAACCGCAAGATGCGGCATAATATTTTTATCGGTTTGCAAAGTGATAATGTGCTGTTTTAGGGATTCTTGCAGTTGGCTTGCAATTATTTTGCCGTCAATAATATGGGTCATAATGTCATCATGTTGAATTTATCTAACCTATCTTATAACATATTTTTTTAAATTAAACCCTTTAAACAAAATTAAAATCAGTCTATAAAATCATATCAATTATATAATTATTTCACAGGAAATACCATGACCGCACATTTTACCGTTGGCATCACCAGCGCGTTTGACAAAGTTCAACTCCCCTTAAAATATGCTAATCGTCATGGGTTAATTACTGGGGCAACAGGGACAGGTAAAACCATTACTTTGCAGCATCTTGCAGAACAATTTTCAAAGGCAGGCGTGCCTGTTTTTGCCTCCGATATTAAGGGCGATTTATCGGGCCTCTATGAAAGTGCTGAAAATTGTAAACTTGCTGAGCCATTTGCAAAGCGTGCCAAGGAACTTGAAATATCCGATTATTGCTTTAAAGGCAATCCTGTGCGTTACTGGGATGTTTTTGGCGAAAAAGGAATCCCCATTCGGGCAACAATTTCAGAAATTGGTCCTGTATTATTAGCACGAATGTTAGAATTAAACGATGTGCAGGAGGGCGTTTTAAATATTATGTTCCGCATTGCCGATGAAGATGGTTTGCTGTTGGTTGATTTAAATGACTTACGCGACATGCTGCATCATTTATCCGAGAATGCCGCCGAAATTTCAGCACGCCTTGGTAATGTTTCAAAGCAATCAATAGCCACAATACAACGTAATATTTTAACCCTTGAAAATCAAGGTGCTGCTCATTTTTTCGGTGAACCTGCTCTCGATTTAAATGATTTATTTAAGACAACTTATGATGGTCTTGGCTTTATTAATATTTTAAATGCTGAAAAATTAATGAGCACCCCACGGCTTTATGCTGCGATGCAATTATGGCTGATTTCTGAATTATTTGAAACCCTCCCCGAAGTTGGTGATAGTGATAAACCCAAGGCCGTTTTCTTTTTCGATGAGGCGCATTTATTATTTGAAGATGCACCCAAAGCCCTGATTGATAATGTCGAGCGTGCTGTTCGCCTTATTCGATCAAAAGGGATTGGGATTTATTTTGTGACGCAAAATCCTTCTGATGTCCCTGATGGTGTGTCAAGTCAGCTTGCAACCCGTATTGGTCATGCCCTGCGTGCCTATACGCCCAAAGAACAAAAAACGGTTAAAATTGCCGCTGAAACATTCAGGCAAAACCCCGATTTACCACACCTAACTGACGAGCTGGTTAATTTAGGCATTGGTGAAGCTCTTATTTCCTGCCCCGATGATACGGGTGCGCCCCAAGCGGTGCAAAAAGCAAAAATTTGCCCACCCCAAGGACAAGCAGGCGTAATTGATGAGCCGACACGACAAAATCTAATTAACCGTGATGATTTATATGCGACATACAAAGTGAGCCTTGATCCTGAATCAGCCTCTGAAATTTTAAAACAACGTGCCGAAGTTACAGCTCAGGAAACAGCTCAGGAAAAAGTTAAGGCAGAGGAAGTAGAATCAGGCTTTCTGGGCGGATTATTTAACAGCAAAGGCGGTAAGCAATCTTTTGGGCAGTCACTGGTAAAAAGCATTATTCGTCAAGTCACAGGGACTATTGGTCGTAAAATTGGCCGTGAATTAATCCGTGGTCTTTTGGGCGGCCTTGCCAAGAAATAAACTATGTTTTATTTTGGGGGATAGGAATTGGCTTACTCCTTACTAGGGGAGGAGTATATGTTTTCTTATTAAGCCGTCCTAGTGCAATAATGCGGACTGTTCTGTCTTTATTATGTGGCGGCGTGTAATGCAGAACACTCTCGCCATCATGTTCACTATTTGCTTGCGTTGTTGTACGCCATAATCCAGCACATCCTTTTTCAATTTGTGTAAAATAACGATTATCGGGAGCTGGATCAATCTTAACTGTACCACGTATATCCTCGCTTTTTTGAAAAAGATCAAACGCCTCAAGATCAGGTTGATTTTTAACAGTATTTGGCATAACAAATGTCCCTTCCGGGACAGAGTCTTTTATTTTTACAGATTGTGGATTACTAATGTCACAATCAGCTATTGGGTAAGTAAAGGTAAAATCAAATTCTTGTTGTAAATAATTCATACCATTATCTTTATGAACAATCCGTGCTGTATCAACGGATCCTATTTGTATCGTCGGGTTAGATACCCATTTATAGGATTGATTAATATCCGTATTATTTTTGATATTTTTTAAATATTGTGATAATTGCCTACGCATACTTTCTAAAAGAAAAATATCTTTATCCACCTCACTATTATTATCACCATGTTTTAGAGATATTCTAGGTTTACCGTTATTATAATCAATCAATATAATCCCGCCCCTTGAAAAAGAAAAATCTTTTGTACTATCAAGAGCGTCTTGAACAATTATATTTAAAATATTGTTGGTCTGTGTTTGATTGTTTGAACGCATATCAATTTGTGTGACCCCATGTTGAGAGATACTGAGTTCACTTGGCTTTGGCATATTGTCAATGATTAAAGGCTGTTTACCTTTGAATAATTTTGTTATACAGCCGCCAAAGCATGGCGCATTATTATTTAGTTTCATTGTGCATATCTTGATTTATTTTTATATATATTACAATAACATAAAAATAAAAAAATGAACAATATTTTTTAAACTTAATTAACCATAGAATGAACTGATTAATTTAGATAATAATGATGCCTATTGGCAGAGTCTAATGCTTGTGGTCGCAGCAATTACCGTCATGGTGATGATGATCATGATTATGATGAGGAGCAGGGTGATGCGAATGATTTCCGTGCCGCTGTATTTTTTT
>JBLHTX010000011.1:0-26641 GCA_047627635.1 Alphaproteobacteria bacterium | reverse complement strand
TTTATACGCTGTTTACATCGATCATCACAGCGTCGCCCCAGCTAAATCTTTCAGCCGCTTCAAGCCAAGTATGTCCTTGGTGATGACAAAGTGCCTGATTTGGTTGGGTCAAGTGAAAAAGCAAGTAAAAACTGCGTCACCATTTAATATAGCTAGATTTTCGCCATTTATGGTCTATGTTTCTATTTCTCGGGTAATGCTTTATGTAAGAGGTTTCTGAAAAAGTTAATGAATTGCAATATAAGGATCTTCAGCCACCTCCCAACAGACGGATCGGCAGGAAAATCAACAAAATATATTTATTTTGTTAGAGTGATTTATTCAGTATATTATTGATTTTTCAGTGTATCTGATAGGCTTGGGCGTTTCTGCGTTGCTTGAAAATTGCTTGGAATTCATGTTTTGAAAGCATATTTTTATCTGCATCTAATCCACTAAAAGTAGTAAAAATATCAGAAATTGCATGAGGGTTTTGATTGCTAAAATCAATTGAATGTTGATCTTGTCCATCATATTGTGTTAAAATTTTTGCATCATTAGCCACAAAAACCTGTTCGGGCTGTGTATTGTTATTTGCGCTCTTATCGCTCATCTTATATTCCTAATCTTATTCATATTATACTGTTATTGTTTCAATTGCCCTGTTTCAGCACTAAAATATTTTGGGGTATCAATGATAAAGGGTACATAAAAAAAGATTGGCGTAATAATTGGGAAAGCACTTACGATTGGCCTTGGTATTGAATGATTGCAAAATGGTACTGTATAGGCACCAGCCTCAAGAATCGTATGCGTAACTTTATCAAGGAAATGATCGGAAGGCCCACCAAAGACCATCGTTGTTAAGATAAATAAGCCGCTTAAAAAACATCCATAATCTACGTCAATTGCCGTATCAATTAAAAATCGATATTTAAAAGGATATGCCGCAGTGAATTTTTGCATATCACAAATCAAGGGTGAATTAGTACGCTTGAGTTCAAGAAAAATCGCATGAGATTCTGCAAATGCACTAAAAATTCCTGGTTTTAATCTTTTCCCATTATCAAAATTGAATTCTTGTAAAGCGGCATCTAAAAGAATACAATATGGTTCAAGCAAAGCCTGATCTTGTTGAATATTCTCACCCTCTGAAAAAGGAAGATTAAAAGCACTCATTAAATCTTTAAGTGAAAGCTGATTGGTTAAAGCCTGAATCCAAAAGTGTAAGGGCGTATTTTCAAGATTATGGTAATTAATAATAATTTTTAAAAACGCAGGTAACATACCATAAAGTGTCTTTAGGGAATCGTTTTTGCTGTATTGATATAATAAAATCAGGTTCTTAATAAATTCATCATCATATAGATTCAGAATATAGCCTTCATTTAATTTCTGAGTAAGTTCGTGTGTAATATCATAAAGCTGTACTTCTCGTGTTAATTCTTCTTCATAGATTGCGAATGTAATCTTATTATTAAATGTTTCTTCATAGCTGGAGCTATAACTATTAAGCTCAGATATAATATCAGCGGTCGTTTGCGTAGTATTATTCCCCGACTGGTCGTGTGATAACTCTGAATCATCCTCGAAAATAGACATATTAACCCTGTATTACAAAAGAAACATAGCTTTATAATACTTTTAAAAAGTTAAAAGTTTGATAAATTATGTATTAATTTTAGTATAACTTTATAGTCTATTACAGTGGTGAATTACAGGGTGTGATAATTTTTAAAAAAACGCTTGCGACAAAGCGGTAACTTCTTTATAACCCTCGTAATTTGCCTAAATTAACCACTAAATTATTGCCAAATTACCGCCAAATTACCACCAAATCAAGGGGACATTATGCCAAAAAGAACAGATATTAAGTCTATTTTAATTGTAGGCGCAGGGCCGATTATTATTGGTCAAGCCTGTGAATTTGACTATTCTGGTACACAAGCTTGTCGTGCCTTAAAAGATGATGGATATCGTATTGTTTTGGTCAATTCAAATCCAGCAACCATTATGACAGATCCCGAAATTTGTGATGCCACTTATATTGAGCCAATTACACCCAAAGTTTTAGCAAAAATTATTGAAATTGAAAGACCCGATGCAATTCTGCCAACAATGGGCGGACAAACTGCACTTAATGTAACGCTTGCTTTGTTTAATGATGGTACATTAGAAAAGTATAATGTTGAAATGATTGGTGCCGATGCTGATGCAATTGATAAAGCTGAAGATCGTTTAAAATTTCGTAATGCAATGGATAAAATTGGCCTTGAAAGCCCAAAATCAGTTGCTGTACATACGCTTGACGAGGCCCTTAAACATATTGATTATATTGGCTTGCCAACGGTTATTCGTCCATCATTTACTATGGGTGGTACTGGTGGCGGTATTGCTTATAACAAAGAAGAGTTTATCAAAATTGTGACTTCTGGTCTTGCGGCCTCTCCAACAACCGAAGTTCTTGTCGAAGAATCTGTCTTGGGCTGGAAAGAATATGAAATGGAAGTGGTGCGTGACAAAGCAGATAATGCAATTATTATTTGTGCCATCGAAAATATCGATCCAATGGGTATTCATACAGGCGATTCAATTACCGTTGCACCTGCCTTAACCTTGACAGACAAAGAATATCAAAAAATGCGTAATGCATCTCTTGCAGTTTTGCGGGAAATTGGTGTCGAGACTGGTGGGTCCAATGTGCAATTTGCGGTTAATCCTGATGATGGTCGCTTAATTGTAATTGAAATGAATCCACGTGTTAGCCGTTCCAGTGCATTGGCCTCTAAGGCAACTGGGTTTCCGATTGCAAAAGTAGCTGCTAAACTTGCTGTTGGTTATACCCTTGACGAGCTTAGCAATGATATTACAGGCTGTACGCCCGCATCTTTCGAGCCTTCGATTGACTATGTTGTTACAAAAATGCCGCGTTTCACCTTTGAAAAATTTGCTGGTAGTGACAATAATCTGACGACATCAATGAAATCTGTTGGTGAAGCAATGTCGATTGGTCGTAATTTTACTGAATCCTTCCAAAAAGCATTGCGTTCAATGGAAACAGGATTAACTGGTTTAAATACGCCTAAAATTGCAGGCTTAGGCAAGGGCGACGATTATAATGTTCTAAAAAGTCACCTAACAAAGCCAACGCCCGATAGATTATTAATTGTTGCCGAAGCCTTTCGCCATGGTATCACGATTGATGAAGTTTATAATATTAGTAAATATGATCCTTGGTTCCTTGAGCAAATTCATCTTTTGGTCGATATTGAAAAAACATTAATTCAAAAAGGCTTGCCGAATAATGCCGATGGTATGCGTTATTTGAAATCACATGGTTTTTCGGATGCACGTATTGCAGAATTGCTTGATAAAACTGAAATCGAAGTGCGTAAGCATCGCCATAATCTCAATGTTCGCCCAGTCTATAAGCGTGTTGATACATGTGCCGCTGAATTTGCTTCATTAACGCCCTATATGTATTCAACCTATGAAAAACCATTTGGTGAAAATTATGTCTGCGAAGCCAATGTAAGTGACAAACCTAAAATTGCAATTTTAGGGGGCGGTCCAAATCGTATCGGACAAGGGATTGAATTTGATTATTGTTGTTGTCATGCTTGTTTCTCGTTAAAAGACGAGCATTATGAAACAATTATGATTAATTGTAATCCTGAAACCGTATCAACTGATTATGATACTTCCGATCGTCTTTATTTTGAGCCCTTAACAAATGAAGATGTGATTGAGGCTTTACAAAAAGAGCAAACAAAAGGCAATCTTTTGGGTGTTATCGTTCAGTTTGGAGGGCAAACGCCCTTAAAATTATCGCAGGCGCTTGAAGAAGCAGGCATTCCTATTCTTGGAACAAGTCCGGATGCAATTGATTTAGCTGAAGATAGAGAGCGCTTTAAAGATTTATTGAATAAAATCAAGCTGAAACAACCACAAAACGGGATTGCACGCACCGAAGCTGAGGCGATTGCGATTGCAGAAGAAACACAATATCCCGTTGTTATTCGTCCTTCATATGTGTTGGGTGGACGTGCGATGGAGATTGTGCATAATCAAGAACAGCTTAAGTATTATATGACCCATGCAGTGCAAGTATCAAATAATAATCCTGTGTTAATTGATAAATATCTGTTTGCTGCAACCGAGATTGATGTTGACGCAATATGTGACGGCGATGATGTGTATATTGCAGGCATTATGGAGCATATTGAAGAAGCAGGTATTCATTCGGGCGATTCTGCGTGTTCTTTGCCACCTTATTCCTTAAGCGAAGAAATTATTGAGGATTTAAAGCAACAAACAACAAAAATGGCGCTTGCTCTTGGCGTGAAAGGGTTAATTAATATTCAGTTTGCTGTCCAGCGTTTCGAGAATGATCGTTACGATATTTATATCCTTGAGGTTAATCCACGTGCATCACGAACTGTACCGTTTGTTGCAAAAGTGACAGGCGTTCCAGTCGCCGCCATTGCAGCCAAAGTCATGGCAGGTGCAAAATTAAAGCAATTAAAGCCTAAAAATGTCGTGCTTGATTACGTTGCTGTCAAAGAAGCTGTATTTCCATTCGCACGTTTTCCTGGCACCGATATTTTGTTGGGCCCTGAAATGCGTTCAACAGGCGAAGTAATGGGTATTGATACCGATTTTGCAACCGCATTTTATAAAGCACAATTAGGTGCAGGTTCTGTGTTACCAATTTCTGGCACCGTATTTTTATCTGTGCGTGATAACGATAAAAATGCAATCGTATCGTCTGCACGTCAATTAATACAAGCTGGCTTTAAATTAATTGCAACAAAAGGCACTGCTGATTATTTGAAAAAACAAGGTATTGATGTCGATGTTATTAACAAAGTGATGGAAGGGCGACCTAACATTGTTGACTTAATGACAGATAAAAAAATTGCAATGGTTATTAATACGGTTGCAGGTGCACAATCAATTACCGATAGTTTATCAATTAGAACAACGGCATTAATGCAAAAAATCCCACATTACACTACGATTTCTGGGGCAAAAGCAGCCGTCTTAGCAATTATAAAAATTAAAGAAAATGATTTTGAAGTGTTATCTATTCAAAATTTTCATAAAAAAATTGCCTAATACTCTTTATTAATCAGCAAAGTATATTTAATATTTTGCTGATTAATTTTAATAAATTAATTTTGTATATCTCTTGTAATTATATGCGAATATCGTTAATATGGCCTTATATTAAAGAGCCCTATATATGTCGAATAGCACTATAATGAATCATACTTTTGACGATAAGAAAAAATACAATATTTATTACTCATCATTGATTACAGATATCGCCGAAAATGCTTCTCGTAGTGCATTTAAAGAGCTTTATAGCGAGTTTTATCCACGCATAAAATCATATTTACGATCCTTAAAAGTTAATCCAGAAGTAATTGATGATCTTGCTCAAGATGTGATGGCAACAATATGGCGTAAGGCCGAGCAATATAACGCAGAAAAAGCTGCACCTATTACCTGGATTTTTACGATTTCTCGTAATCGCTTCATTGATACATATATCCGAAAAAAGAAACATACCTTTACTGAGCAAGATGCTAGCTTTTTTATGAATGATGCAGATGATCCATCTGAAAACTTAAACCGTATAAATAATCATACCTTGCTAATTGATGCTTTAAAAAAAATAACACCGGAACAAGCGAATTTAATAAAAATGGTTTATTTTCAAGAAAAAACACATAATGAAGTTGCCGACGCAACCAATTTACCACTTGGTACAGTGAAATCTCGAATTAGAACAGCCTTAGCAAGCTTGCGTAAATATATCGCTGTCAAAGAGTTTAAAGATTGTTAGATTTATGAATAAACCAAATAATCATCCACATGACGATCTTATTTATACTTATGCAAAAGGGTGCAAAGATGAGGCGTTGAACCTGATTTTATCGACGCATTTTTATTCTTGTAACGAGTGTCAAATATTTTTACAAAGTGCTGAGCATCTTTTTGGTGATTTTTTTTCTGACTTACCCACTAATAATTTAGTAAGCGATACTAAAAGTGCCGATGTATTTGATAGAATTTGGGAAACGGTACAATCTGATTGCGTATCAGGCAAAACAACGATCAATCCTTTAAATAAAAAACAATCCCCTCTAGATCGTTATTTAGAAAAAAATAAAAATAAATTACAAGTGAACACTAATTTTCCGCATATTAGCGAAACAATTTTACCTTTATCAACGAGAGAGGTCAAAGTTTCAATCATGAATATTGATGCAGGAACCGAAATTCCGCCACACACACATAAAGGGCTTGAATTAACGCAAATTATTTCTGGTGGTTTTTACGATCAAAAAAGTGCTTATCATGCAGGTGATTTAACTTTTAAAGATCATCAAGATAATCATGCACCTAAAATATTTGACGATTCACCATGCAAGTGCCTTGTCGTTCGTTATGGTGGTCTTAAATTTACTGGCTCTATGGGATTGGTTTACAACTCCATTTTTCGATTGCTCGATTAAGGCCTTGCTATCTTTGATAATAATGACACTAGCGATAATTATCAATATGATAACGGTGATTAATATACCCTGCCAGCCATAAAAATTATAGATAATGCCCGACATAAGGGATAAAAGCCCAGTGCCGCCAACAATAATCATCTCTGACTTTGTTTGAATGCCGCTAGCATCACAAGGGCAGTAACATAAAGTAATAAGCCCTGTCGAAGCAATATACAGAATACCCCAGCCAAACCCCATTGTAATCATACCAATTTGAAAAAACACTAGATTAGAAGTTTGATATCCCCAATATAATAAGGGGACTGTGAGTATAAAGCACGCAATGCCAATGGCTAGGGTGGTTTGGAAATTAAATTTATGCAATAATTTCCCGATAATAAAAGCGGGTAACAACATTGCAATCATGTGTATTTGCATCGTAAGGCTGACATCATTAATTGCTAGTCCGCACCCAATAATAGCAAAAGGAATGGCAAGCATTAAAAAATGCATCATACTGTTGGCAATAAGCGCAATCGAAGCCCCTGTCTTGAAGCCCTTAAAGCGTGAGAGGTCTTGCCATGCTATTTTATTTTGAGGCGTTATTTGATGGTTTTCTTTGTTTTGAATAAACAGACTTGTTATAATGCCAATAGCATTAATAATAATAATGGCATAGGCCGTGCCCAGATAACTTATGATTGGGTCAATATTTTGCGTATATTGAATTAAAATCGGCACGATCATGGTTGCAATAATACTGCCCGTAATAACGGTGGCAACCATATTAATTTTTTTGCAGCATGGTTTATTATCCGCCGCAATATATCGTAAAAACCCAGCATAGGATTGGTGAACTCCAAAACAAGCCGTCGCAAGCAATAAATATAGAAAATTAATATCGCAAACAGCATAGTAAAAGCTTATGGCACCACATAACCCAAAAAAGCTGCCAATGAAAAAACCAATTTGATGACCGTATTTTGATAATATATGTCGAGAAATTGGGATAAATATAAATGCACAAAGCAACATGACCGCAGCGGGCAGGGTTGCAAAATGCTTAAATTCGACAGGTAAAAGATAATATCCCAATAGACTTCCTAGAATTAAAATCATCAGATGATTAATTGTAAAAAAGCATTGTAAAAGAAGTGTAATGGATAATTTTTTAAAATACATACGTCATTCTTGATTAAATAATTTTCTAAATATAATAGTATAATATTGTTTTATATTATGCATTATAGCAAAAAAAGATAATTCAACCAAGTATATTATTTATATACTTAATATATTTTTATTGTATTATTAAGCGTGGCCTGAATAATCAGTGATTTGATTGATTTGAAAACCAATTTTATTAACGGCAGTTTGCCAACGCATCATATAAGGCGTATCGAAGATAATATTTTTATCAGCATTGCAATATAGCCAACCATGCTTTTGTAGTTCCGATTCGAGCTGTCCAGGAGCCCAACCAACATAACCCAATGAAATTAAGGATTGTTTAGGGGCCTGACTGCCTTCGGCGAGCTTGCGAATAACATCAATTGTTGTTGTTAATGCAAGGCCTGTATTTTCAAATACTTGCGTATCACGCCCCTTAAAGTCATCACTATGAAGGACATAGCCACGATTACTTTCGACAGGGCCGCCATCATACAAAACATGGCGGGATAAATCACCAGTTGCAGGAATTGATAATTGATTGCAAAGCTCAAGAAAATTAATATGATTAGACACTTGATTGATTACAATCCCCGAAGCCCCAGAATAATCATGCTTGAAAATATAAATTACAGCTTGATCGAAGCGAGCGTCATGGATGCCAGGCGTTGCAATCAAAAAACGTCCTTCTAGGTAACCATTGGTTAATTCCATTTTACGCACCTTAATATAATATTGAATGTGATATTTTCATCTATCTCATCATAGCATATAAAAGGTTAGTAGAAAGTTAATGGCATTTACTTAGTTTTTATAGCTTATATGATGTATCGCGATAAATTTTTTCACGTCTTTCGTGATATTCTTGAGCTTCGAGGGATAGGGTTGCAATTGGTCTTGCTTCTAGTCTTTTAACACCAATTTTATCACCTGTTTCTTCGCAATAGCCATAAGAACCATCTCGGATACGCTCTAGTGCTGAATCAATTTTAGAGATAAGTTTGCGTTGACGATCACGATTTCTAAGCTCGATAGCATGATCGGTTTCTGAGGATGCACGATCGTTTAAATCTGCCATGTGTAAAGAGACTTGTTGTAATTCCTCGAGTGTATTTTTACTTTTTTCAAGGATGTCTTGCTTCCAACTGACTAATTTAGTTTTGAAATATTCAAGCTGCTGCGTATCCATGTAAACATTATCATTATCAGATAGATTAAGATCTTTGTTGTTTTGTGACATTATAGAGTACCTTATTTCCCGATTGTTATATTGATTTTTTTATTTTACCACATCTTGATTATAAAATAAAATTAAGTATTAGTCTAAGCCTATTTTTCTCATTATATCAATAATTTATTAGTTTTTTTTTATAATGATAAGAAACACAATATTAATTTTATATAGTTTGAATATTTTATGCGTATTTTGCATATTTACGACCATACCGAACCATTACAAAGTGGCTATGTTTTTCGCTCGCGTAGTTTACGTATGGCCTTAGACAAAGCAGGGAATCAGTGCGACATCCTGTCAATGCCGCGTCATTATGCCAATAATGATAAAACAATTTATAAATCTGCAACTGAAGTGATTGATAATATAACATATCACCGAAGCCCCCCAACGCAGACACGGATTCCCATTTTACGAGAATTATGTGATATTAAAAATGCTTACAAGTATATTCGTTTTTTAATGACCCAACATGATTATGATTATGATTATATTCATATTCATTCGCCTTTTATTGGTGTGATTGCGGCTTTATTAGCACGATTTTTATCAGGCCTTAAAGATATAAAAATTGTTTATGAAATTCGTGCCTTCTGGGAAGATGCTGCCGTTGACCATGGTACTTTAAAGGAAAATAGTGTTAAATACAAAATAATACATACGCTTGAAACATGGGTGTGCAAAAAGGTCGATCATATTTATCCGATTTGTCAGCCCCTTAAAGATGATTTAATAAAACGCGGCATTGCCTCTGATAAAATGACAATAATCCCTAATGTGCTTACAGAAAATGCTTTTAATGCACATCATACTGAAAATAAAGCAAATATTATGAGTGACTTAAAGGCACGTTTGGGGATTACAGATGCCGATTATGTCTTAGGGTTCATAGGTTCGTTTTATGCCTATGAAGGATTAGAAGATTTAATGCCAATTATGAAACGTTTCAAAGACACCAACAAAAAAGTTAAGCTTTTGCTTGTTGGCGGCGGCACAATTATGCCACTATTAAGAAGATACATTGAAAACCATCATTTACAAGATACTGTTATTTTAACGGGCCGTGTGCCGCATAATGACGTGGCTTTATATTACGATGTGTGCCGTGCCATGATTTATCCAAGACGGTCTATGCGGCTTACTGAAACAGTGACCCCCCTTAAGCCCCTTGAGGCGGCTGCGGCAAAAGTTCCTGTTATTTTATCGAATATTGGAGGGCATCGTGAATTATTAATAGATCAAGAAACAGGTTTTTTTATTAATAACTTTCAAGATACGCTTAATTCAGCAGAACATATATATAACATTCTGAGCAATAAACTATCTCTTGATAAAGTGTCTATGAGTGCATTTAACTATGTTACTAAACATCATAAAGCTGATTATATTATAAAAAAATATTATCGTTTTTAAGTTTTGGTACATTAATTGCTTAGTTAAATACGGATTATAGTTTTTCATAGGCATATAAGTAAGTGAGTAATATTAACGGTGCATCTGGTAATCGACCCGCCTCTCGTACAATGGGCACTGAGGGTGTTGGAGATGCATCTGTTGATTTACAGGGAATTGACGGCAATGATATTGCGTTACACACACACAATATTCAGGGTATGCGTTCATTTAATCAAATTGCCAATTATATAGAAAATAATATTATTGGTTATTTTAACAATCAAAGCCCACCTGACACTAATGCTTCGGATCGTGTTGTTATTGATCTTATCAGCAATATCGCACAAAATAATCCAGAACTTGCTGCTATTATCTATCATGCTGCTGATGAAACTACTCAATTAACAGTCTTAAATCATAACCAATCAGGCAACAGAAAGCTTAAACTTGGCAATACAGAAAAATCAATTTCTGATAATGTTTTCAAGCAAATTGCTAAGGCTTCAAATGGTGCAATGCAATATGCGAATGATTATTATCAAAATACGCCTCAGGGTACAAGCAGTCGTAACAATGCACCGCAATCTGATGCCTCTAATCGTCGCAATGACGATGCACCAACAGAAGAACCCGCCTTAAGTTTATCGGGCGAAACCTTAGCATATTTACCCAAGGATATCAGTGCAGCAGACCTAGATGAAATATTAATAATTGACTTAAAGACAGGTGATGAAGTTGATCCAAAAGACTTTGATATGTCAGATCCAGATGAAGCAAAAGAATATCGAGAAATTCTTGATAGAAGCGTTACAATTTATACGGATGGTAGTGATGGATTAACCGATAGTAAAGGTAGCTCAGCAATTGTGGATGCGATTGTACAATATGTTACAAGTCCTTATACCAATAAAATATCTGAAGATGGTTTAGAAGAAATTTTAGATGAATTAACGCCTGAAATGGCCTCAGAAATTTTCTTTCAGGCGCAAAAAGAAATTCTAAATAGTAATAATCCTGCCGACAAAGTAAAACTTAATAATTTTAAAAATAAATCTAATTCAAATGGATTAGACAGGGTTATTGCTGATTTATATAATGATAATTATATGGGCGGCAATATGGGAGAGCCTGGCTTGTTTTTATTAGATATCTTTAAAAATGATCCAAGTTTAAAATTAAATGGCATTAATGTTGATAAAATATCAACAATGTTATCAGAGCAATTAACCGCTTTTTTAGATGCTGATGAAGAGGATCGAGACCCTAAATATTTGAATTTTATTCAAAAATCATTAGAGCAACTTTCTGGAGCAAATCCTGATAACATAATAGAAGGTCATCTTTCGACATTGTTACAACAGGTTTTAAGCAAAACCAAGGGAGATGAAGAGGCTATTAAAGAGATTCTAGCGGATATGTCACATCAGGCAGATATTGAAACATTCCAAACAGTGAGTTTAAATACAGGGCATGAGTTCACATCGCATTTTGGTGAATATACTTATACAGATGATCGAGGTAATAGGAAGACATTTGATTCAACACTAAGTGGTAATTTTAATCAATTTAAAACAGATATTATTGGTTTGATTACTGGAACACATTCAAGTTTGAAGGAATATCAGAATGATACGCCTACTAAGGCTGTTATTGCATCACAAGCCGCTGATATGCTAGTAGCCCTTTCACCAGAACAACAACAAGCAATTATAGAGGAACTGTCGAGTGACCCACAGCACATAAATTATATTCAGAATCTTGCAACCCTTTCAGGCGATACAGGAACGAATTTAATTGAATTATCTAAGAAACTTGAGAAGCAAGAGCATCTTACTGATCTTAAGAGTGCAGTATCGCCTGAAGGAAAAGCATCGATTTTTGCTGATATTATAACAACATTTTCTAATCCAAATGACCCGATTGAAATGCAAGCAATTATCGATAGTTTAGTAACTGGTGATAGTTTTTTAGGTTTTTCAGCGGAGGATTTCACACTTTTTATGGCGAGCCTTGAAACTGATTTACAAGAAGCCGGCATTGCAAACCCTCAGTCTGTGCTTGATATTATGGGCGTGGCTTTATCGAGTATAGAGTTTGAAGCTAGCAATGGCAGTGTATTCTATGCAAATCAAGTTTTAGGTATTGATAATCTGTATATGCAGCAACTCCTTGATAGTGATGCTGGACTTGAGATAGGTGAGGCAAAGCAATTATTTGATAGTTTAACGCCAGCAAATATGGATGATCCAGCATTATTTTCTGAGCTTTTAGCCGATAATCAATCATTTAATACAGCAGCCGAATATGATAATTTCATGCAGTCTATCGGGTCAATATTAGAGGTTTTAAGCGAAAAATCAGGCAGTAAATGGGATGCCTTGAAGACTAATTTAACAACATTACTGCTTACGAATAAACCAGATTTTACATTTGAGCCTGCCCCAATGTTAAATAGCGATACTGATGACGATGAACATGGATCTTATCTGGCATATTTAACCAAATCTGCAGATAATAAGATACAGGAATATATTGAAAATGATGTGATTGATGCGGTTGTTATTGCTAATGATAGTAATTTTTCGGGACATATCATAGTTAATCTTGGAGAAGAATCAAGTAAATATATAGAGATTATAAATGAAAATTTAAGAATTCGTGGCGATACTGCTGCGTCAGAAATGTTTAACACTAATCTAAATAGTGTGATTGACATTTCTGATAATCCTAATGTATCAAGTGCTAGAACCCTAGAGGCAGCAAAACGTAATTATAATCTTAAGTTAGAAAGCTATGGAGGAATCATCACAAGCGAAAACTTTAAATCTCTTGCCGCCGAGCTTACAGCAGTTATAAAACATGGCGGGATAAAAGAAGCGGGACAGCTTATCGGTCTTAATGATTTAAGCTCAGTAGGAACGTCAAATCAGTATGCACAGCTTGGTTACGCAATTGCAAATTATGTGACTAATGACCCCTCAGTTACGGATAAACAAAAAACATTTACAGATTTAATTGCAGCGGTTGCAAGAGCGGATAGTGGTGGCTTGGCAAGAGGCCAGCATACGGCCAGAGATTCTTTCTTTAGACAAGTTGGTTACAGTATGCTCACATTAGAGGGAGTAGGGCTGCTAGATACAGATACATTAAGAGATAATGATAAGAATAAAAAGGAGACTTCTGTAAATTATTGGTCTAACCATGGACATAAAAACGATACCAAAGATGCACTTACTAGACCTATGTGGGGATCAACAACAGGTGTACATGACTGGTTATTGTAACCCAACAGGGTATCTGAAAAAACAAGCACAAGTAGTAATGCTGGAACAGACCTAGAATTTTCAGGCCTTTAATATGTAAGTTTTGATCCATAAAAAATATTCTTAATATTTTGTTAATAGATATTGTCCGAATCAATTATAGTATGTAATATATTGTTGTTAATATAATTTAAATATTGGTTAGGTTTTTATGTCACGTCTTTCAAATCTTGTTGTTTTAATGATGCTATCATCGTGCATCTATGTTACTTTTTCAGTCAAAGATGATGTTGCAGGTCTTGCAAAAAAAGTTGCAGTCTTAAAACAAGATATTCGCCAAGAACAAGAAAAAATAGACATTTACAAAGCCGAATGGGCAGCCTTAACAGGGGCGGCACACATTGATACTTTAAAAAAACAACTTATGCCCGAGCTACAAATTGTTTCAGTCGATCAAATTCATGTGGCCGATCATTATCAAACACAACCAAAATTAGCACATTCGTCACAAATTAACGCTGCTTTTTAATTTATCTTTCTTCCTTGTTTATTGTGTAATTATTGGGTTTTTATATTGTGGTGTTGCAATCTTTAAAAAAAGCGGTTTTATGGTGTGATAAAACTATATCCAAAGATCCTATGGTTGAATCTGGGGAAAATATTGCTAGTCATGTTCAAGTCAGTAAACAAAGACTAGCCGTTATTGGTGTTGTCTTTATTGGGCTTTATGGTGCAGTTTTTTGCCGTGTTTATGATTTGTCAATGCCCGATTTTTTTACAGAAGAAACACACCAAAAAGTGCGTGCTGTTGCTTTAAAAAAAGTGCGTACCAACATTATTGATCGTCACAGCGTAGTAATTGCCACGCAATTAAAAGTTGCTGATTTAATTGCTAATCCGAAGAAAATTATTGATCCTGAAAAAGTTGCCTTTCAAATTAATTATCTATTTCCCGATATTGACGCCGATGTTTTAACGAAAGCACTGTCAAAGAAAAAATCACAATATTATATTGTTAAGCGTAATGTTACCCCCGCCGAACAACAAGCATTACACGATATGGGCATTCCTGGTATAAGCTTTGAGGTCAAGGAAGCGCGTTATTATCCGCATGAAAATCTTGTTTCTCATGTCATTGGGTTAACCGATCGTGACACACATGGCATTGCAGGGATCGAGCGTGCCTTTGATGATTATTTAACGCAGCCTAATCAAAAAAAATTACAACTTTCCATTGATTTGCGAATACAATATATTTTACAATCTGCCCTTAAAAAATCCATCGATACATTTAAAGCAATTGGCGGTGCAGCCCTTGTGATGCACGTTAAAACAGGCGAAATTTTAGGCATGGTATCAATGCCCGATTTTAATCCGAATAATCGCTCTACTATGACCGATATGACACGCTTTAATCGGGCAAGTGTTGGGGCATACGAACCTGGTTCAGTGTTAAAAGTGCTTAATACGGCGATCGCACTTGAGACTAAAACTTCAAAAATATCATCTCTTTATGATGTTTCAAAAACTGTGGGTGTTGGTCGTCGTCGCATTCGTGATTATCATGCTTATAATGATTCAATTTCAGTGGCAGATATTTTACGCAAATCCTCGAATATTGGTTCTGTTAAAATGGCAGAGCGTTTTGGCCCTCATGTTCAGCAATATTATTTGCGTAAATTGGGCTTGTTTTCGCGTCCCGATATTGAAATTCAAGAAAATGCCAATTCAATTACAGGAAAAATTAGCCGTATTCGTATGATGACAACTTCTTTTGGGCACGGTATTTCTGTCACGCCGCTTCAGCTTGTTTCGGCATTATCTACTGTTGTTAATGGGGGCTATTACACACAGCCAACTTTGTTGACGCAAAGCCAACGAGATTACCTTGGCGTAGACAGTGCCACACAAAAAACAAGCCATACAATTGACACGCAAACTTTAAATGAATGGTCACAATTTTGGCGTGATAATGTCGACAGTACCAGCACTTATTTTAAGCAAATGAAAAACACACCCTTGTCACATATTACCCCTATCCATGGGGAGCGTATTTTCTCGAAGAAAACATCAGACTGGACACGCTATGCTATGCGTCTTGTATGCGAAGCAGGAGGGTCGGGGACGCGTGCCGATGTCTATGGATTTCCAGTTATTGGCAAAACAGGAACGGCTGAAAAACCCTCAAAAACAGGCGGCTATAATCGTAAATCATTAATATCATCATTTGCAGGGGTATTTCCTGCCCACAAGCCAGAATATATTGTTTATGTGATGGTTGATGAGCCAAAGCCAAACAAAAAAATCAGTAATTCCGCAACAGGTGGCATCGTTGCGGCACCCGTTGTCAAGGAAGTTGTGACTCGTATTGCGCCCTTATTAAATGTTGATCCGATTAAATATCCACGCACATCGCACGCCGTTAGTGATAATATGCTTGATAGTTCTTATCAATCTGTATTAGAACATATTAAATTACGATAAATATATAAGAATATGATGATAAAATTTGCTGATCTATATCCTAATCTTACAGAAGATTTAAAAAATATAACGCTTATGGGTGTTACTGCCGATAGTCGTAAAGTGCAACAAGATTTTGCCTTTGTGGTTATTAAGGGTGAAAAACATAATGGTACGGCCTATATTCAAAGCGCCATTGATATGGGGGCAACGCTTATTATTGCACAGGATGATGCTATTTGTGCTGATATCACTGTGCCTGTCTACAAAGTAGAATGTGCACGCACAGCACTCTCATATATCCTTGGGGTGATTTATCCGAATCGTCCCCAAACATTATATGCCGTTACTGGTACGAATGGTAAAACATCGGTTGCCGATTTTATCCGTCAAATTTTAGCAAAACAATTAAAGCGTTCTGCCGTATCTTTGGGAACGCTTGGGGCTGTGGCAAATAATGTTTCTAGTGAAATTATGGAAAACATGCCGTTTAAAATTATCCATACAACGCCTGATCCTGAAACCCTATATCCAACTCTCGATTATTTAGCACGAAATGGCGTAACCGATTGCATTATTGAAGCCTCAAGTCATGGCTTATCACAATCTCGTTTGGGTGATTTGAAATTTGATTGTGTTTTATTTACGAATTTCTCACGCGATCATCTTGATTATCACGGCACCGAGCAAGCTTATTTTGATGCAAAAATGCTACTTTTTACGCAGCATACGCATCATAAAACCCAAGCAATTATTTTTAACGATGATCTAAAAGCAATTGATGTGCTTCAAATTGCCAAAAATCACAATAATAATGTTATTCGTTTTGGCACACAAGTCGATACACCTTGTGAGTATGTTTTAAAAACCTTTAATCCGCATAATCAAGGGGCTGATTTTACGTTGCAAGATCGTAAAAAAAAGGAACATCATTTTAAAACACATTTGGTTGGTCAGTTCCAAGCACAAAATTTATTAATGGCGTTTATCGCAATCAAGGCATTTCATCGGATTAAAATTACCCAAAAAATTATTGATGCGATTGAAACCGTCGATGGTCGCCTTGATTATATTGCAAGTGCCAATGATGCGGCTCTTTACGTCGATTATGCACATACGCCTGATGCGTTGCAAAAAGCACTTTTAGCCTTAAGACCTCACTGTGAAGGGCGTTTAATATGCGTCTTTGGGTGCGGCGGTAATCGCGATGCAGGTAAAAGGCCAATTATGGGTGAAATTGCCGTCAATCATGCCGATATTGTGATTGTAACTGATGATAATCCACGCAATGAAGATCCAAATTTTATTCGTACTGCCGTAATGGCACAAATTAATGCACAAAAATCATCGATTTTTAATATTGCTGATCGTAGAATTGCGATTGAAAAAGCGTTATTAATAGCAAAAAAAGACGATATTATTCTTGTTGCAGGCAAAGGGCATGAAAATGGGCAAATTATTTGCGATAAGACATTGCCCTTTAAAGATGCAGAGGTTATAAGACAAATAATTAATAATCAACAGTATTTGAAAAAATCTGCGACAACGATCGAGAAAAGAAATATGGATAATAAATCAGATAATGCATTATTATGGACTCAAGCAGGAGTTTGTGCAACAACTGGCGGATCAGTTTTAAAGCCGTTTACTGTCACTGGCATTGCCATTGACTCGCGTGATGTAAAGCCTGGCGATTTATTTATTGCCCTGAAAGCGCGTCGTGATGGGCATTATTTTATTAAAAATGCTGCCCATTATGGTGCAGTGGCCGCTTTGGTTGCTTGGAAGCCCCGTAATTTACCCCGTGGATTTCCGATTGTTTATGTAAAAAACACCCTCGCAGCCCTCGAAAAATTGGCAGTTGCAGCGCGTAACAGAATGCGTGGCCATGTGATTGCAGTTACAGGAACAGCAGGCAAAACAAGCACCAAAGAAATATTGCTATCAATTCTTGCCGCCCAAGGTAACACGCATGCATCGACAAAATCATTTAATAATCATATTGGTGTGCCGCTAAGTTTGGCACGTATGCCGATTGAAACACAATATGGTATTTTTGAACTTGGCATGAATAAGGCTGGCGAAATTCGTAACTTGGTAAAAATGGTACGTCCAAATGTTGCTATTATTACGACTGTCGGTAACGGTCATCGTGAATCGTTCGAAACGATTGAAGATATTGCAAAAGCAAAAGCAGAAGTTACCGAGAGCGTTACCAAGGGCGGGACTGTAATTTTAAATCGTGATATTGGTACATTTTCAATCCTACAAGAAGCAGCACAAGCCCATTCATTGAAAGTTGTAACGTTTGGTACAGACGCAGAATCTGATGTGCGTCTTGTTGCTTACAGCCATAATGAAGAAATGCAAAAATCAACTTTAAATATCGCATTGCATGGTGAAAATATTACTGTGGAAACTGGCCTTAAAGGTGATTATAATGGTCTGAATATTTGTGCCATTCTTGCTTCACTTGTTGTTGTTAATGCAGATATCCCGCAAGCAATATCAACCCTAGCCGATCTTAAACCTGCAAGCGGTCGTGGTGAAATTGTACCGCTTACGATCCCTGAAAAAGGGGAAATTACCCTTATTGACGAAAGTTATAACGCAAATCCCTTGTCAATGAAGGGCGCATTGCAAAATATGATTTCTGTTAAGCCACAAAATAACGGTAAAAAAATTGCAATTCTAGGCGCAATGTACGAGCTTGGTGATATTACCGAGCAAGCCCATATTGACTTAAAATCTGATATTATTGCAGGCAATTATGATGCAATTTATTTAATCGGCAAAGAAATGTCTTCCCTATACGATGTTTTAGGCGACGATCAACCTGCCATTCACGCTGAGCAACTGAGCGATATTACTGATGAAATCATTGAAGAAACTACCGATGGATCAGTCGTTATGTTAAAGGGGTCTAATGGCGTTAAATTATGGCAATTAGTAACTCACTTTAAGCAGCTTGGTAATTATTTTGCTGATAATATATCTGCTGAAGAAGACACGCAAACTGATGTCGTTGAAGCTATCGAAAGTGAAACGCCTACAGATGATGTAGTAGAAGTTAAAGCTGATGATACTTTAAAGAATAACGACGCATAATATTGATTTTTATTGAAAAAAATATAAAAAAGAATAAGGTTTATAAATAATGTTATATCACTTGCTGTTCCCATTAAGCCAAGAATATGCTTTTTTAAATTTATTTCAATATATCACTTTCCGAAGTGGCGGCGCATTGTTCACTGCCTTTGTTATCAGTATTTATATGGGGAAACCTTTTATAAAATACCTAAGGGCAACACAAGGTAAGGGGCAACCTATTCGTTCTGACGGTCCTAAATCACATTTATCAAAGGCAGGAACGCCAACAATGGGAGGGGCATTGATTTTAATATCTCTCGCAATTTCAATGCTTTTATGGTGTAACTTATTAAACCCTTATGTCTGGACGGTTGCAGGTGTGACTTTTGGTTTTGGCCTTATTGGATTTGCGGATGATTATTTGAAAGTAGCAAAATCAAATGTAAAAGGTGTCTCTGGTAAAATTCGCTTATTAATTGGTATAACAATTGGCTTTATTGCTGCATGTGTTGTGTATGCAAATGCCCCCGAAGGGACGCAGGGGCTTGTGGCATTGCCGTTTACCGCTGAATATGGATTATATCTTGGGTTGTTTTTCTTGCTTTTTGTGTCATTCGTTATTGTGGGTACTGCTAATTCTGTTAATTTAACCGATGGCCTTGATGGTCTTGCAACGGGCCCTGTTATTATTGCCGCAGGTGCTTATGCCATGATTGCATATTTTGTTGGCAACGTAAATTTTGCAAGCTATTTAAACATTACTTATGTACCGGGCGTCGGTGAAGTTACGATTTTCTTGGCGGCACTAATTGGGGGATGCGTTGGTTTTTTGTGGTTTAATGCGCCACCCGCACTTGTTTTTATGGGCGATACAGGGTCACTTGCATTAGGCGGTGCTTTAGGATCGACAGCCGTTATTACCAGACATGAAATTGTACTTGTTATTATTGGTGGTTTGTTTGTGGCCGAAACCGTGTCGGTTATTTTACAAGTTGCTGGCTTTAAAATGACTGGCAAGCGGATTTTTCGGATGGCCCCTTTGCATCATCATTATGAACAAAAAGGCTGGCCTGAAACGCGAGTTGTTGTGCGGTTTTGGATTATGGCATTTATATTGGCATTAATTGGGTTGGCCACTTTGAAGATTCGATAATTTTAAAACATGTCAATATTATCTAGTATTTTTGAAAAAACTGTTTTAATATCTCAAGTAAATAATTAAGAATAAAAAAAATATGGGGGAAGCAATCCATGCGTTTGATTATGTTATTACTTTTTTTAGGCCTAACGAGTGGATCTCTTGTATGGGCAGATTCCAATAATAGTGATATTATTGCTGAAATCAATGGAGAGAAAATTTATAAATCTGGCATTGATATTATCATTGAGGATTTAGAGCGTACAGGTACTAAGATTGATGAAAAAGATCGTAACACTTTAATTGATCGTCTTGTGGAACAAAAATTAATTGCACAATTTGCCCGTAAAGGTAAATATGATACACGCGAAGATGTTCAAAAACAAATCGAAGTAATGACTGATATGGTGTTAAAGGATACTTATCTTTCTGATTTAATTATAAAAAATGTAACGCCAAAAGTTATCGAAGACCAATTTAACAATCAAATGAAAACATTTAAGCCTAAGTTTGAATTTAAGGCCTCCCATATTTTGGTCGTTAACATAGAAACCGCACAGCATATCAAGGATCATCTTGATGATGGTGCTGATTTTACTATTTTAGCCAAAAAATACTCTTCTGATTCAAATGCAGATACAGGTGGTGATTTGGGTTATTTTTCATCCGAAATGATGGTAAAGCCTTTTTCTGATGCTGTTGCTGGTCTTACAAAAAATGAAACTTCAAATCCTGTTAAAACAGATTTTGGGTGGCATATTATTCGCCTTACCGATAAGCGAAAATTACCAACACCAACGCTAGAGCAATTAACTCCGCAAATAAAAGTTAATCTTTCGAGAACAGTAATGGCAGATCATATTGCTGAACTGAAAAAAAGCTCAAAGATTAAATTTTATAATAGAGATGCTTCCTATAAATAATTATTCACATTTTGCGTGTTAAATTTTATGTCATATACTTATAAAAAATCTATTTTTGCGCCAATCACTTTCCCAATTTTACCAACCATCAATGGGATGACAATATCAACAAGTAACAGTGGCATAAAATATCAAGATCGTGATGATTTACTATGTGTTCGTTTTGATACGCCTGCCGTTACTGCGGCTGTTTTTACGAAATCTTCAATGCCATCAGCGGCCATTGATTGGTGTCGTCACTGTATGTCCCAAAGTGGTTTGACTTCGTGCTTGGTTGTTAATGCAGGCAATGCGAATGCATTTACAGGCAAGGCTGGTGCTTTGTGCTGCAAGAATGTTGCACAATCATTATCAGTGCATGAAAAATGCCCTGAAACTCAAATATTTCAAGCATCAACAGGGGTTATTGGTGAAAAGCTTGATGGTAATATTTTAGCAAAAAAGATCATTCAAACAACAAAAAACTGTACCTTTGAAGCTGCTGCAAAATCGATTATGACAACCGATACCTTTGCCAAAGGCTTTGGGGAAACATTTGATATTAATGGCACGCCTGTCAGTATTTCTGGCATTGCGAAGGGATCAGGTATGATTGCCCCGAATATGGGGACAATGCTGGCATTTATTTTTACTGATGCTGATATTGAGCAAGAAGTATTGCAATCACTCGTTTGTGAAATCACTGAAACAAGTTTTAATGCCATTACAGTTGATGGTGACACATCGACATCGGATACATTAGCAGTATTTGCCACAGGAAAAAGCTTGGTTAAAATTCAAAGCTCTGACGATATCAGTATTTTTAAACAAGCCCTTAATCGGGTTATGACTGATCTTGCTTTGCAAATTGTCAAAGATGGTGAGGGTCTAACTAAATTTGTCACGATTACAGTACAGCAAGCAAAGGATAATTTATCTGCCCGAAAAATTGGCTTATCGGTCGCAAATTCACCACTTGTTAAAACAGCAATTGCAGGTGAAGATCCAAATTGGGGTCGTATTATTGCAGCTATTGGTAAATCGGGTGAGCCTGCTGATCGTGATAAAACATGCATTTTGATTGGCGGCATGATGATTGCTGAACAAGGTGAAGCCGTCGAGAATTACAATGAAACACCAGTTGTAGCATATATGAAACATTCTCATATTGAGATTACGGTTTTAGTTGGTGTAGGGGAGGGTGAAGCTGTGGTTTATACAACTGATCTTACGCATGATTATATTGATATTAATGCCGATTATCGCAGCTAGGAACTTATAAAATGACACAACCAGCCGAAATTATTTTGTCGCAGGCCCTTATTCAATGCCCAACAGTAACGCCGCACGATGCAGGTGCTTTGGATATCCTAGAAAAAACGCTGGGGGATATGGGGTTTGAAACCGAATTTATGCTTTTTAGCGATGATAATACCCCCAGTGTTAATAATTTATGGGCCGTTAAAAAAGGGAAAAACGCAGACAGTCAGCATCTTTGTTTTGCTGGTCACACAGATGTTGTGCCCGTTGGTAATGTTGCAAGCTGGACGCATGATCCGTTTCATGCAACCATTGATAATGGTATTCTTTATGGGCGTGGCGCGTCAGATATGAAATCTGCCATTGCGGCTTTTGCAATCGCCACCAAGGAATTTACTACTAAGCATATTGAATTTTCAGGCACAATTAGTTTCATGATTACGGGCGATGAAGAAGGCGTTAGTATTAATGGCACAAAAAAAATGGTGCAACTTTTACAAGAACGTGCGGTAAAAATAGATCATTGTATTGTTGGTGAACCTACTAATCCTGAAATTTTGGGTACAATGATTAAGGTTGGTCGCCGTGGTAGTTTAAATGTCGATTTAACTGTCAATGGTCAACAGGGACACGTTGCATATCCGCATTTAGCGGATAATCCAATCCCAAAACTTGTGCTGATTATGAATGAACTTGCGGCATTATCGTTGGATAATGGGAATGATTTGTTTCAAAAATCGAATTTAGAATTAACCAATATTGACATTGGTAATGCTACTGATAATGTAATTCCAGAAAGTGCAAAAGGGCGTTTTAATATTCGTTTTAATAGCGAGTGGAGCGGTCATAATTTGCAGATTTACTTAAAAGAATTTATCCAAAAAATTGCTGAGAAACATAATATTGATTATGCTCTTAATTTTCGCTTATCGGGGGATAGCTTTATTACGCGTGCTGCATATTTAACCGACCATTTATCGGCTGCGGTTGAAAAGGAAACAGGATTAAAGCCTGAATTATCAACAACAGGCGGCACTTCGGATGCGCGTTTTATTAAAGATTTATGCCCCGTAATCGAGTTTGGTATTGTTGGCAAAACGATGCATCAAATAAACGAGGCTGTAAATGTTGCGGATATCACGACTTTGAAGAATATTTATTATACATTCTTAACACGTTATTTTAACGTTTCAGATGCGTAATAATATGGTCTGAGGCTTGACCATCGCCATAAGGATTGTGGGTGTGTGCCATTGCCCGATATGCTTGTTCATTATCAAGAAGCAATGTCACATTGTCGATGATTGTCTTTATATCGGTGCCGACTAGCTTGACGGTGCCAGCAGTCACGGCCTCGGGACGTTCGGTGGTGGTGCGTGTCACAAGAACAGGCTTACCAAAAGAAGGGGCTTCTTCTTGGATGCCGCCAGAATCGGTAATAATTAAATATGACCGAATCATCAGGTAAATAAAGGGTATATAATCCAGCGGATCAACAAGGAAAATAGAAGCATGATTATTTAAAATTTGATTGACCGTGTCTTTAACCTTGGGGTTTAGATGAACAGGATAAATGATTTGTATATCGGGATAAGCATTTGCAATTTGTATGAGTGCTTGGCAAACTTGCTCTAGGCCACCATCGAAATTTTCACGTCGATGCCCTGTTACCAAAATAATGCGTTTATGCGGATCTAGGTAACGAAATTGATCGGCAAGAGAGGCTTGTAAGGCGTGATCTTTGGCGATATTTTCTTGTACCCTTAACAAGGCATCAATGACTGTATTGCCCGTAACCATAATAGTGTTTGGATTAATATTTTCATTCAAAAGATTTTGCTGGGCAATTTGGGTGGGGGCATAGTGGAATTGGCTCATTGTTGCAACAAGCTTTCGGTTCATTTCTTCAGGCCATGGCGCATATATATCGCCTGTTCTGAGACCAGCCTCGACATGGTGAATAGGAATATTATTATAAAACCCTGCCATTGCAGCAGCCACAGCACTTGTGACATCGCCATGAACAAGCATAATGTCAGGCTTGGTATCTTTTATTGCTTGCTCGGTACCAAGCATGACGGCATTAAAAATATGGCTTAGAGATTGATTAGCTTTCATCACGTCAAGATTAATATGCGGCGTTATTTGAAAAATATCTAGAACCGATTGCAACATTTCCTTGTGCTGACCCGTCACGCAAATAATCGGCTGAAGCTCTGGGCATTGCTGCATTTTTAAAATGACTGGCGCCATTTTTATGGCTTCAGGGCGTGTACCAAAAACAATCAGAACTTTTTTCATGTATCTATATTACAGTAAAAATACACCAGCAGCAACAATTAAAATACCTGCACCGCCTGCGGCAATCAAGATATTTTTAGTATTAAAAACATCTTTGCTAATTTTTTTAGAACGATTATTGATTTGATTTTCAACATTCAAGCGTGCATTTTTTAAAAGCGTTTGTTTGTCAATATTACGAATATCATCACTGTCATCTCCATGATGATCATCATGGATTTCTTCTAAAAAATTGCCACCCATAATTGCTTCATCCTCTTCCGCGTCATCGTCTTCCCAGTCGTCACTCATAATTTCATTAATATTGTTAACGTTATCATGATCCATTTCTGGGGGGGAATTATAGGGATCTGGATCAGGTTGTGTGTACTGGTTATGAGGTTCGTCGATAGGCTGTTTTTTAGGTTGTGATAAATTTTGCACCAAAGATTCAAGTTGCAATAAGCGATTAGAGACCGAATGCAATGTTGTGACAATTTTCGAATTATCTTCGCTTTTAGAGGTTGATACAATTTTATCAAGATAACTTGGAATCGATTTAACATATCCTTCAAGCTCGTCTTTGACGGCGCGCATATTGTTAATGTACTCAGAGCTTTGTGCCCCGTTTGACTCTTCAGCATAATGGGGTATTTGAAGGTGTGATAATTTATCATCAAGCATAAGGCACACTTCTTCGATACGTCCAATGCGTCCCGAAAGGACATCGGCACTATCTTGTAATGCAGAGAATGCGGCAATATCACCACCTGAAAAATCATCGGCAATATGATGCAAATTCATAACTTTTGTATTTTCAATATGCCCAAGGATTGTCTCGTTGATATGGCGCATATCTTTGATGATTTGATCGAAATAATTTTCTGTATTTTCAGATAAGACCGAAAATTCTTGTTTTATCATGCGTAAGAAATGATTCTGTATGCTGTCGGAAAAATGTATTAAAGCATGCTGTAAATCTTGTTTCTTGAGGATATTTTCACCATCAAAGGAAATTTCTGTGATGCTAGCCGCAATTTTTTCTTGTAGAGATGGGATAAATTCTCGAAATTTCTCGTCGATTTTTGTTTCGATAATTGTTCCAAAAATATCCCGCATCTCTGTCATTTGTACACGCATCATATCACGCAGGTGACGTTCACGGGTAATTGTATCGGTTAGAGAGTTATCGGATAATTCGGTAATAGACGGTGTTTCAATGCCAATTTTTTGGGTTAATTGCTGAAATATCCCACTTTGTGGTTGAGGTGTTTTTTGTGTATTATTAGTAGAAAATGAAAGGGGATTTGCTTTTGCTTTGTTTTTTCTAGGAGATGTTTTTGCAGGCGTTGCTTTGATTGCCATTTTAACAGATGTTTTTGGTTTGAGATTATAAGATCGCTTGGGTTTTTCGGCTTCTTTTTCTTTTATTATGGGTAATATTTCTGACTTACTGGGGGCTGATAAAAGCAGTGGAGGGGCAGTCGGTGCTTCTATTTGAGCTTCTGGCTCTTGTTTTGGCTCGGATATGGTAACTGATTGAGCATTACCAAGTTCTGGTTGATCGTTTGATAATATTTGTGACTCTTCCCCAATATCATTAATTGAATTCGTTATGTGCTGGGTACTTGATTTCATTAAATTATCTAAAAAATCAGCAAGTGTCATACCTTGATTATGAGCCATTTTCTTCATTTTTTCACGTGTTTCTTTATCAACACCTTTAATGCTCCATGGCGCAGGTTGAGACATGGGATACTCCATTAATTAATTTTTTTTATTATGTTACCTAAGCTTACTCTTTTATGATTAATGAATAATTAAGATACACGATTTTTTGAGACATCTAACTGATTAATGAGGTCCCGTCCCTTACCACCTGACACAATCGAAATATTTCCATAGACTGGGTATGTGCGTTAATTTATCGAGTGCTTTTGAGATTTCTCTTAGGCCTTTTT
>JBLHTX010000010.1:0-29420 GCA_047627635.1 Alphaproteobacteria bacterium | reverse complement strand
CACTTATGCCCAAAGCAACAGCTGTTTGGTTAATCGAGAATAGTGCTTTAACTTTTGAACAAATTTCAGAATTTTGCGGATTACATATCCTTGAAGTTCAAAGTCTTGCCGACGAGGATTACGGTATTAAAATTCGTGGTAGCAGCCCTGTTATTTCGTCGCAATTAACACATGAAGAAATTAAGCGTTGCGAAGCCGATCCTAAGGCACGCTTACAGATGCTGATTTTAGAATCACAGCGTATTAAAAAGCCGAAAAAAATAGGCAAAAAATATACACCGATTGTTAAAAGACAAGATAAGCCTGATGCGATTTATTTTCTGATTAAAAAATATCCACAGTTGCTTGATACGCAAATTTGTAAATTAATTGGAACAACCAAATCAACTGTCGAGTCTATTCGTGCCAGAACACATTGGAAAATTAACACAATGCGCGAGATCGATCACGTTATTAGTGGTTTTTGCAAGCAATCTGAACTTGAAGCCTATATTAAAAAAGTACAAATGCGTCAAGAGCGTGAGAATAAAAATAATGCAATGCCAACACCAGTTCATGCAAGTGATAATCAACCTTTGCAAGATCTTGATGATTTGAATATTTAAAAATAACATTCAATTTTATGGATTTTAAAATGTATCGTTTCGTATTTACCCTTATTCTTATATTATTGTCATTTAAAACTGCTTCTGCAGAATCATCCAATCATGGTTTCGATAATGATTGGCTGAACCGTGCTGATGCAAAGGCTGAAATGAAAAATAATATAGGGGAAAAGATCGGCACGATATATGCCAAGCAAGGCACGCAAGGCGTTTTATTGCGTTTAAAATTTTCAAAAATGCCGCAAGGCATCCATGGTATGCATTTTCATAATATTGGTGATTGTTCTGAACAAAAATCTTTTAAATCAGCTGGTGGTCACATTAATGTGCATCAACAGCCCCATGGATTTTTAAACCCCCAAGGGCCCCATGAAGGCAATCTCCCTAATTTAATTATTGCCCCTGATGGTTCTGCTCATCTTGAGCTATATTCGCAAATGGTTTCAGTTTTTGGCAAAAAAAATGGTTTGCTTGACGAAAATGGATCATCGTTAATTGTGCATACAAATATTGACGATCACACGTCACAGCCTATCGGTGGAGCAGGGGCACGCATCGCCTGCGGAGTTTTTATCTTACATAAATAAAATATATATTTACTTTATATGTATTAAGGTTAACCTTGAAGAACATTTGTGACAAAATAAATCATCTCCTAAAGCGGATTAGCATGATAATACAAGTAAAATCATGAAAGCGCGTAAAAATTTTGCAGTACATGCAAAGCACCTTATGTGTCTTTTTCTGCATCAGATTTAACAAAAAGTCCGCTTCAAAATTCAGCAATTTCTCTCTTAAAGGAACACTGGAATGAGGCAAAAAATAATGCCAAAAAATTTGGTGCTTGTATTATTCATATTGATGAATTTGAAATTTTAACACCCAAAAGAGGGAGTATAGATTCTACATTTAACTCTCAAAGAGAGCAACTTGTTAATGCTTTCTTACCATTTCTAGAAAATGCTCAGAAGGATGGGATTATTGTTTTTAGAACAACAAATCATATGGAAAAAGTAGATACAGCCATTATAAGACCTGGCCGATTCGGGCATCACATAGAAATAGGACTTTCCAAGCAAAGAAGGCTTTACTGAGTTACTCTGCTCTAAATTTAATGAACATAATTTAAAAAACATAAGTGATGACGAATTTAATAAAGTTGCTAACGCACTTGTTAATAAAAAAATTACATTGGCCAAGTTTGACAAGGTATATATTCCAAAGGTTATGCAATTACACAAGGAAACCTTTTCAGAAGATAAACAAGCTAACTATCAGAATGTTCTTGCATTAACTGAACCCATTTCCAGTAAAATATTCATGGAAGCAATGGAGAGCATAACACAGGAAAAACCAATAAACTCATCATCACAAATGATGTATAGTTAAGCTTCTGTTTTATCGCCAATAAAGCCTATTGCAACCACAAAAATTTCGGATGAATTTCTGCGGGATGATTTTGGTTTAAAATGTTTTACTGTTTTAAAATTCTTCTGTAAAATAATGGATAATTCTCGGTTAATGCCATTTTCAAAAAGCTTGGCAATAAAAATACCGTTTTTCTTGAGGATTTTTAACGAGAATTCTGCCGCTAAATCAACCAATTGTACAATGCGTAACTGATCGGCAGACTTTACACCAATGGTAAAAGGTGCCATATCAGAAATAACTGCATCAACTTTTTGACCGGCCGCATTAATCAACAAATCTGGTACGTCATCATCGGAGAAATCACGGTGAAAAAAAGTAACCCCTGGAATAGGCGGCATATCTTGACTGTCAATCCCAATTACACGTCCATGACCATTGATTGAATCAACATGCTCGGCACAAATTTGTGACCATCCCCCCGGTGCAGCACCAAGATCGATAATGGTTTGCCCTTTTTTTAAGAAATTATACCGTGTATTTAAATCAAGCAGTTTGAAGGCAGCCCGAGAGCGATATCCTGCATCCCGTGCGGCCGCAACATACGGATCGTTCAGTTGCCGTTGTAGCCATAATGTTGACGATATTTTGCGTCCTTTTGCAGTTTTCACGACTACTGAGGGCGTGCGATCAAAGTTTTTTTCGCGTTTTTTTGCATTATCTTTTAAACTTTTAATGCGTGGCTTGCGTGCATCAATTAAATTTTCGGTATCATCGGTCTTCATACATTATACTCAAACAAAAATTATACTCACTTATCCAACACTACCCTCGAGGGTGATACTAACAAGCTTTTGTGCTTCAACGGCAAATTCCATAGGCAAATTTTGCATTACATCGCGGCAAAATCCATTCACTAACAATGCAACGGCATCTTCTTGGGAAAGACCTCGTTGACGACAATAAAATAATTGATCCTCGGATAGCTTTGAAGTTGTTGCTTCATGCTCAAGGAGGGCATTGCTATTTTTACTCTCGATATAGGGAATGGTATGAGAACCACATTTATCGCCAATCAGCAAAGAATCGCACTGCGTAAAGTTACGCACATTATCGGCCTTGGGATGCACGGATACAAGCCCACGATAGGTCGAGTCGGAACGCCCTGCAGCAATGGTCTTGGCGATGATTTTTGATTTGGTATTTTTACCCAAATGAATCATTTTTGTGCCAGTGTCAGCTTGCTGCTTGTTATTGGTAATTGCCACGGAGTAAAATTCGCCGATTGAATTATCGCCGCGTAACACGCATGATGGATATTTCCAAGTAATGGCAGACCCTGTTTCAACCTGAGTCCAAGAAATTTTTGAATTTTTACCTGCACAAAGACCACGTTTAGTTACAAAGTTATAAATACCGCCTTTGCCATCTTCATCACCGGGATACCAATTTTGAACCGTTGAATATTTAATTTCTGCATCATCAAGGGCAATTAGCTCTACGACTGCGGCGTGAAGTTGATTTTCATCACGTTGCGGTGCTGTGCAGCCTTCAAGATATGAAACATACGACCCTTTATCGGCAATAATTAAAGTCCGTTCGAATTGTCCAGTTTCTTTTTCATTGATTCTGAAATAGGTCGATAGCTCCATTGGACAACGTACATTAGGCGGAATATAGACAAAAGAACCATCAGAAAAAACAGCAGAATTTAACGCCGCATGCTTATTATCGTTCATTGGAACAACAGAACCTAGATATTTCAAAACAAGTTCTGGATGCGTTTCAAGGGCTTCAGAAAGGGGGCAGAAAATAATACCCTTTTCGCCTAATTTTTCTTTGAAAGTTGTGACAATAGAAACAGAGTCAAAAATAATATCAACAGCAACGCCTGCAAGCATTTCCTGTTCTCGTAAAGGAATGCCAAGTTTTTCATAGGTACGCAAAAGTTCAGGATCAACCTCATCGAGTGATTTTGGCTTTTCCTTCATAGATTTAGGGGCAGAATAATAGTAAATATCATTATAATTAATGGGGGTAATATCGAGTTTTGCCCAATTAGGCTCGTCCATGGCTTGCCATGCTTGATAGGCTTTCATACGAAAATCAAGCATTGCCTTGGGTTCGTTTTTTTTAGCTGAAATTTTATGAATAATATCTTTTGAAAGACCACGAGGAAATTTATCAGATTCAATAAGGGTTTCCCAGCCATGTTCATACTTACGACTAGCTGCGTTTTTTGCTGCAATATCTGTTTCTGGTTGAGTCATATTGGGTTTTTCTAGGGTTTCAGTCGAATTCATAAAATATGCTTAATATAAGTTAATCGTCGGTAATGGTGTTATCTTATGCCTTTTTTTTATGGATATGTCAATAATCATTAATATATGTCGCTCCATAAAGTTATTATAATCTATTTTATTATTGTGTGTATAAAATGTCATACGCACTGAATGTGGTATAGGTTTTGCAAATAATAAAATAATCATAATTTTGAGGGGTTTTATGGAAGGTACGACATCCGTTTCAGGACAATCTGCAAGTGCTTTGCAGGATAATCAAAACCAAGACATTGAACAGCAATGGGATCAAAGCTTAAATCAGCCAAATGCTGAAATGCCAGAGGAGGTAAAAAAAGTAGTTGGTAATATGATCGGTAATATGGCGATTGAAGCCATTAAAATGCATAACCCAGCTAAGAAAATTTCAATGGATGGCGATGATTAGGGAAAGCAAAGAGTTTTTGACAAAAAAATACAGAGATTACTCTCTGTATTTTTAATATTTTAAATAGAATTAGAAATTTACTGATAAATTTATGACACCTGTAACGCTATCTTCTGGTGCTCCGTTGCCAAAACTTTTGTCCATGTGAACATTGTCATTATAATAAGCAGCAACACCAGTTGTTACCCCTGGTCCAAGGTCATAAGTTGTGCCAGCTTCCCATAGGTGAACTTGGCGTACATTTTGACCATTTGCAAGTTCAATTGTTGTACTACCAGTTGCATAACGATTTAAGTAAGATACACCAAAGCCCCATGGACCTGTATCATAACGAACACCACCACCAAGACGACGATCTTTGCCTGATGCAAATCGACCTGATTCTAGTTGACCATAAGCACCACCAACAGTAAAGCCATGACCTGAAACTGTCATACCAGCTTGTAGCGCTTCTGAATCACGGTTAAATGTACCTGGATTAGAAGTAGCATCACCATTTGATTGACCATTTGTGTAACCAACAGATGATTTTACGCCATAGTCACCAAATTGACGTGCATAGCTTGCAGCCAATGAATATTCGTTTTTATACCACATCGGGCTTTGATAGCGTGCATTTGTTACGTTTGTATTTGTATCATTTGGATTTGTATCGGGCGTATATGAAGCCGCAAGTTGTAGGCCTTCAACGCGGGGTGTGAAATATTGAATACGATTTGCATATTCAGTACGTACAGAATTATCACCAAGTGACGCAGCAGTTGTCATATTGTTGTTGCCGCCAACAAAAGCACTGATACGTGCATCGTCAACACCAAAAACGCCAACACCAGCTGATGGAATAAATGTATGCATTAGAGAAGCCGCATTACGACGACGACCAAGATCAACTTGACCAAAAGATCCACCTAAGCCAACATATAGCTCTTCTTTGTAGAAATCATTTTGTGTATTATTGGCACCGCCATCATTACGTGTAAATGAAAAGCTTGCAACAGCAGTTGCTTTTAAGCCATTATCAAGAACAGTTGCACCTTGAAAGCTAATGAGATTATCTGACAAGATTGAAAAAAGGTCTTTTTCATTTGCATTATTCTCAACATCACTTGCAGAAATTGCACTATGTAGGAAACCAGTAACACCAATTTCAAAATCTTCCGCTGCGTTTGCAACGCCAGCCGACAGGGTTGCAACTGCAACGGCTGTGGCGATTGAACGTTTCATCATTATATCAACCCTTAAAAAAAAATATAGTTCGACAACAAATTTATACAGTTGAATTGCGTGCACAATCAAATGCAATTCATCTTTTATGATGATATTATTCTTTAAGCGTTACATTTAAAGCACAGTTTTACGTATGGTGCTTATGATTTTAGTTATTTTGAGGCTTTATAATGGTTATATAAAGATTGGCATTGTTTGGGTAAATCAGAAAATGTTTTTTGACGCCCGGGCTTTTTCGGCGTTTTTTTATTCGGTTTGGGGTGTAAAGCCTCATCACTGAACCACCAGTTAATATCATTCCCTGTACAACCATGATGACGCACAGGCAGGGCTTGGTCAATGCAATGTTTGCTGGTTTTAGGGCATTTAAGCCGAACATGCATATGGGCATCATGACCATACCATGGACGAATTTTGGCAAGTGCTGTTAGGTCTTTTTTCCAATCTGATTGTTGACAGATAATCTTCTTAATGGCGGGATTAACAAAAATACGGGCTGTTTCGGGGTATTTTGCTGCTGTCAGCACAAAATTTGTATAAGCTTGATTCCAGCTTGGTTGTATGGTTTGTTTTTTCGTCACGTGCGATGTTGCCGATATTGTTTCACGTTCTTTGGAGGATAATATTGTGTTAAATGCAGGCCTTAGCCAAATATCAACATCAAGCCCAATTTGATGGCTTGCGTGACCTGACGGCATGGGTCCACCTGCTGCACGCCCTGTATCACCGATGACTATGCCCTTGAAGGGATGCGCTTGCTTAATTTTCTTCGAAAATTTTGTAATAAAATCATACAAGTTCGGGTGCACATAATAGCGTTCTCGTGTGAGACGCATAAGACTAAATCCATCACCATTTTTTGGCAATTCAACACCGCCATCAAGACAGCCGTTAGCATAAGAGCCAATAGATTGCGACGGATTATTGGTTGGTTTGTCTATTTTTGCAAGTTTATAATAGCTTGCATCATGGGCATAAGTTAATGATGCCGTGTGCATAAGCAATAGAGCAATAGTTGTAAATAAAAGGGGTTTCATAAAATAATAATCTTTTTAAATTAATCTGTTTATATAATGTGATTTAAAAAAGTTGTAAAGATATGAACCTATCTGATCAAACAGTTGATGCCTTAATTATTGGTGCGGGTCCTGCTGGCACACAATGTGCCATGGTGCTGGATAATCAGCATATTAAAACGGCCATTGTAAATAACGCACCAAATGCGGGAGGGTTACAATGTTATAATCCGTATCAATCGGATTGGATTGCCACAAGTTACAGGCAAACAGGCAGCACATTAGCTGCAATTATGGAGCATAATTTACAACGCCCAAATTTATTATATTACGGTAATACATATATAGATGCATTGATTGAAAATACTTCGGATACAAAGTCACGCTTTACAGTATTAGCAAAAACAAAAGATACCAAATTTTATATTCATGCACACTATATTATTCTTGCAACAGGTGTAACGCCAAGAATGGGTAATTTGACGCATCATTCGGGTTTTATTTTTGGCCCTGGAAAAAATATTACCGAAACTCACTTTACGGATAAAAAAGTTGCTATTTTAGGCGGCGGCGATAATGCATTTGAAAATTTTACTTATATTCAATCGCAAAAGGCACGCCATATTGATTTATATGCGAAAAAAATTATTGCACGTCCCGATTTATGCATTGGGGTTCCTGAAAATAACATTCATATTGGTGACATACGGGTTAATCAAGAGATGGTCAGTGTTAATGATGAAAAATATGATCTTATTTGTGTGTTTTATGGGTGGCAAGCCAAATATTTTGACAAATTAGCCATAAAACAAAAATTGACAAAAGATAATAAAGGCTATCTTGTGATTAATGAATTTTGCCAAACAAGTCATGATAATATTTTTGCGATTGGCGAAATAACCCACAGCCCCTATCCATCAATTGTGCAATCAATGGCACAGGGTATGATTGCGGGCAAAAAAATTGCCAGCAATTTAAGTCATTCTGCGTAATTTATTTCAGACGTAAGGCAAAATAAAAGACGTTATTATTGCGATACATTTTGAATAATATAGGCTCTTTTTTTGCTTTCCCCTGTGAAAGATATTGAATGAATTGTTTAGTATTTTGTATATTTTTCTGATTAACAGCCATAATAACATCGCCCTTACGGAACTCTCTTAGCTCGGATTGACGATCATCTTCAATAACAACGCCGTTAATAAGCTTGGGAACACGATATAGGCTACGATTGCGATCATTCAAATTAGTGACAGTAATCCCGATATCCTTGATGATCTTTCCGCCTGTTGGGGTATCAGCGGTTTCAGTCTGATTTTCGGTGTCTTTGGCAATATTAACCGATATTGTTTTTAGTTTTCCATTACGATAAATAGTCAAAGCAGCAGGATTATTAATGGGTAAACTTGCAACAATTCTTGGTAATTCATTCGATTTAATGATTTCAGTTTCGTTGACTTTGACAATAATATCCCCTGATTGTAAGCCTGCCTTGTCGGCTGGGCCATCGGGTTCGACATTGCCAATTAAAACACCTTTATTTTTTAACGATGCAGGCAAGTTTAATGCATCAGCAATATCTTGGGTTAAGGGCTGAAAATAAATACCTAAGCGACCCCGTTCAACAACGCCATTATCTTTAATTTGCTCAATAACATTTTTTGCTAAATTTGCAGGAATTGAAAAGCCAACACCGACCGATCCGCCTGAGGGTGAAATAATGGCTGAATTAACCCCAATCACTTCACCATTCATATTGAATAATGGGCCGCCCGAATTACCCCGATTAATGGCAGCATCGGTTTGGATAAAATTATCATAGGGCCCTGCATTAATATTACGATTAACCGCCGAGATAATGCCTGCAGATACTGAGCCCGAAAGCCCATAAGGATTACCAATCGCAACGACCCATTCCCCAACACGGGCTTCGGTGGAGTTGCCCCAATCAACATAGATGAATTTTTTTTCAGGCTTAATAATTTTAACAAGAGCAAGATCAGTTTTGGCATCTGATCCGATAATTTCTGCCTTGTAAGTTGCACCATCTGGGAAGTTAACCTCAATTTTACTCGCATTATCAACAACATGATGATTTGTAACAATATATCCGTCAGGATCAATGACAAAGCCCGACCCCAGTGAAGATACTCCTTGTTTGTGACTACGTCCTTGATTTCTAGGTGATATCTTCCCCAGACCACCTCCAAGGAAATTTTCAAGTAAATCATTAAATTCGGGCGGAATGCCCTGTCCGAAAAAATGATCTATGGGAGAGCTGATCACGCTTGATGTTGTTGAGATATTCACGACAGCAGGGGATAGTTTTTCAACTAAATCAGCAAAGCCATTAGACGGGTTATTGGCTGAATATGCATTTTGTGTAAATGATAAAATTGGGGTGTAGCGGTTACTTACATAATCGTAAACGCCAAGCACACATAATGATAATAAGGCAGTAGCAAAAAAACGACGCATATAATCCTCACAGAGTAGTTGAACTGAATAATTTATCAGTATATTTTATATATCTTGATATAAAATACAACAACCTTGTCAAAATTATGGTTATTTCTTTTGATTTCATTGTTTAATGATTTTATTATTTACTTTTTTATTATTTTAATATATAATTTATATATAATTAAATAATAAGCATGTATTATGGAAACTTCAGTACCAAGAACACGTAAACAATTATATGGAGTATGCAAATGTGCTTTGGCAATTACCGCCATCAGTGGTTCTGGCGGTGTGTTAAAGGGAATGCAAAAAGCAAAAACACAAATTCCATTTAATAAAGTTAAAATCATGCTTAATGTTAATGAAAGTATTCTAAAGCATCCTTATATTGAAGAAAAACTAGATTTATTTAATACCTTAGATAGTGCGTTAACATCCTTACAAGGTGCAGTTATTGGCGGTATGGTTGGGGGCATACACGGCATGGTTTTAGGAACAATAACCGCCCCTTTTATAGCATTGCAAGCAGAGGTAAAAACAATCAAACATATTGAAGGCTATTTAGATGAAAAACTTCAGGATAAGTTGCTTTTGGAAATGGTTGATATTATGCATCATAAAATTGAAGAAATAGAGAGCATAAATTTGCCATCTGCCCATATATTTAAAAAAATCAGCAGATGCTTTAAAAAGCTATTGCTTGTAAAGCATCTAGATGGACAAAATTTAGAGTATCTTAATGACGCATTAAATCAATATATTCAGACCAAAGAGAAAGAGAGTGTTTTACAGCAAATAAAAAAAATCTATAGGGGGTTGCAAATGCTGCGTAAGGCGGGATATTTTTTAAATTACTCTAAGGAAGAAAAAATAAAATTAGCAAGAGAGAATTTATTTGCAAAAAATACATATTAATTTATTTATATATTTTATATGAAAAATATTTGACATATATATGAAAAAAGATTATGATGCATATATTATTGAGAAATAATGATTTGTATTTGTAAAAGGTAATTTGTATGTTGGATGCTATGAAAAATTTTGGTAACGAACTGAAAAAAGATTTTAAAGAAGAAATAACCCCTAACCATCTTTTGTTGCATCGCTTTGTGATTGAGCCTGCAATGGAAGGCATGACCCAAATTATGCAGGCGGGTATTAATGTTGCCCTTGGATTACCCTCTGAAGGTCATTCATTGCTTGAGCGTTTTGAAGATATTATTGGTCTTAAATTTCACGTTGATAAGCCCGATGCACAGATTGATATTACACAAAAGCATTTTTCTCCGAAGGAACCGATTAGACCTGAAGATGCTGATATTTTAACAAAAAAATATGATGCCAGCCCGCAAGAAATGCCAAGCATTAATGTAGAATCTCCAAAAGTTAAGATTGATTTATCCGCCAATGAGCGTCCTGCGATCGATAATCCAGTTGCATCAAGCAGTGGCATGAAAATTTAGTATTCTTCATCAATTCCATCAATTATAATTTTATTTTTTTAAAGGTTTTTATATGTCAGATCATTCTTCTAGTGGCAATGTCCCCAAAATACTTGAAACATTATTTACGCCCATTACCGAATATTTCCCTGCATTACACAATAAACTTCCCGATGCATTGAGCGAGCATTTATCGATTGGTACTTTGGTTCTTGCACATCCCTTTATTGTCGAGCCCGTCTCGCATTTTGTAATGGGCTGTGTGCAATATGGTATTGATAAAGCAAATGGTTGGGAAGCTAAAAATCCGCTCTCTAATCCTGCACGTCATTTCCATTTAAGGTTTCAAGCCCCTAAGCCAAAGGTTAAAGTTGATCTGTCGGCTAATGATCGTCCTGAAATCAATAATCCAGTCGTATCAAGTGGTGCAATGAAGGTTTAATAGCCCTTTTATTAATCAGTATTGCGTGCTTGTTCAGGGTTAAGGATACTATCACAATGAATCTTGATAGTATCATCATAAAGTACTTCAATATTTGGTGTGGTTTTTTTATTCTCTTTGGCTATTTTAAAATCAAATGCCCATAGTAATCTTTCATAAAAGGCAGGAGATTCTTGATATAGATTATTTGATTGATCATTAAAGTTTTCAATAAGCTTTGATTTGACATCCTTTAAAACGGGAACAGAGATATCGCCATAATTTGATAAGAGGCACTCATATAATGCTTCTTTCGTAAGTTTTCTAGGATCTAAATTGGGTATGTTAGTGCTACATATACCCTCTTGTAAAGTATCTACGCACTCCATAGAATTTGTACCTTCTGTTGATATACAGGTTCTATGTTTTTCGAGTCTTTCAAGGTAGAAAGTTGCACAATTTTGGAAGCGTGCAAAGCCTTTACCTTCCAAAGTAGGGTGTAATTTAATGCTCTCTTGTGTGTCAGAAGATGATTTTCTTAATGGTACATTTTTCTCTTGAGGTAATTTTCTGCCTTGAGGTGGTAATTGTTTTGAAGTAACGTGCATTTTTATTCCATATTAATATATTATATTTTTTATTTTAACATATACAATATATTAATGATATATTTATTCATCACTGTCTTCATGATCGCTATTATCGCTCAGATTCCATTCTTTGACTCGGGCTAAAAGGTCATAGTCACCGTCATATTTTAGATATTGCGGCAATCTGCGTGATGTATAAGCGGTATTAATATCATTATATTTTTCAACCCAAAGTTTAAAATCATTAAAAATATGACCAACAAGCTCGCTGAAATTGGGCTCAACTTCATTTGATTTTTTGTTGCTTTTAGGCTTCATATCCCGCACTTCAAAGGGTGGGATTTTGGTGTCATGTACAATAATATAATTTGCACCTGCAAGGGCGTATGCTTTGCCAAATCCGCCTTGTTGTATCATCATTGCCTGTAAGGGCAATTGTGGGGCGAGCCCATTTTTCATTTGCTCGTAGCTATGTGCCGATCCAGCTGAGCTTTTATAATCGACAATAATGGCTTCGTTTTGGTCGGTCACGTCAATACGGTCACAGCGTGCTTTGAGGGTAAAATTGCCCTGCGATGTGGCGAATGAAATTTCTCCTTTATCTTCAAGAATAACGGGCTTTAGGTGTTTGCGGCGTTCAATTTCAAAATCAACAAAATGTTTGCCAATAAAACGCAGTCTTTGTCCCCAAAATGTATATAAAATGGGTCGATCTTTAAGGGTTTGCGTTAAATTATCAAGTAAATGATCCATAATCTCATGCGGTTTTCCATCAAATCCCTGTTTAGTCTGTGCAACAAAATCATAGAATAATTGGTGAATAATGGTGCCTTTTTCAGATGGATCAAGTTCTTGGTCAATATCTCGCAATTTTCGAAGGTTTAAAATATATTTTCCATAAATGGCATAGGGATCACGCAACCATTTTTCGGCCTCTGTTACACTTAGCATTTTTGGACGTGCCTTAAGTGGCGGCATAGGGGCAGGGCGCGTTGCTGGTTGCGGCAAAAAATGCGTTGCGTCAAGCCTGTCAACCCACGATAAATAAGATGTATTGTGAATGTTTTTTAAAATGTCACCCGATTCGGATAGGCCTTTAAGGATATTTTTAAGCCGAATTAACCAGCGTGAGGGAATATTGGGCGATCCGTTTGATTCGGTGCTGTGGGTTAAAAAAACTGTTGCACTGCAAAAAGCCTGTACAAAATCATGCGCCGCGATACCAATACGATGTTCGGGTGAAGGCAAATTAAGCTGTTGCCGCATGGGGCGTGACAGCCAAATTCCTGTATTGGGTGCAATCGGCCAACTGCCCTCGGTTAAACCAGACATAATCACAATATCGGCTTGTTTAAGCCGTGCATCTGATGTACCCCAAATCATGATTTGGGGATTATAGCCAAAATTTTGTCGCACATTTACTGTCGATAAAAAACTTTTAAGGTGGCGATAAATGGCCTGCTTGGGCATTTCACCCAGTAAACCAGAATTATGCACCAAAGAACCCAATAAATTTTCGGTACTGCGTCCTGCATCATTGCCCCAAAATACAGCTTCACAATTATGCGTATCAGTGGGCGTTAATTCAGCAATTAAATCGGTAAAGGCACTGATAAAATCTGCCATATTGGTGGTGTCATCCAGCGATGTAAGTGGCGTAAAAATACGCTCCAAATAATCAATCAGCGTGATACTTTGGCGATAATAATCAAGCTGCGTTGCGTCATGATCTGGATAGGCCTCATAATTGGTGCGTTTTTGCACAAGACGATTACGATAACTTATCAGCCCTTTTTGAGGGACAACGCCGCGTAAGATTTGTTTTTCAAACCGATAAATTTGTGCTTTAAACTGCCCCTTACCACGTCCTCCATTGGTGAATGAATGCTTTAACAGGGCCAATAAAGGAATTGGGGCAAAGTTATTTTTCAGCACGTCACATATCAGGTTGCAATAAACTCCTTGCGGGAGATCAGATAATAAAGTACCTGCCATATCGTGGGGGATAATTTTCCAGCGTGATAACATGGCTTTAACCCGTTGCACCAAAATACGGCTTGGGGTAATCAGTGCCACCGTTTTATGGGGTGTTTCCATGGCTTCACGTATAATAAGGGCAATGGCACTGGCTTCTTTGCGGTCATTATCGGCTTGAATAATTTTAATCTGATCTGTGGCAACTTTAATGTCGCTTGATGATAAGCGGTCATTAATATTAAACCATGCTTCTGCTGTCCCTGAGGGCCGCATAATTTCGTGGCATAATTTTTGTCTTTGTATGTGTGCGTCAGTTAAAAATTGTTGCGTGCTGTGCCAATTTTGTACCTTATCAGCCGTACCTCCAGCAGAATGGATTAGTTTATAAAGATCATGTTGCGGATGGTCGGGGCGTAAGTCCGCAATGTCGGCCTGCGTTAATGTAGTATCAAGCCCCGCCAAGACAACACACCCATTGGGGGCATGGGCAATTAATTTAATAAAATCAGCCGATGCAGGCAATAATCCCGTTGATCCTGCAACAATAACAGGATTATTTGTGGGGTTATGCGTCCAAAATTCGGTTAAATAGTTAAGCATGATATTACGATAAACAATGGGATCGCTATAGATATGTTTTGCTAGATAATCGGGCCATAAATCGGTAACAATATGCGCAATTTCAAGGTTCTTTTGCCAATTTTCGTCATAATCAGCAACATCAATTTTATGTAATGCTTTGCTGGATACACGCTCACTGTTAAGAGAATCAATCAGCTCAAGCAATGATGATGCCAATGAAACTGCCTCCTGATAGGGAATCTCAGGCTTTTTTAAATTCTTAAATGTATCAATAATAAGGCGTGTCAATGCAAGGTGCCGCACATTATTATTGATTGGTTTTTGTTGTGATAATTCTAAATTTGATAAAAGCACCATTTCATCTTCAAGCATCTCACCCAAAGCGCGTATTTTGGGCAGTAATAAAACTTTACCATGATTAACTTTTAAAAATGCATCCCGTAATGTTTTAATGCTTGGCTTGGATGGCACAAAAATTGTCATTTTAGCGAATAATTCAGGCTGATCGCCATATTGCTGCATAATGCCTTGGGCCAGGCAGTGTGAAAATGCAATGCCTGCTGGGATATTATAAAAATTTGGTATATCGGTTTGCATTTATCAATCTTGCCCTGTTATGTATAGTTATATTTTATAATTATGTTTTTTGAAAAAATAAGTCAAACGGATTACGCCCTGTCAAAGTGTAAAGCTGTCTGAAGCAAGTGGGCGATGTAATGTTGATCTCGGTTAATTTATCGCCAATGACATCGATGCCGCAAATACGAATATGATCAGCCTTCAGGCGTTGTGCCACAATATTGGCAATTTTATAATCGCTATCAGACAAGGGCAGGGCTTTGTAATGTCCACCTGCTGCAAGGTTGCCCCTTATTTGCCCAGTTTTTGGAATTCTCGCCAAGGCATGATCGAAAATATGACCATTAACAATTAAAATGCGTTTATCGCCCTCGGTAATGGCAGGGATAAATTCTTGGATTAACACAGATTGCGTAAAATTTTGGGAAAGGGTTTCAAAGATAACCGCAAAATTTGGATCATGTGCATCTGAGATAAAAATCCCTTTGCCACCCATGCCATCAATTGGCTTTAAAATGACTTTGGTATGGTTTTGGGCGAACGCCAATGCCTGCGATTGATTGATTGTATAGCAAGCATCGGGGATTAAATCAGGGAATTCAAAGGCAAATAATTTTTCATTTAAAGTTTGTAGGTGATCTGCAGGATTGACTAAATCAACTTTGTTTTTATCGACAAGGTTTAAAATTTTAAGGGCATTTAAATAAGCCTCGTTTACGGGAGGGTCTTTACGCATGAAAATCATGGCAAAATTATTCAGTGGCTGCGTGATTTCAGGATTAATCTCAGCAATAAAATCATGAATATTGGGACGTGCATGGTAATTATCATACAGTTTCAAAGATTGCACATCAGCATAAGCACCCTGTTTGACGCTGAATGCAAGCTGCTCGAGGGTGCAGGTAAAAACCAGATCGCCTTTTTTCTGAAATGCGTGCATCATTAAAAGCGAGCTATCTTTTGCGGCATTTAAGGTATCAAGGGAATCAATAATAAATAAAATAGAGCGTGTCATAAGGGCATCTTTTCAGGTTTTACGATAATTTATAAAATAATTATAGCGATTTATAAAATAATTATGGGAAAATGTAAAAAAAATCTTTTGTTATTCCCTAATTACTTATATTCATAGTAAAGAATTTTGAAATCAGAGTACGAGGAATAATGCTAACACATCAAGATTTACTGTCTTATTTTTATGATGGCATTAAAAAGCCTGATGCCTGTAAAATGGGCCTCGAGCTTGAACAATTTTCTTTTAACAAAGCCACAGGAAAACCTTTGCCCTATGATGGTGATATTTCCGTTAGTGCTTTGTTGCATAAAATGATCGATGATTATGGATGGCAGGCTTATCGTGAGAACGATATTATTATTGCCCTCAAGCGTGAATTATCAACAGGGGAAATGCAAAATTTATCACTTGAACCTGGCGGACAAATCGAACTTTCGGGAGCAGTACACTCAACTGTCAGCAGCGTCAAGCAAGAAGCCTATGAATTTTGCTATGAACTTTACAAGGCAGGCGATGCCCTTGGTATTGGTTTTAAGGCTATTGGGTTTACGCCCGAATGGACACGTGACGATTTTTACACAATGCCGAAACAGCGTTATAACATTATGAAAAACTATATGCCCCAAGTCGGCACAATGGGTCTTGATATGATGTTTCGCACTTGTACCGTACAGTTAAACATGGATTATATTTCTGAAGCCGATATGGTGAAAAAAGTGCGGGTTGCCTTGGCACTGCAACCATTGGCAACGGCTTATTTTGCCAATTCCTCAATCAAAGAGGGGCAAGATACAGGCTTTAAATCGTATCGTTCCCATATTTGGACAAACACCGACAAGGATCGTACTGGGATCTTGCCCTTTATGTTTAATGCCAATGCAGGCTTTGAGGTCTATATGGAGTATGCCCTAGCGGTGCCAATGTATTTTGTGAAGCGTGATGGACGCTATATTGATTGTGCAGGGCAATCATTTGCTGATTTTATGCAGGGAAAATTACCAGCCTTGCCCAATATTTACCCAACATTGTCAGATTGGGAAGATCATTTATCGACCATTTTCCCCGAAGTTCGCTTAAAAAACTTTATTGAAATGCGGGGCGCTGATGCAAATCCGCTTGAAAAATCGGTCATGATTACCGATTTCTGGTCGCATTTAATTTATAATCCCGAAATATTATCGGTTTGCACTGATATTATTAAAAACTGGGATGCATCGCAAATTCAGCAATTACGCCTTGATGCCGCAAGGTTTGGCTTTGATGCAAAAACACCCGATAATCATACTTTATCAGATGTTTTAAAAAACTTATTTACAGGCACACAAATTTTTCAAGATTAAGTGCTTGATATATTTATGATGCGACTTTATGAGTGTCAATATTAAGCTCAGATAAGTTATGTTTTTCACATATAATTGCTAACGCTGATTTTGCAAAATCCGCTTGTGCATCTTCATATTTAGGGAGGAAGTGACTAAGCCATTGTTTGTCATCTGGAGAAACAAATAAATCAGGGTTTGTTTGTTGTTTATTTAACTCTCTTAATGTATTCATTAAACGATCATTATTTTCAAAGCTTGTTAGAAGTGTATTAACTGCTTGTGCTTGTTGTTCGCGTTTTTGAGCAACTTCATGTGAAAGAAAATCATTTTCTGCCGTTAATTCTTTTATCTGTGCATTGGTACTCATTCTCTGCTCCATAGCAGATTGAATGGTCCTATATTCCTCTTTAATATCTTTTTTCACACTATTTTGAGATATTTCATTTGTTTGTGTAGATGCTTCTTTACGGTCAGGTTTCTTATTTGCTTCGGCAAGCTGGTTTGTGAGTTCAGTAATTTGAGCTTGCATTGACATTGCTTGCTTAAAAGGGATATTTGTATTTTTTCTGATATCGTTTCCTCGGTGATGTGCTTGAAGCGTTGTTACTGCTTGTTTTAATTTATTAAATTTAGTGTGTGCTTGATGTTTTCGATACACAGATTGTATTGTTATGACTGCTTTTGCTTTTTTTCTTCTTTTTTTTATATTTTGATTTTTTGTTGGCTTGCTGCTTTGTTGTTGCTTTTCTTCTGCCTCTATCAGTTCTGCTGCTGCTTTTTCTGCTTTTTCTTCTTTTTCTGCCGCCCCCAAGAGAGTAACAATTTCTGTATTATTGTGATGATTAGCTATTATCAGGGCAGTATCACCATGGTTATTTTTGATATTAATATCGATTTCTGGGTCTTGTAATAAAGCTTCGACAATGTCTACATGCCCTTTATCAGCAGCTATTATAAGTGCAGTATCATTAAAATAATTTTGGATATTAATATCGATTTCTGGGTCTTGTAATAAAGCTTCGACAATGTCTACATGCCCTTGATCAGCCATCATCATAAGGACAGTATTCCTGTATTCATGGCCATCTGTTGCATTAATGTCTATATCTTTGTGCTCTAATAAAGCCATAACGATCGGTATCCTATCCTCATTTAAAGCAATCATAAGGGCATTTTGACCACTTTCATCTTTTAGATGAACACCTATATCTTCGTATTTCAATAAAGCTTCAACAATCTCTTTATTACCTTTATAAGCAGCTAACATAAGAGCAGTATCACTATCTGAATTTTGGGCATTAATGTTGATATTTTTGTGTGTTAATAAAGCTTCTATAACCTGTATATGACCGTTATCAACAGCTAATATAAGAGCAGTATCACCGTTTAAATCTTTGGAATTAATACATATTCTTTGGTTTTTTTCTGGAAGCTGCTTTAATGTTTGTTGAATTTCCTGTGTATTGCCATTCGCAGCATATTGACGAATTGACCATTCGATTGCCTTTAAGGATTGGGATTCAAAAGACAAGGTATTGGCTTCATTGTTTTCGCCTTGCGCTCTGGAGGCATTTGATTGCACTGCTGATGATTGCGTTTTTGTCGGTAATGGTGTGCTCCGATCTGTTTTGATAAGGTCTTTCAGATCTGGCTTGTTCTCTGCGATTTTTTTTAAAAAGGCTTTCTTTGCTCTATTGTCAAATCTCATATTATATTCCTTATGTTATATTAATAAATATAACATAAAAAATACATATTTTAAATATAAAAATATTTTATTTTAATATTGTTGTGTATCAGGGGCTTTGTCGATCCCTTGACTTTTTGTGTCGATCAATGGTAAGTTATTACTATAATTAATTATCTAGTGTCAGTATGCACTATCTGGGTCTTCGTTGTGTTGCCCCACCGAATACTCGATTGATTTTCAGCAAATATTGGGCATGTGTCATCGCCGTAATTACGACAAAGCAAGCATTGCGGTGCTGGAACCTGATTTGTTGTGCAATAATTATTCATGCAACCATCTCCTGTTGGGTTGGGGTTAATCGGTCGTAGTTTTTATAATATCTATGAATTGTCTCTAAGCGAATAGGGTTATTCATTGTCCCTTTTTCTGTATGTAAAATTGTCGCAATTTGCGATAAATCAATCAAGGTATGCTGTTTGTGCTTTTGATTTTGATTATGTAGTTTTTGTAGAATACTCAAATTCATTTTTATCAATGCAATATAATTTTTTTTTGCTGCATCTTGTGTGGGAACAAAGAAATGAATTTCATGTGTCGTGCGATAAATTGGATTCATATAATAATGCTGTAAGCACATTTGACAATATTGGAACGATAAAACCATTTTATTTCCTGTTATTGATTAAGGTTATAAAATAAAACCATAAATTTATAGTTAATGCAAGTCATTATCATTAAAAGAAAGGAAATTTTTAAAATTATGGTTGCTCTGCCATGTTTAATCGTTAAGCATGGCAGAGTGTATATAGTGGATTAAGTCGATTATTTTATTAATTAATGCTCAAAAGTTTTAACATATTCATTTAAAAGTCGAACACCCCAGCCCGTTCCCCCTTTGGGGCAAGTGCTTTTATGCTCCTTGTTCCATACAGTCCCTGCCATATCGATATGCGCCCATTTGGTTTCTTTATTAATAAATTCTTGTAAAAATGCTGCTGCAATGCTCGAGCCTGCCTCTGGCGTAGCCGCAATATTAGCAAGATCGGCAACCCGAGACTTTAAACGCATTTTCATTGTGTCATTAAGCGGCATTGTCCAAACTTTATCACCAGTGATTGATGCGGCTTTTTCAAGTGCATTTTGCAAGTCTTTATTATTCCCAAATAAGCCTGCATAATCGTAACCAAGTGCCGCAATAACAGCACCCGTTAATGTCGCAAGGTTAATGATGATTTCAGGTTTAAAGAATTTTTGGCTATACCATAAAGCATCCGCAAGCACCAAGCGTCCTTCGGCATCGGTATTTAAAACCTCAACTGTTTTTCCGCTGGCTGTTTTAACGACATCACCGGGGCGCTGTGCATTGCCATCTGGCATATTTTCGACAAGACCAATAATCCCAACAACATTCACCTTTGCTTGACGATTAGCAAGTGTAACCATGGTTCCAACAACGGCAGCCGAACCGCCCATATCAAAAATCATATCCCACATGCCATTGGCTGGCTTTAGAGAAATACCACCTGCATCAAAGCATACGCCTTTGCCGACAAGGGAAACTGGAAATTCAGAATCTTCTTTTTTGCCTTGCCACTTCATAACAACAAGCTTGCTTTCAATCGGACTGCCTTGACCGACTCCCAGCAAGCTATACATGCCTAAATCGGCCATTTCTTGCTCACCAAGTACAGAAACTTCAAGCCCAATTTTTTCAAGATCCTGACAACGCTGTGCATAAGTTTCAGGGTTTAATAAATTGGCAGGCTCGCTTACTAAATCGCGAGCCATAAAGACACCCTCGATGATTGGTAAAATTTCAACATATTGCTGTGATAATTGCTCAGAATTTTGGCAATAAACTGTGACATCACCCAAGGTTACGATTTGTGATTCTGTTTGCGTTGTTCGATAATGGTCAAAATGATAGCATTTTAAATGTGACCCCATTAAAAAATCACGCATGGCTTCTTGAGATATTGTATCATCAATTACCAGTGAGACTGGGTTTTTATGCCCACGCAATAAATCAGCGAAGACGAGGCCGCCTGTATTTTCGTTCTTTTGCCGATCAGTACCATCGCCAAGGGCTGCAATGATAAATTTTTTGGCTTTAAGTCTATATGGCGCATAAATTGTGCAGGTTTTTTCAGCTTCACACTCAAAGTCAGCGGCTTGAATGGCATTAATCAGTGCCGTATGTTTTTCAAGCGATTGTAGATTTGTGCCTGTTACATAAATGACGGTATCGGTTAAGCCCTCAACTGTTGTTTCGCTTTTATCAATGAAATTAAACATATTACCCTCTTTTTTTAGTGACTATAACCAAGCCAAGGTTAAAAATCATTAAATTTATTATAAAATTAAAAAAGGCATTCATAAATTCATGAATGCCATAGGTTGTGGGGTGTTTCAAAAGTGCTTTAAAATTGAGTTTTAAAATTCAGCAGGCAAGTTATTATGCTCATATTGCTGATTTTTAATCCGAAGCATAAAGAAGATAATAATAATCATACCAATGGTCATGATGGCCATAATGATATATAAAATAATCATGTTATGGCTTTTGCTATTATTATCATTCGGGAATAAATTTGGTGTTTCCTCTGGTTGTGATTGCTCAGCATTGGGACGCTGAAAGGCTTGAGCAATCATTGCTTCTTTGCGGCCAACCTCTTCGGACAGCATCACAGATACATTTTGATAAGGAAGCTCTTCAACGGCATAAGAAATTAATTGCTTTACCTTCGGAATTAATGTGTCAATATCCATGCCTGTTTTATATTTAATCATGACTGACGCAGATGCAGATTTCACTTTACGACTAATAGGATCAGTTTCAGAAAGCACTAAATGCACACGTGCCATTGAAATCCCGTCAAGCTCTGTCAGCGATCCTGAAAGCTCTTGGGCTTTTGCACAGGTATAGCGGGCTTTTTGCTCTACGGGCGTTGACACCATGCCATCCCCTTTAAAGATGGTGCATAGGTTTTCAAATTTCATCCGTGGAAAGCCGCGTAAAGATAAAGCATCAATTGCTTCTGGGAAATAACTGCCATCTTGAATGACAATATTATAAGTGCCATCTTTGTTTGCCATCCGTGTGGCATCCATGCCTTCACGAATTAACACTGAGGTCATTAAGTTAGCGTCGTTTTCCTCAACATTTTTATATAAGATTGCCTCGTCACAGGCGCTTAACACTATAACACATGTCAAAATACATATTTTTTGTATAATTGACCAATGATTTTGAAAACGACTTCGAATTTTATTTAACAGAACAGATACCATATACACCACAAAAACACTTTATATAATCTTATTAAATTATATAAAGCAATTAACGTGCCAATAAAGCTTGATATTATTTAGAATATACAGATTGTTTATTAAAGGCAACCGCTAGAAGATAATAGACAACAGCACGATATTTCTTTGGGTTCGAGCGACCATATTGCTCAATGACTTTATTAATTTGTGTCATCAAGTCAGGCGAATCAGCAAGACCAAGTTTTTTAATTAAAAAATTATTTTTTACAGTTTCAAGCTCAGCATCTGAACTTCCTGCAACAGTGGCCGAATCAGCATTATAAATTGATGGGCCACATCCAATGGTAACAGCCTTTAATAATGCATCATCGACAGATACTTTACATTTTTCGGTTAAATCTTGCTTGTAGACAGCAATTAAATCATCACGTTTGCTCATATTAAACCTTTTTTAATATTATAAAAACAATTGAACATTAAAGTATTTTTAAGGGTTTTGAAACAAATTTCGTTTGGAATTTAAAAATATTAAAAAGTTCTACGAGTAATGAGAAATACAGATATAATGCTTGCATTATCCATTATTGGTTTTTATGTTTCTATTTGTATGGCATATTTTAGCCTTGATATAATGGAGACTGACTATATTCATATTGTTAATAATTCTAATGCCTTAATTGATAAAATTACACTAACTGAAATGGGCGTCCATAAACAGCATCATATTACGAACATAGCACCACATTCTAAAAATATATATAGATTCCTCTTGCGGAGTGGTGCTCCTATTGAATATTCTTTAACCTCACAAATACACCAAGAATCGGAAATACTGATAGGCTATGTAGATAGTCATAAGTCTGATAATTATACGATTGAAATTGATATAAATAACGATATTAAGCATTATGAGAATTAAAAAATATTAGGCATAGTTGATTAAGTTTAGAGAAGCTTAATTAACTATAGTACAAATTTCTGCTGCTTTAATAATTGCCTTGGCTTTATTTAAAGTTTCAACATATTCACTTTCTGGATCAGAGTCGCTGACCACGCCTGCACCTGCTTGAAAATATAATGTTTGATCTTTTAAGAGTGCTGTTCGTAGCATAATTGAGAAATCGCCATTGCCATTGGATGAAAAATAGCCGATACCGCCAGCATAAAAGCTGCGTTTTTCAGCTTCAAGCTCGTTAATAATTTCCATTGCACGAATTTTGGGTGCACCCGATACAGTGCCTGCAGGCAGTGCCGAGAAAAAAGCATCAATAAAGCTATATCCCTTTTTTAACTTGCCCGTTACATTCGATACAATATGCATGACATGGGAATAACGCTCTATCATATATTCATCGGTAACGCACACACTGCCAATTTCGCTAATCCGTCCAACATCGTTACGCCCTAAATCTAACAGCATTAAATGCTCAGCAACTTCTTTTTCATCATGTAATAATTCTTGCTCAAGCCGCAAATCTTCTTCTTTGGTGTGACCCCGAGGGCGTGTACCAGCAATCGGACGAATAACAACTGTACCATTATCGTTACGCACTAAAATCTCAGGACTAGCCCCCGCAAGGACAAAATCGCCATGATTAAAATAAAACATATAAGGTGACGGATTAACACGTCGCAATGCACGATAAAAATTAAAGTAATCATGCTGAAACGGCATTGAAAATCTTTGTGACGGCACAATTTGAAAAGCATCCCCTGCCGCAATATATTCTTTTGCCTTATTCACACCGTCAATAAAAGATTGTTTTGATTGATGGGCTTTAACTGTTTCAGACCTTGTGATTGATGGCGCTATGCTTGATTGCTTTAAAGGTAATGATCGAGGATTCGAGAGTAACTTTTCAATATAATCAAATCGATCACCAATCAGTTTTGCATCATTTTGACCATCAAAATTATTCGTGACAACAAATAAATTATCGTAAACGCTATCAAAAATAATCACGATACGGGGACGAAATAAATATCCATCGGGAATATTTAACGGATCAGTCAAGGGCTGCGGAATATTTTCAACAAGCCGTATTGCATCATAGGAAAAATAGCCAAACAAACCTGCCGCAGCAGATGGCAATGCATCATCAATTGGGCATTGGGTTTGATTGTATAATTTTTTTAACAATGCCAGTGGATCGTTTGATGTTTCTTGATTAATTTGTTCAAATGCTTCGTCATAATAGGTGATTTTCGCATGATTTAAGTTATCATATTCCCAAATTGCATCGGGATTGCAGGCAATAATTGAATAGCGTCCACGACCTGCCGCTTTTTCAACTGATTCGCATAAAATTGACTTCTTAAACGCTGTCTGTATTGTGTGATAAGCAACAATAGGGGTTAAGTTATCGGCATTATATTGCCGAAAAAATAATTGATGTTTCATAAAATTATAAATTAGCTTCACGGGTCAAAAGTGTTTCAAATGCCTTATTATTATTTTCAATCGTCACGGCATCCCGAACCATTTCGATGGCCCGATTTTGAATTTGTGCATTATAACTTGTTTGTAATTTTTCGGTAAAATCCTCAGCATCATTTTTACTGTCATCATCATCAGCATTTTCGTTTTCTGACCTCAAGATTGCCTTAGGCATTGATATTGCTTTGATGTTTAATAAAATAGCTTCTTTTTCATCAATAGATGTAAAGTTTTGATTTGGTTCTGTCGCAAAAACAAGCTCTTGAAAATTAGCCCGATAAAGTGCTTCAGGGATATTATCACTTCTTTTGATGCTATAAGCTTTGGGTTTTACCTGATATTTTTGCATAATTTCTGCATTAAAATCCGATTCCTTTATTTCATCTGCAATCTTTGTAAGTAACGCAGTTGCCTGTGTTGTCATATTATTTGCCGATAGGAATGTCTCGGCCTCTTCAAATGTCAAAGGACGCTGAGGCGTTGATTTCTTAACCTTTAATAGGGCAAATGCATTATTATTAAGTTCAATAATTGGAATGTCATCACCAACACTATAATCGTTAATATAATCAATCGGAATAAGCGGATTAAGTTGCGTCATAATTGGCATAACATTATCATCGGAGGCAAAAATTTCACCCTGATTCGTAATATTTTCCTGCGCAGTAATCCATGAACCATATTTTTGGGTAATCTCTGTAAAGTCTGCACCGCCTGCAAGGTCATCGTCAATTTTTACCATAATATCAGAAAGGTAATTGTTCAATTTTTTGTTTAATAATGTGTCTTTAATTTCTAATTTAACCTGTTCAAAGCTTCTTGCTTCTTCGGGCTTAATGGCCTCTACAAAATAAATGGTAAACCCAAAATCAGTTTTCAGGGGCTTGCTTGTTTCCCCTAAATCCATATCAAAGACAGTGCTGCGTACATTTTCTTCAAGGTCGTTAGCGACTAAATACCCAAGGTCGATATCTTCAATGTCAAAACCAAGTTCCTCGGCAGCAGATTGAAAACTAACGCCCTCATTAAGCTGTTTTAAGGCATCGTCTGCTTCTTCTTTGCTGTCAAAAACAACTTGAATAATTTTACGTGTTTCAGGCATAAAAAATAAAGTTTTTTTATTGGTATCGTAAAATTCTTGTACTACATTATCAGAAATAATAATTTTATCTTTTAAATGATCTTTATCAAAAACAACATAGTCGATATTTTTCAATAAAGGTCTTTTTAGCGTTTCTGATTGTTCTTTATATAATGCTTGAAGCTGTTCATCGGTTGGCTTGGTAATTGTATTTACAGTATCAGGCAATGTTTCAAGATTAAGCGTATAAGCATCAAAATCAATGATCGTTGTTGCAAATTGATTAAAAACTGTAACTGCAATATCTGAAATCGGAAAATCTGCTTCGATTGGATTAGTAAAATTGCCTTGAATAACATTATTGGCAATGTTTCCTTTAAATTCTTTGATTGAAACACGTTGATTGCGTAATATTTTTTTAAAGGCTAATTTATCAAATGTACCATTAAGGTCTTTGAATGCGTCAATAGATGTAATAATTTTAGCAATTTCAGCATTAGAAGCCGCAATGCCAAGCGATTTTGCATAAGTAATAATTGCATTCCTAAGGGTAATATTTTCAAGTGCTTGGGTGACTAAGCGTTGCTGAATAAGGGGACTTTGAGGGATTGAGCCAAGGCGCTGTGCAATCGCATTGCGTTCTTGTCGTATATCAGAGAGCAAAATATCGTGATCCCCAACAGTGCGCACAACTTGGTCGTTATTCGAGCCAACAAATTGTTGCATATCTGAAAAGACAAATCCGGCTGCTGCAAGGGTTAAAAATACACCAACAATAACTTTGGTAGCAACTTTTTTCTTACTTTTATTTTCTGTTGTCATGTAAAAGAACCTTACTTGGGCAATCAACTTATTTTTTATATTATCTAAGCTACTATTGCCACATTGACAATGCAAGTTAAAAAATAATGCATATATAAAAAACAATAAATCAAATTATATGTTTTAAAACTAAATAGGGCTAGGGAAATAGTTTATATTATATGCTTATAAGTGGTGCCCTGGGTCGGACTCGAACCGACACGAGCGTGAACTCACAAGATTTTGAGTCTAGCGCGTCTACCAATTCCACCACCAGGGCATCTTTAAAGAAGAAGAAAATTTAAAAAAAGTTTCTAATTTTGTTTATCTGTTTTTGTTTATAGTGTAAAGTTTTTTTATAAAATTTTTTGAATAAATTAAAGCGATAACCCTCTTATGTTTAAAAAGACATACCTTAAAGTTAAGGCCCTTGCCGCAAAACCAGCCGCTAAAATATGGCTTGCTGTCATTTCATTTATCGAAAGCTCGTTTTTCCCAATTCCTGCCGATGTGATGTTTATTCCAATGGCCCTTGCCCGACGTAACGAGGCTTATCGTTTGGCATTGATTGCCACAGTATCTTCGGTTCTTGGGGGCATTTTTGGCTATTTTATCGGTAAATATGCCTATACTTCATTTGCCCTGCCAATGCTTGAGATGCTTGGTAAAGCTGAAAAAGTGCAACATTATCGGGCATTAATCCAACAAGATATTTACCTTTTATGGGGCTTGTTATTATCATCGGGTTTATCGCATATACCGCCAATTAAGGTTGTTACTATTCTTGCAGGTGCTGCTGAAATTGCATTGTGGAAATTTATTGTGTCTGCTGTGGTTGGGCGTGGCTTACGGTTTTACTTGTTGGCGTTTTTAATTCATAAATATGGTGATGAAATTAACGAATTCATCGAAAAACGCTTAAAACTTGTCACAATCGGATTTTGCTGTATCGTAATCGGTGGCTATATTCTTTATAAATTGGTGTCGTAATGTATTTTCCATTCAGCCATATTAATCCTGCACGTATTGCCATTACTTATGTGACATTATCGACATGGCTTATAATGGGGGCATTTTTTCTGCAAATTTTTATGGACATTCGCCCCTGTGAACTGTGTTTATGGCAACGCATACCACATTATATTGTTATGTTTGGTGCTGTGCTTGTGCCATTGCGGTTTTTGCGCTTGACATTTATCACCCAAGCAATCGGATATTTTGCGAATGTTCTCCTTAGTGCATATCATAGCGGCATTGAAAGAAAATGGTGGGCAGGCCTTGAAGGATGCAGCAGTGCTGATATGAAAAATTTATCCATTGCACAAATTCACGAACGCTTGTTAAATACGCAAATTATTAAATGCGATGAAATTGCGTGGGAATTTCTGGGCTTATCGCTGACAAATTATAATTTTATTATTTGCCTCGTGCTTGGGATTAGCGTTTTATATTTTATAGGAGGATATGGTGAGCAATCAAAATCAATCAGATAAACACCACATAAAAGATAATATTCTGACTTTATTGCCTGGCAAGAACACACGTCATACACTTAAAACTGAAATGTTGCGTGTCGATCATGCAGGTGAATTTGGCGCTGTTCACATTTACCGAGGGCAAATTGATGTTTTGAAACATTCTCGTAAAAAGTCACAAACTGTTTCTCAGTTTCAACATATGCAAGCCCAAGAAATTGTGCATTTAGCTAAGTTTAATGCTGTCCTTCCTCAGCGTCGTATCAGACCATCCGCTTTGTCGCCTTTATGGAAATTGGGTGGCTATGCAATGGGTGCAGTCACGGCATTCATATCCCCAAAATCAGCAATGGCCTGCACCGAAGCAGTTGAAACAGTTATCGATCAGCATTATGACAAGCAAATAGATTTTTTCTCCAAAGAACCCGATATCGATCCTTTGTTACAAGATTTAAAGCAATTCCAGCAAGATGAGCTTGATCACAAACAAGAAGCTATCGAAAACAACTCTCAAGAAGCCCCTTTTTATAAAGCAACGACAGGTCTCATTAAAATTGTGTGTCATGGCGTTATTAAATTGGCTCATAAAGTTTAATTTATTATGGATCATATTTTATTTGCTTTGCTTATCAATTTCACAATAGTCATAAAATTACTCCGCTTGATGAAAATCATATTATCGAGGAGATTAAAGATAAAGGGCTTGCATGGGTGCATCTTGATTTAAACAGCTCGCATACCCAAGCATGGCTTCGCAAGGAGATATCGTATCTTGATCCATGTATTATTAATGCTCTTATTGCCGAGGAAACTAGACCACGATTAACCGAAATTGGTGATGGTTTACTTGTTATTCTAAGAGGAGTTGATTTAAACGAATATGCTGATCCAGAAGATATGATTTTGGTTTGATTATGGATAGATGCACACCGTATTATAGTGAACTAAGTTGATATTGATTTATCAAAGAATTGCACGATTGCGTTCCAAGTATTTGTGATGTTGGGTATGTTATATTTGATCCATTTTTTCATATTCGCCCAGAATATTTCTATGGGGTTTAAGTCTGGAGAATAAGGCGGCAGATAAATCAGCCTGCATCCTGCTTGCTCAATAGCAGTGTGTATTCTTGGTGATTTATGGAAACTTGCATTATCCATCACAATCACTTGTCCTTTTTTCAGAGACGGCACAAGCTGTTCTTGTACCCACGCCATAAATAATTCCGTATTGCAAGAGCCTTGAAATATCATTGGTGCAACGACCTCTTTGCCACATAAACCCGCTATAATATTCGTCCGTTTAAGGCGTTTTCCAGTAACCTTACCG
>JBLHTX010000009.1:0-29438 GCA_047627635.1 Alphaproteobacteria bacterium | reverse complement strand
CTATTATTGCCCAATCATTATCACTTAAATCACTACTGTAACCCATTGCTTTTATTACCTTTATTATCTCAAAGACATCTAAAACTATTAAAGCATTTTTGTCAAATGGGTTCTATATGATGTCAATACAATGCCCCCTGAACTGCACAAGGCACATCAAGAATTGGACAGTGCCGTGGACAAAGCCTATAAACCCAGTGGCTTTGTAACAACTGAAGAGCGTATCATCTTTTTATTTTCTTTGTATCAAAAACTGTTGATGCCATTAATTCCTATGCATAAATCAACAAAAAAAAGAAAAATAAACATCAAGCATCATACCATTTCTAATACTAAAGCAGATTAAAGCCCTCATTCAGCAAAGCAGTTTTAATATATTTTGCATGATCGCTGTCACGGGCTTCGATGGTGATTGTAAGCAAGGTATCTTTGGCTGGTCGTCCTAAATCATAGCGATTATGGCGTACGGCTGTAATATTACCCTCAGCATCGCCAATGACTTTTGATACATTCGCCAAAAATCCTGGACGATCGGTCACGGTCATATCAACCGTAAAAAGCCGTTCTTGGCGAAACAATGTACGGGTCATCACCGATGCCAACAGCCGCGTATCAATATTGCCGCCACATAATACAAATGCTGTCTTTTTACCCGCAAATAAATGCGGTGCCGATAAAATTCCTGCCAGTCCTGCCGCCCCTGCCCCCTCGGCAACAGTTTTACAATCAGTTAACAACAATGAAACTGCTTGCTCAATTAAATCTTCATCGACAACTAAAATATCCTCAAGCCTGTCCTTAACAATCTCGAAAGGGATGTCACCAGGTTGCTTGACGGCAATGCCTTCTGCAAGGCCTGACGATGGGATAAAATTATTTTCAAGACCATAATAGCGATTATAAAACGCAGGGCATGCCTTTGATTGTACACCGTAAATTTTTAAATTTGGATTATGTTCTTTAAGGGCAATGGTCATCCCTGAAATCATACCGCCGCCGCCAATGGGAATAAGAATAGCTTCAAGGTCGGCAATTTGACGGTTAATTTCAAGCCCAATCGTGCCTTGCCCCGCAATAATATGCGGATTATCGAAGGGGTGAATACAAACCAAATTGCGAGCATCTTGAATTTCTTGCATAGTTTTAAGGCATTCATCAAAATTATCTCCAGCAAGTACAACTTCAGCGCCATATGCCTTGGTGGTGGATATTTTGGTGATCGGTGTCGATTGCGGCATCACAATAATGGCAGGAATATTCAGTTTTCCTGCATGATATGCCACGCCTTGTGCATGATTGCCTGCCGATGCGGCAATGACGCCTTGTTTTTTTTCAGCGTCACTTAGGCATAAAAGTTTGTTTAATGCACCACGTTCCTTGAATGCCCCTGTAATATTTTCATTTTCATATTTAATGTAAAGATCACAATTAAGTTTTTGGGATAATTTATCGGTATGACGTAAGGAAGAGATCGCTATTTTACTGCGAATCCGCATTTCGGCATCAAGGATATCTTGGTAGGTGACTTTTTTCATAACAGAAGCTTTATATATATTGTGCGTTGCGTTTTAAGTTTTTTTAACATAAATTACCCAAACACAAACCTTTTTAATGATTGGTTTCGCATAAAATGAAAAATAATACGCAAAATATTAACACATATATTGAAAATTGCACATCAAGGCTGTCTTTGAATATTATTCGTGACGGCACGCAATCTGCAGAAGGCAACCGATTACGTCATAGTGATATTTTGGATATCGTTGCAAAGATTGATGCTTATATGCAAATCCTGCCAAAAAACGCACTTGCAGTGTGTGAAAGTTGGGGCGGTGCATCGGTCAGCGAGCCTGTGCGGTTAAACGGCGAAGATAGTTTTGAGAATTTAGAGAATATTTTAAAAATTGCCACCCATACGCCGCATTCTTGTTTATATCGAGGGACGCAGGGTTTTGGGTATTTACCATTATCGCAGGCTGATCAAAAGCTGATTCTTGATGCTGTTTGCACTATGGGTATTAAGCATTTTCGAATTTTTGATATGATGAATGATGCTGTTAATATAAAAACTTCGGTTTATATTTTGCATGATTTTAAGCAAAATATTCGTATTGAACTTGCAATATGTGCGAATTCAGAAGCTGATAAAGATAAAAAATTACGCACCGAAGCTTATTATCAAAAGATTATTGCCGATTATTTGGCTTTAAAGCCGCATCAAATGGCCATTAAAGACTATTCTGGCTTGTGTAATTTTGAGGAAATTAAGCAGATTATTGATTTAATCCGTGCACAAAATGCATCTATTCCGATTGCTGTGCATTCTCATACGGAAAAATCAGATATATTAGCACATTTATTATTATCGGGTGCAGATACGGTGGATGTGGGTATGTCTGCATGGAGTGGCGGCAATGCCCATAGTGATTATTTTAAAACGCTATATGCATATCTAGAACTTAGTGGATTTAACGTACAAGATAGCGAAATTATTAAAGCAATTGAAAGCCATCCTATAATACTTAAAGCCCGTGAGATTGAAGCATTATGCGATTTAATTGCCCCGCCCTATAAAGCGATCAGGCTACCAAGCCACAAGCAACCTCATAAAGAGACATTATATAAGGCAAAAATTGCAGCGGGCGGTATTGTGGCCATGCGGGATATGTTGCGAAATAATTTAAAAGCAGCACAGGCATATTTATCAAAATTAGATAAAAACCCTCCCTCAGAAGAGCATTTAATGGATGCAGCTTTGCATAAAATGGCAGTATTATGGGAAGATGCAGGGCGATCTGATATGGTGACACCAGGATCGCTTATTTTATCAAAAGCGGCGAATATTTTGACATTTCAAGAAATAGTTTATCAAAAACCGATTACCCTTAAAGATATTCCCCAAGATTATAAAGACCTTGTGATGGGGCGTTATGGCAAAAATTGGGGCTTTGAAGCTGGTTTTGGGCATTTGCCAATGCGGCATTTATTTTTTTTAGAATCAGGCATAAGTGTTCTTAAGGCATATTGTAGGCAAAATGATGTCGTTAAAGCCCATTATCAAAATTTTATTCAAACCTATAAAATTCCCGATTTATATGATTTACAAAATATGATTATTACTGAAGCCCTTGAAAAGGCTTCTGATTGGCTGAACTTAGTCACAAAATGGCTTGAAGGTTTATCTGCAGCAGTGAGTGATGTTTTACTTAAACATTTTACGGATTTTTTATTTCCTGAGCCTAAGTCACTTTATCCACAAGCTAAACAAGGTGCACAAAATTTAATATTATCAGGCGCGATTGATCATGCTTATAGTGGTTATGCTGATAAAACATGGCTTGAGAAACGGCTTGTTTTTTTATTAATGGCCGTAAAATCAGATCATGTTATCCGTATGGTAAAATTCAAATCTGATGGGATTGTGACAGGAACGATTGAAGTGGATCCACGGGCGATTTTTTGGCGTGATACAATTTGTGCGGGTAATGTGCGTGAATCCTATCAAGATCTTGTAGATTTGATGCAATTTTATCCGCCGGGGCGTATGACACGCTCTAATCCAGCGTTACGGGCTCGCAAAAGACGCACCTTATCGTTAAAAATGACTGAAATTGGGATAGAAAATAATTTTCAGACCCGTTCTGATATTAATAATATTTATTATGTACACCGTTTAATTGCAAAAAATATTGTAGTTGCAAAGCGGCGCTTATCAGATGCACTTAATCACTGCGTTGCGCCGCATCCGCATTATTATTTTTATAAATCTAAAATTATTGCTGCTGTTATGAAGCAAGCCATGCTTGATGCGATTAATATGAGTGCATATCATGAATGAACAAGATACTGGGACATATAATGACTGAACAAGCAAGGAAAATATTTAAATTATTTAGTGATGAAGCACCAACACCACGCACAGAATTAAAGTATACAACGCCTTTTACTTTGGTAGCCGCTGTTTTATTATCAGCACAGGCCACGGATAAACAAGTGAATATTGCCACAAAGGCTTTGTTTCATGCTGCTGATAGTCCTGAAAAAATGATTACTTTGGGACTTGATGTTATTCAAATACATATTCAATCGATTGGCTTGTATAAAACAAAGGCAAAAAATTTATTAGCAACTGCGTATAAATTGCGTGATGGTTTTAATTCTAAGGTTCCTAATCAGCGTGATTTGCTTGAAACCTTACCAGGCGTTGGGCGTAAAACGGCAAATGTGGTTTTAAATGAGCTCTATAATCAGCCAACAATGGCTGTGGATACGCATATTTTTCGTGTCTCTAATCGTACGGGGCTTGCTGTTGGTACAACGCCTTTAGCTATAGAAAAAGGCTTATTAGCAGTCATACCAGAAGAATATTTACTGCATGCACATCATCATTTAATTTTACATGGACGCTATATTTGCAAGGCACGTAAACCAGAATGCAATATTTGTAAAATTAACCCATTTTGCCTCTATTCAAATAAAATAAATTAAGTTAAAAGTACAGATATTATAAAGGAAATAATTATGAATAAGACATCAAAATACCATGTAACGGCAATCGGTAATGCGCTTGTTGATTTTTTATGTACTGTCGATGATGCATTTATTGACAGAATGGACTTACAAAAAGGTGGGTTCGGCTTAATTAATCTTGAGCGTGCAAAGGCACTTTATAAAAATATGGGTCCAGCGAAAGAAATATCAGGTGGATCTGCTGCTAATACCATTTCGGCACTTGCGGAATTGGGCTGTCAAACAGGTTTTATTGGGTCAATTGCCGATGATCAAGTAGGGACAATTTTTGCTCATGATATGCAGTCTATTGGCGTAGATTTCAAGCCAATTATTCATAAAGAAATAAGCGATAACGAAACAGGACGGTGCTATATTCTTGTTTCTCCCGATGCACAGCGTACAATGAGTACTTATTTGGGGGTTGCTGGGATTGTACCAGAGGCAAAATTAGATAAGCCTTTGATTAAAAATTCACAAATACTCTATGTCGAAGGTTATATGTGGGTGATTGACGAAACAAAGCAAGCCATTTTAAAAGCCGTTGACTATGCCCATAAATGCGACAATAAAACGGCCGTGACTTTATCCGATGTTTTTTGCGTTAATAGTTTTCGGGATGAATTTTTGGATATTATTCAGCATAAATTTGACATTATTTTTGCCAATGAAGCAGAAGCCATGGCGCTATTTCAAGTTGATAATTTACAAGCGGCTGTTGAAAAAGCCCAAAAAACAGGAAAAATTTTTGCAATTACTTGTGGTGAGCATGGCTCTATTATTGTTGAAAATGATATAATTATTAAAAATAAGGCTGTTAAACCAGTTCAATTAATAGATACAACGGGAGCGGGCGATGCTTTTGCGGCTGGATTTTTATATGGCCTTGTTTATAATAAACCCTATAATGAAGCCGCTGATATAGGATCTTTGATTGCATCTGAAATTATTAGTCATGTTGGTGCACGTAGTGAGCAAAACTTACAAGATTTGTTAAAAAAACATCAAAAGTCTTCTTGATTTATTAACATATTTAATTTAAAGATAAGCATTATTCATTTTCTTGGCAGGGTATGCCTCAGGAAGTGTAAATTTTATTGAATGATAAAGGAAAATACCCATGGGTTATAAACTTAAAACCAAATCTGGAGCAAAAAAACGCTTCAAGGTTAATAAAAATGGTGTCATTAAATGTGGCGTGGCAGGAAAACGTCATGGTATGATTAAAAGAACACCAAAACAAATTCGTCAAAATCGGGGATCGGTTGTGCTTGCTAAAGCAGACAAGAAAGCCGTTCGTCAAATGATGCCATACGCATAAGGGGATAAAGTATGACTCGTGTAAAACGTGGTGTGACCTCTCATGCAAGGCACAAAAAAGTTATTAAAGCAGCCAAGGGTTTTTACGGTCGTCGTAAAAATTGTTATAAAACCGCAAGGTCGGCTGTTGAAAAATCTTGGCAATATCAGTATCGTGATCGTAAAAATCGTAAACGTAACTTCAGAAGCCTTTGGATTCAACGTATCAATGCTGCTGTGCGTCAATATAGTGAAACAATGACCTACGCAACATTTATCAACGGTCTCCTAAAAGCCAATATTGATGTTGATCGTAAAATGCTTGCCGAACTTGCCGTCTCAAATGAGGATGCATTTAAAATACTGGTTGAAAAATCTGAAACTGCTTTATCTGCTTAGTATAAAATATTAAGTGTATTTTGAAGAAAGCTATGATATATAATGTATCATAGCTTTTTTATTATATTATCCTTATGAATCTTAGTTCTGATACAATTTTTGCACTATCAACCCCGGATATTGCTTCAGCAATTTGCGTGTTTCGTTTGTCTGGTGACCAGAGTTATCAAATTGCACAAATACTCACAAAAAAACTGCACTTTAACAGCGATAAAATTTACTATACACATATTTATGACCCTGAAACTGCTGAAAAAATAGATAGTGGTATTGCTTTTTACAAACAAGCACCGCATAGCTTTACCGGTGAAGATGCCCTTGAGCTTCAGTTGCACGGTTCTCGTGCTGTTATTAAAAAAATATATGATATTTTATCAAAGCTTCCCTTGTGTCGTCATGCAGAAGCAGGAGAATTTACCAAGCGTGCCTTTTTAAACAATAAAATTGATATTTTTAAGGCCGAAGCACTCAGCGATCTGATTGCTTCACAAACAGATTATCAACGACGTATGGCACAAGAAGGATTATCTGGAGTATTTTCAAATTTTATTATTAATTTGCGTCAACAGGTTGTTCAATTAAACGCTTATACACATGCCTTAATTGATTTTGCTGATGATGAAGTACCCAAAACAGTTGAAGATTATTTAATAGCCACTGTTCAGGCACAGATTAAGGCTTTAAGTGATTTTTTAACCAATAGTTATAATGCAAGCGAAGTAAAAAAAGGCTTGAAAGTTGCTATTATTGGACGACCCAATGTTGGAAAATCAAGTTTTATTAACAATATTTTGGGGCGTGACGCTGTTATTGTCTCTGATATTGCGGGTACAACACGGGATGTGCTCGAATTCACGCTTGATATTCAAGGTTACCCTGTGATTTTTTGTGATACAGCAGGGCTAAGGCAAACACAGTGTCCGATTGAAGCACAAGGCATTGCTTTAGCATATCAGAAAATGTCAGAGGCTGATTTAATTTGTTACCTCCAAGAACCAATAGATAAAGATGATAATACCTTGGATTTACAAGAATTCCAAAGTAAAACAATAAATATTTTTACTAAAAAAGATATATATAAAAAAAATATTACAAAAAATATTGATCTTTTTTTTTATATCTCTAATGTTTCACGTGAAACACTCGACCCGCTGCTTGGTTTTATTGCTCAATATTTTAAATATTACTATGACCAGTCACAACAAACCCCCTTATTAAATGCCCGATATTATCAGCATATCAATAATATTCTTATTCAATTTAAGATAGCCTCTAAAAACTTATCATCAAATGACTTTTTTTTATTTTCAGAGGATTTAAAAATCATTCAATATGAAATTGAAAAAATGACTTGTTCAATTGATACTGAAGAATTATTAGATACAATTTTTTCAACATTTTGTATTGGTAAATAATATCATTATAGTGTCTTTCACGTGAAACACTGACTGATAAATAATATATTCTTTCATTAAAAAATTTGTTATACTCATTATTGAACAGAGATGTTTCACGTGAAACATCTCTGTTCCTTGGTTTATTTTAATTCAATAAAGGTGTTTCACGTGAAACAAAAATTTGACGTTATTATTGTTGGTGCGGGTCACGCAGGAGTTGAAGCTGCTTATGCCGCTGCAAATGTTGGTGTTTCAGTTGCTTTAATTACAAAAAATATAAACGATATCGGAGAAACTTCCTGCAATCCTGCGATTGGCGGTATTGGGAAAACGCATATCGTCAAAGAAATTGATACCTTTTATGGTCTAATGCCACAAGCCGCTGATCGTGCTGCAATTCATTATCGTACTTTGAATAAAAAAAAAGGCAAAGCGGTTCAAGCAACACGTGTTCAAATTGATAAGGCATTATATAAAAAGGCAGTTAAAAATATTTTAGCAGAAAAAGATAATATTACTATTATCTATGATGAAGTATGTGATTTAATTCTTGATGATAATAATCAAATTAAATCTGTATGTGTTTCACGTGAAACATTTGATTGTCATGCTTGTGTGATTACCACAGGCACATTCTTAAGTGGAACGATTCATTTGGGGGCTAAAAAAATTCCCGCAGGTAGATTTAATTCACAACCCGCAAATGCATTAAATAATTTTTTTAAGAAGTATAATTTTGATATTGGGCGATTGAAAACTGGAACGCCTGCTCGAATTGATGGGCGTACAGTTGATTGGCAAGCAATGGCTTTACAATATTCTGATCCTAACCCTGAATATGTTTCACGTGAAACATCACGCTTATTTAATCAGCAAGTTTCCTGTGGTATTACATATACGAATAAAGAAACTCATAAAATTATTCAAAGATCCTTACATTTATCCTCGGTATATTCAGGGCAAATAGGGAGTTCTGGTCCTCGTTACTGCCCTTCTATTGAAGATAAGGTCAATAAATTTCCAGATAAAGAAGAGCATCAGATATTCGTTGAGCCTGAAAGCTTAACTTCAGTTTCTGTCTATCCAAATGGTATTTCTACTTCTTTGCCCGAGAATATTCAAGATGCATATTTACGCTCAATCAAGGGTTTTGAGCATATATCAATATTACGATATGGTTATGCGATTGAATATAATTATATTAATCCCCAAGAGCTTTATCATACGCTTGAAACACGAAAAATAAAGGGCTTATTTTTAGCAGGTCAAATAAATGGCACAACGGGATATGAAGAAGCAGCCGGTCAAGGATTGTTGGCAGGTATTAATGCAGCATTAAGTGTTTCACGTGAAACACTTGTTTTACCAAGATCAAAATCATATATTGGCGTAATGGTTGATGATCTTGTTACTAAAGGCATTATTGAACCTTATCGGATGTTCACCTCTAGGTCAGAATTTAGAACTTTATTAAGAACTGATAATTCTCATATTCGTCTTGGTGATATTGCAGATAGAATTTATTCTCATGCTAAAAAAATAAATGCTAAAATAGTTAAGGAATATTATTATATTAAGCATTATGCTCAGTCTAAACAGTTAACTACTGAATTAGCTAAACAGAATAATTTGCCCTTACAGTCAGATGGTAAAATCTCATATTTTTATACTTTACTTGGTAATCCAATATATGCAGAACATATCAAGGGGATACTATCTGAGATAGATGTTTCACGTGAAACATTAGAAACATTATTTAATGATGGTTTATATCAGCATTATACACAAAGATTAGTTGATTTTGCGCAAGATGTGAATGATCTTGTAGCGATTAAAATACCAAAAGATTTTGATTTTAAATCAATTAAAGGATTATCCAAGGAAATATTAGAAGCTGTTGAGAAAAAAAATCCAATCAATCTTTCTGACATTAAACTACTACCATCTATGACCCCGTCGGCGATGATGATGATTGCTAAATATTTTAAAAAATAATCTGTTATAAGTTTTGGCTCATTAAGGATGTTTCACGTGAAACATCCTTTTTTATTGCTCTGTGTTTCACGTGAAACATCTTCTTTTTGTTGTTTTATGTGTTTCACGTGAAACATCTATATCAAGTGAATGATTATTTCTTTTTTTTATGGTATGGAGTAGGTCAGATAACTTTTGATGAGGTGTTTCACGTGAAACATGATGTATATTATTTGGATGATTTACAAATTACAAGTGAGCAATATAAGAAACTTAAAATATATCAAGACGCAGTTATGTTATGGGAAAAGAAGACTGATTTGATTGGCAGTCATGATAAAGATAATTTCTTTGAACGTCATATCTTAAATAGTTTGTATTTTTTGCGATTGCTGAATGATGCAGATTTATTAATTCATGATATTGGTTCAGGAGCAGGATTGCCAGGATTGATATGTCGTATATGCGATTCCAATATGCAGCGACATTATGTTTTATTTGAAAAAAAATATCAAAAACGGTCTTTTTTAAAAAACATGATAATTCATTTTAATTTAAAAAATATTACTGTTTGTGAAAAATATCCTGATGTTTCACGTGAAACATCAGATGTCTTAACATCACGAGCATTATTGTCATTACAAGATTTAAAAAAATATCAACTAAATTTTAAGAAATTTGTATTATTTAAAGGAAGGAACTATTTAGATGAAATTAAGTTTTTGAATAATATTGATAAACAAGATAAAATTAAAGTCTATAAAGCATTGCAAGATGATTCTTATCTATTAGTAGGAGATAGTAATGAATGTTTCACGTGAAACAAAAACAAATATTTGGTCTGTAGTGAATCAAAAAGGTGGCGTTGGCAAAACAACAACGGCGGTCAATTTAGGGACAGCGCTTGCCGCAATGGGGGAGCGTGTATTGTTAATTGACTTAGATCCACAAGGGAATGCCTCAACTGCAGTTGGCGTGACTCCTGATAATCGAGATAACAATATATATGATTTTATTATTTCAGACATAAATGAAAAATATAATAAATTTACAAGAAAAACACTTATTCCTAATTTGCACATAATTGTTGGACATATTGATTTGTCGGGTGTTGATATTGAGCTTTATAATGCTGATGATAAAATGTATATTTTGAAGCAAAAAATAAATCTATTAAAACAAAATTATGACTATATTTTGATAGATTGCCCTCCTTCTTTGGGGTTTTTAACTGTGAATTCAATGTGTGCTTCTAATGGCGTTCTTGTTCCTTTACAGTGTGAGTTTTTTGCACTTGAAGGCCTTAGTCAATTACTTCATACTGTTGAAAAAATTCAAGCAAACTTAAATTCTGAACTGGATATAGAAGGAATTGTATTGACGATGTTTGATCAGCGTAACCGGTTATCAAATCATGTTTCTGATGATGTTAGAAAATATTTAGGAGAAATGGTTTATAATACAGTTGTGCCTAGAAATGTACGTTTATCTGAAGCGCCATCTTATGGTAAGCCTGCTTTAATTTACGATGTTCATTGCGCGGGAAGTCAGGCCTACTTAAGATTAGCAAAAGAAATTAAAATGCGACAATTAGAGAAAGTATAACCAATGGAAGAAAAAAAAAGTAGGGGTCTTGGGAAGGGCTTATCAGAATTATTAGGAGAAGCTCGTGCAAAAGCGGCTGTTGCAAAGCAAGCAAAATCTGATATTTCTGATCATCAAGAAGAATTTAAAAAACAAGCAAGTCAAGAATTAGATAGAGACATTGAAGAGGCAACACATACCGCTTCATCGGCAATACGCAGTAGAATAACAAAGCGTAAAATGACACAAGAAAATGCTTCTGATAATACACCTATTGATAATAATATTGATAGGTGTAATGATGATGACGACGATGATGATTTTGAAACAGTTACGGCCGCACATTTAGAAAATTTTGATTTACAAGATGAAGCCCCTAATCTTGTTACATCAACTGTACCATCTAGCTTAGAATCTGTTCCCCAAAAGAAAATTAATAACAAAGCAGAATTCAATGATAATGATCTTAACGAATTAGAAGCACTTTTAAATAAAGATAATTTTCAAACAGAAGATCTTGATAAAATATTAGATAAACAAATTATAGAGCCTACGATAGATAATAAGGACACAACAGATACAACTTTATATTATGATGATGATAATGAAGATCAAAAATCTGAGCAACCACAAGGTCAATTTGTATCTGAGAAAGAACCAAAGCAGCTTAATTTACTTAGGCAAAAACCAAGTGATGTAATAGGTCAGTTACCAGAGGATGCCTCTGATAATGCTTTTCATAATGAAAGTAACGATCAAGATAAAGAAGATTATAGTGATGATTATGAAGATGAGTATGATCGTAAAAAAGAAGCGAATAAGCATACAATTTATCACCTACCTATTGAGCTTGTTAATCCGAATGAGCATCAGCCAAGAAAATATTTTAACGAAGATTTATTAAAAGAGCTTGCTAAATCAATTGAAGTATATGGCGTAATACAGCCTATTATTGTCAATGAAAAAGCAGGAGAATATATTATTGTTGGCGGTGAAAGACGCTGGCGTGCTTCACAAATTGCGGGGCTTAAAACAATTCCAGCAATTATTAAGAATTATAATAATGCAAGTACTTTAGAAGTCTCACTGATCGAAAATATTCAGCGTGCTGACTTATCAGCCCTTGATGAAGCGAAGGCCTATTTTTATCTCATTCGTAAATATGAATTAACACAAAATGAGCTTGCACAAAAAGTAGGTAAAAGCAGAAGTTATATCGCAAACATGATAAGATTACTTGATCTGGATGATGATATTCGCCATTATTTAGATAGAGGAGATTTAAGTATTGGTCATGCACGGGCTTTAATTGGTGTAAAAAATGCCGAGTCTTGGGCTAAAAAAGCTGTCCAAGATAATATGAGTGTGCGTAAACTTGAAGAAGTTATTACGCAGTCGGCAGAAAAAACTAATTCACGTTTGCCAAAGGCTTTAAATAGTGGTAAAAACACTGATATATTAGCCTTAGAAGCTGATTTAAAAGCCGCTTTGGGTGTTCCTGTGTCAATTAATGCACAATCATCTCAAAAGGGTAATATGGTTATTCGGTATGATAGCTTAGAACAGCTTGACGAGATATGCCGCAGATTATGTTCAAATTGGGGAAATGAGCGTGCGTAATTTAATTATTTTTATTTTTTTGATATTCTTATCATCCTGCAGCCTTCTATCTTCTAGTTTTGAGGATGGTAAAGAAGTCAAATATGTCAAAGATCCCTTCAATCCAAACCGTATGGTTACCGAAGCTGAGGCAAAGAAAACAGGAAAATTAGATCTTTTTGGCTTAGGGCGCAAAGACGATAAACCAGAGGGCTATCAAGAAAAAAATTATTTTCTTTGGTCTGCTTGTGTTGATGTTTTATCAGAGCTGCCGCCTAAAATTAGTGATGCGACAGGTGGTATTTATATTACAGATTATGTCCTTACTAATGATGGCTTGTTGCAAGCCATTCAATGCCGTGTGACAGGTAAGAAAGTTTTAAGTAGCAATGTTAATGTGTCTGTATTTACCAAAAAACCAGACGGTTCTGATCTAACACAATCAGAGAATAATACATTAAAATCTAACATTCTGATTAGGGCAAGAGAATTAAAGGCTCAATATGACGAATCGCTATAATCATCGTACGATTGAAAAGAATCATTTTAAATCAGTACAAAACTTCAGTAATCATCATACTGATAAAGAAAGCGAACAAACAGGTAATAAAAAATTTTATTGCCTAGAAATGTTTCCTTATCCATCGGGCAAAATCCATATGGGGCATGTGCGTAACTATACTTTGGGCGATGTCTTGGCGCGTTACAAGCAATCTTGTGGTTTCGATGTGATCCACCCTATGGGGTGGGATGCGTTCGGTTTGCCTGCTGAGAATGCTGCCAAAGAACGTAATATTAGCCCAGCAGACTGGACATTTAATAATATTGCAACAATGCGTCACCAATTACAACGCCTTGGTCTTATGATTGATACATCTTGTGAAATTGCAACCTGTCATGAGGGATATTATGGCAAACAACAGCAAATTTTTCTTGATTTTTATAAATATAATATTGCCTATAAAAAAGAATCCTATGTCAATTGGGATCCTGTTGATCAAACAGTGCTTGCCAATGAACAAGTTATTGATGGGTGCGGTTGGCGTTCAGGCGTTCCTGTTGAACGCAAAAAGCTTAATCAATGGTTTTTAAAAATTTCTGATTTTGCTGATGATTTATTAAATGGCCTAGATACGCTTGATGCATGGCCACAAAAAGTAAAGACAATGCAAGCCAAATGGATTGGAAAATCTATTGGTGTCGAGTTATGCCTTGATATTATTGATCGTGATAATCATAAAATTGATACCGTAACAGTGTTCACAACACGCCATGAAACACTTTGCGGTATGACCTATATTGCGCTTGCTTATAATCACGAAATTTTACGTATTCATAGCACGGATAATTTACAATTACAAAAATTTATGATCCTATGCGAGCAGGAAAACACGCATATCGCTCATGACGTTATGCCTGATAAAAAAGGCTTTCAAACAGATTTTTATGCCCTTAACCCAATTAATGGCCAAAAAGTCCCTGTTTTTGTTGCAAATTACGTTTTGGCTGATTATGGTTCAGGGTCTGTGTTTGGCTGCCCAGCCCATGACGAGCGTGACTATGAATTTGCCCAGCAATACCATATTCCCATTCAGCAAGTTATTGCCAAAGATATTGATAATCCTCAGGCCACACAACTTCCTTATACAGATAAATCGGGATATCTTGTTAATTCAGAGCAATTTAATGGCTTCTCAATTGACAAGGCGCGTGAAGAAATTTTAAATTATTGTGTGCGAGTTAATGCTGGATACGAAAAAATCACTTATCGCCTGCGTGATTGGGGCGTTTCAAGGCAGCGTTATTGGGGCTGTCCAATCCCAATTATATATTGCGATGATTGCGGCATTGTGCCTGTACCCGAACAAGACTTACCCGTCATACTCCCTAAAGAAGTTGATTTGTCGGTGCAAGGTAATCCGCTTGATCATCACCCAACTTGGAAATATGTTGATTGTCCAAAATGCCAGAAACCTGCGATACGTGAAACAGATACCTTGGACACATTTTTCGATTCATCATGGTATTTTATGCGTTATTTATCGCCGCGTGATGCTGATTATGTCGATGCTGAAAAAGTAAATCAATTACTGCCCGTAGATCAATATATTGGCGGCGTTGAACATGCTGTTTTACACTTGCTTTATGCCCGATTTATGACACGTGCCATGGCAAAAATTGGTAAAATTAACATTACCGAACCGTTCAAGGCTTTATTTACCCAAGGCATGGTGTGCCATGCAACCTATAAATCGCATGATGGTCGATGGTTAGAGCCCACTGAAGTCATTAAATCTGACGACATATATATCGAAAGAGCGACCAAACAGCCTGCGACTAAGGGGGCATCCATTAAAATGTCTAAATCAAAGAAGAATATCATTGACCCTGAAGATATTTTTGCACGCTATGGTGCAGATACTGCTCGGTGGTTTGTCTTAACCGATACGCCGCCTGATAAAGATATTGAATGGACTGATTCAGGGATTGAGGCTGCGTATAAGTTTGTTAATCGCATTTGGACAATTTTAACAGAATTACATGAAAGAAATTCTGTTTTACCACCCGATCAAGAAAATGATATACGGCTCTTATTAAAAGAATATTCCAAAGATTTAAATATGATGCTTTACAACAAAGCACTTGCCAAAATATACACATTATTTAACACCATACAAGCAGCAATGAAAAATGGTTTCACGCTTTCTCAGGCAGTGAAATCAGAAATTTTAATTTGTCTTTATCCTGTACTTCCATTTGTGACTACTGAATTATGGCAAGAAATTGGGATGACCAGTGATATTATAGATCAAAAATGGCCCGATTATTCTAATATTATTCCTGTTATTAGTGACTTGACGATTGCCATACAAATATTGGGTAAAATGCGTGGTACAATTTGTGCTTCCGTTGATGCTAGCCAAGAAGATATTGAAAATATTGTCAAGGAATCACCCATATTTGACAAATATATCAAGGATAAGACCGTTAAAAAAGTCATTTATGTTAAGGGAAAAATTATCAATTATGTTGTTGCTTAAATGAAAATAATGCATTTTTTGATATTATTTATGATGCTTGTACTATTGGGGTGTGGGTTTGAATCCGATCCAAAATTTGCAGCATCACGCCTTCAGGCTTCCAAGAACCAGTGTGCTGAGCTTTATATTACTGATAGTTATTCTTTAAATACAAATAACGATATTTCTGCTAAGCAAGTCTATAAAATTGAAACCAAAGCACCAACTGATAAAAACTATGATCCCTCTCAATCATATCCAGTATATCATTCTTTTATCAATAATAATAATCTTGTGAGCAATATTATGATCAATAAACATATTCGCAATAAGGCTTGTAAAGACTATTATTTAACAAATATTCGTTATTTTGAATAATGGCACATAAGATTACAGGACATACCAAAATTACGGGCGTAATCGGCAAAAATATTGCTTATACCCAATCACCGATTATTCATAATTATTGGTATCAACAGCATGAAATTGACGGTGTTTATGTTTGTTTTCAAGCAGATGAAACAAATTTTACTTCAACTGTACGAGGCTTATTTCAAGCAGGCATACAAGGGCTTAATGTCACTGTTCCGTTCAAGGAAGCTGCCTTTAAATTATGTGATGATTTAAGTGATGATGCCATACATGCACAAGCCGTAAATTGTTTAATGGTAAAAAATAACAAAATTTATGGTCACAATACTGATGGTGCTGGGTTTTATAATGCGTTATGTGCTTTAAATCCTAGCCTTGATTTAAATGGTAAATCGGTTTTAATGATTGGTGCAGGTGGTGCTGCATCGGCAATTATTGCCTACCTTAGTCAATTTAATGTCACTATTAATATTTTAAATCGTACTTTTGAAAAAGCATTATTATTGGCAAAAAATATGGGTAATAACGCAAATATTCATGTGATTTCAAAGCCATGTCATGCTGATATTATTATTCAAACAACGAATGTCAAAATAATTGAACCCAATAGTATTTTAGATATACCAGATGATTTAATCTCAAAAGCACAAGCCATCATTGATATTAATTATGGACAGGGCACTGGTAGTTTCTTAAAAAAACCAACGATATTGGGTGTTAAAAATTGTGATGGACTTGAAATGCTTCTTCAGCAAGCAGTACCAGCATTTAAATTATTTAATAATCATACCGTTAATGTCACAAATTCTCTCAGAACATTGGTCAAATCTACATCATTATAAGATAATCCATATCTCTTAATCATCATATTAACTTTTCATTAAGCCTACATCTTTATGATTAGCTTAATTAAGGGGATTACTATGATTTCTATCGTTGGTATTGTCATTACTTTTGTGATGGTTTTTGGTGGCTATCTTGCCGCTGGCGGAAAGATGATGATTATTTTAAAGTCACTTCCCTTCGAGATGGCAATGATTGGTGGTGCTGCTGTTGGGGCATTTCTGTTAGCAAATGATAGTCATACTGTAAAGCAATCTATGTCTGATATGAAACTTTGTTTTAAAGGGCCTCAAAAGGTAAAAGATGATTATATTAATCTTCTTTGTTGCTTATTTGAGCTCGTTAAAACGGCCCGTATTTCACCGTTGACGATTGAAAGTCATATTGAAATGCCAAAGGAATCATCGATTTTTTTAAAATATCCAACAGTATTGAATGATCATTTTGCAATTGCTTTGATTTGCGATTATATGCGTATGATTGGTATGAGTGTTGATGATCCACATCAAATTGAAGATTTAATGGAATCAGAGCTTGAATTTCATCATCATGAAACCCTGCATTCATCGCATGCCTTACAAGTAATGTCAGATGGCTTGCCTGCGCTTGGGATTGTTGCTGCGGTTTTGGGGGTTATTAAAACAATGGGGTCAATTGATCAACCTCCTGCTGTTTTAGGTAAGATGATTGGTGGTGCTTTAGTTGGAACATTTTTAGGTGTTTTCCTTTCTTATGCTATTGTTGCACCAATGTCCTCAAAAATGAAGGCTATTGCTGATGCAGATCACCAATTTTATGCACTTATTAAAAACGTATTTATTGCTTATTTAAATAAATATCAGCCCACAACTTGTATTGAAACAGCACGAAAAAAAGTGCCTGAATCATTTCGTCCTAATTTTACTGACCTTGAGGAAATGCTTAAAGGTTTAAAAGATAAAGCTGCTTAAATGAAAAAAATATTGAATTTTTTGGGTGTATTTCTTATATGTACCACGTCTTTTGCGTTTGCAGCAGATGGCACTTATGAAACTAATAATGATAATCCTCCGCTTGCTGTAAGGGGAGCAGATATTGATTCTGTAAGCCGTATTGTGTTTGATGGTATTCCACAAAATGCCTATAGGGTTGTTCCTTTAAATAATAAATTAAAGATTATTTTTCAGAATTTTGAATATAGCTTTTTAGAACAAGATTTATTAAGTATCGGTCTTTTAAAAAATATTAAAGAATTATCAATTGATAAAAAAGATGGTTATACAATTTTATCAGTTGATTATAGTTGTGCCTGTCAAGGTGATTTTTACAAATGGTATAATAAGAAACTTGTTCTAGATGTCTTTAGTCTTGATGCAACGAGTAATCCTTTGAAGGTAAAAAAATCACATTCTGATCCACAAAAAGATACCAATCAAAAACAAGAGAACTCAGCACCGCCTCAGCAAGCATCATTAGATAATACGCATAAAATTACAGAGACATCAAAACAACCCCAAAATTTTGAACAACATCTTAAAGAGCTCGTTAAAATTGCGAATCAAAGCGGTCTTGTTGACTATAAAGAATCAGAGAAACCGATATCAAATCTGCAGACCAAAGACCCTGTTGCTGACATTATTGCCCATAATAATACAGCCAAAAGCAAGGGGAATACGATAAGCAATCCAAAGATAGAGCGAGAACAAAAAACCTCCAATAAAGTGGTAAAGACATCAGAAACAGAAAAGTTATTACCAACTGATGTTGTATTTACAACTAAAAATGGTACATGCTTACCAGATTCGGCTTTTAAATTACCGTCTAATAATCCAGAATATGATAATTTTTATGATAAAATTAGCGATTATCGTAATGATTTAATCGGTGAATTTGATGATATTAATCCTGAAAATGCATTAAAACTTGCTTATCATTATATTTCTTATGGACTTGGAGAAGAAGCTTTACAAGTTTTATCAAATTTCCCAGTGCCAGATCAGCGTGGTCATATTGCGAAGTCAATGGCTGAATTATTAACAAACCGCAAACTAAGTGATAATTCTGTTTTTAAAAACGTTGATAATTGTGTCGGTAGTCAGTCTTTATGGGCGGCATATCGTTATTTCAAGCTTGGAAGCGAAGCAAAGGCAACAAAATTATCGAATTTTGCTCATGCAGCAGATATTTTAAAAACATTTCCTGTCATTTTGCAAACGCAAATCGGTAGCAGTTTAGCACTTAATTTAGTAAGACAAGAGTCCTATGCTTCTGCACTTGAGCTTGTTAATGTGTTGGCAATGAGTAGAGGGCAATTTAATGCCTCAGTTTTACTGGTACGTGGCTTGATTGATGCAAAAAATGGCTTGGCAGATCGTGCATTAAAAAGACTTGTTAATGTTGTTGATAAAACACAAGGATTAGACCAACAAATGGCAGGTTTGGCACTCTCTGAGCTGAAACTAGCATCTAGTATTGATTTAAATCAAAGAGATATTAGTATTTTAGAAGAGGTCATATTTTTAAAGGGGCGTGAATTAAGTGGTGTCCAGGCTTTAGCATTGATTGCAGAGAATGAATCACGCTACGGTAATTTTAAGGCTGCTTTTGAGCGTTTATCACAAAAAATATATAACAATAAACAAGTCAAAGATCCTGCAAGAATTAAAGCAGAACAATTATTTAAACGCATTGCAATCTCAGGTGAAGGCAATGAAAATCCAAAAACACTAAGTGTATATTGGGCATACCCAGAATTAATTCCTAAAAATCCTGTTTACTTACAAGCATTTGCACAAAGACTATTTGAAACAGGGTATGATTATGGTGTTGTTAAGGTAATTAAGGATATACAAAAAAAATTCCCAGATTACAGCCATGAAAATGATGTAACATTTTTAAAGGGGCAAGCCTTATTCCGTCAAGGACTTTATCAAGATGCCATAAATGCCCTCAATTTACCTGTGCAAGATAATAAACAATATCTTCACTTAAAAGCAAAATCTTTGCATAAAATTGGTCAGAATCAGCAGGCAATTGCTTTACTATCAGATCTTAAGGATAATCAGTCCATTAAATTAAAGGCCAGTTTTGCTCTTGCTGAGGGAGATTGGGATCATGTAAAGCAAAGCTACGAATCACTTGATACATTATCAGAAAAGCCTGAATTATATTATCGAACCAAAGCTAGTGCCTATATGGCTGGCTATCAATATCCAGGCGTGGCAACTGAATATAAAAACGCCGAGGATATTGTTTTTCACCAGCCAGAAAGCCAAGCCAAAAGCATTGATAATGTCGTGAATGAAACAAAAAAAATTATTGAATTAATCGAAGGACGTTCTCATAAAATTAATGAATTATTGCAACAAAGGGAACAAAAAATAAATAACAAAAAGGTCGGTAATGGATAATACACTTTATGCTTCATTGGCGGGACAGACAGCTTTAAAGCGCCGAATGGATACCATCGCAAATAATATGGCGAATATATCAACTACAGGATTTAAGGCTGAGAATGTTCAGTTTGAATCATTTTTTAAACAGCTTAAGACTGATGGTAAAGGTGTTGATTTTGTTTACGATGTTACCAGCACAACAGATTTTACACAAGGTGCATTACAACAAACAAATAACAAGCTTGATATTGCGATTTCAGGCAATGGGATGATTGCTGCAGAAGGCGTTGATGGCACAGTCTTTTATACGCGTGATGGACGATTATCGCGTAATGTCGAGGGGGTATTGGTTATGACTGCAACAGGCAATCCAATCCTTGATAATTCAGGGTCTCAAATTCAAATTCCAGAAGATATTACACAAATTTCTATTGCAAATGATGGGACTATTTCAGGAAATGATCAACAAATTTCCATTATGGGCGTTTATAATTTTGATCCACTTCAAGTAGAACGCCGAGAAGATGGGCTTTATACCATGAAAAACGAGCCCGAAATTGCAACTAATGCAAAAATCCACCAAGGCTTTATTGAAGGCTCTAATGTTAATGCAGTTAAGACTTTAACAGAAATGATTCAAGTGCAACGTGCCTATGAGGCAGGCAAGGGCTTAATGGATAGCGAGGATCAGCGCATTAGAAATGCAATTTCACGCTTAGGGCAAAATCAACGTTAATTAATTTTTAAATGTTTTTGCTAATACTATAAAAGACACGAATTTTTTAGAAAATGAAAAATAATGCGTATTGAAAATACATCTGTTCCGATAACAGCTATTAATAAACCTGAAGTAATACAAAAAAAAGGTGTCCCACTTGATGGCACCTCGACGCACGCTCAAATTAAAGCCAAAGCGAGAGAATTTGAAGAGATTTTTATCGCCGATAGTTTAAAAAATGCTAAAATTGGCATGACAGATTCATCCTTAGTTGGGGATACAAAAATTACAGATACATTTTCAACTTTCATGAATCAAGCTTTGGCAGAGACAATTGTATCGCAGGGCGGCTTTGGTTTGACCGAGCAAATAACACAGTCTTTGATGCATTTATATACAAAAAACCCGCTTAATAATCCTAAGGAGTAATGATTATGGTTAGTCAAGAAGCAAGAAAAACTTCCTTTGAGGAATGCTGTCTATCATTGATCGCATTGCTTGATGAAGAATATCAAGCTGCTAAGTCAGGTAATTATGCTGATCTTGCAGCAATTAATGATAAAAAATCGGCATTACAAACAGAATTCCAAGATTTTCTGTTTCAGTTTTCCTTAACTCCGCGAGGAATACCCGATGACATAGCGGAGCATATTAACGCTGTCCATCAAGCCTCGCAAAGAAATGCGGCTTTTTTATCTGGTGCAATTGACGGTACAACAACAATTTTGCGAGAGTTGCGTAAAGCCTCTGAAATACGGACATTTACCGGGCTTTATAACGCTGATGGATCATTTAAAGGGTCTGATCTTAATAAAACAGAAATTGGTAAGGCATAAAGAATTTTCAATGTGAATTCATATACTCATCAAAGGTTTTCAAGCCCTGTTTTTCCAAAGAGTTAAATAGCTTTTTATACTGATTGTCTTTTGATTTATTAATATTATCTATATCAACCGACGAGTAATAAATTGGTTGGTTATACTTAGTTGTTTGTTTATTATTTATGGTACTTTCTAAAGACTTAATAATAGCAAGATTATTTTTAGATAATATTTTTAAACGATTATTATTACTCTGCACCATAGTATCCGTTAAAATACCTTTGATACGGATAATCTCTGATTTTTTAAGGTATTTTTGATGTGTTAAATGATGTTTTAATTGTGCAATTGCGGTATCGTGACGCACAAAATTTTCTCCATCGCTTGCAGCGATTTCAAGGTACTTAATAATATTATCATCAAGAATTGTTAAATTTTTTGATGCAATTAAAGCATAATTATAAGCAGATTGTGGATGTAATGCTTGTGCCCCTTGTTTAAAGTAATTTTGGGCATTTTTAAGGTTATTTTCTTTTAAAAGCAACAAGCCAACAAGATAGCTGGATTTTGTGATACCATTTCGTGATGCCTTCATAAGGTAACGCAGTGACTGTTGCGGTTTTTTGTCAATGCATGGTGCAAATCCAATTAATATGCCATAATGATAAGCCGCAATATAATTACTTTGTGCGGATTTAAATTTATTCTTTAAATATTTTTTAGCACTTTCTTCAGGCAAGTTACAATATGTTTCAAGGGGAGATAAGTCTGGCTTGGTAAAGGGAGATGCAAAAAATTTAAATTGTTGCATCATAAGCTTAGAGTTTTCATTTATTTTAATTGTATTTTTAAGATCAACGCCTGCATAAGCAAAATTTTGTATCAAAAATAGACATAATACGACCATAATTTTTTTAATCATTGTTACCTTCTGTTATAATTATTATTTTTATTATAACATATTTTAACTATAATTAAATAAATAATTTTTAAGCTATAATATTGATTGATTGGTTTTTGCCCAATCCTCTGAAAATATCTGTAATCCTTTATTGGTTAAATCATGTTGATAAAGTTGATTGAATAAAGCACATGGAATGGTTGCAACATCTGCACCTGCAAGCGCAGATTGTAAAATATGATCATCACTGCGAATAGATGCCGCAAGAATTTGTGTTGGAAAGTTGTAATTATCGTAAATCATGCGGATTTGTTTGACTAAATCAATCCCATTTTGACCAATATCATCAAGGCGACCAAGAAACGGCGAAATATAAGTGGCACCCGATTTTGCCGCAAGCAATGCCTGATTAGCAGAAAAACATAATGTGACATTTGTCTCAATATCATCAAGTGTTAATGCAGCACAGGCACGCAGACCATCTTGGGTAAGCGGTAATTTAATAACCACATTTTCAGCAATATCAGCAAGTTTATAGGCTTGCTTTAACATTGTATCATAGTCCGATGCTGTCACTTCGGCACTGACAGGGCCAACAATAATATCACTAATTTCAGCAATACGGGTTAAAAAATTTGTGCCTGATTTGGCAATTAATGTGGGGTTTGTTGTAATGCCATCAACCATACCTGTTTGATTTAAAACTTTGATTTGCTCAAGATCGGCTGTATCGAGAAAAAAACGCATGATGATTATTCCTTATCACTTATTAACATGTTATCATATCATTCTATTTATATGGTGTAACAATCCGTGGTTATAAGTCAAACAAAAATTGAAAAAACTGCTCCAATGGCTCAGATTGCACAAGTGATTGTGCCGTTGCCTGTTTTTGATTTTCTTGATTATAAAGTGCCCGATGATGGACAAGCCTATCAAGTAGGCGATTACGTTAAAATATCAATTGGGTCACGCTTTGAAACAGGAATTATTACGGCCTTTAAATCAGAAAGTGCGTTTAAAAAACTAAAATTTATTACTGATAAATATCCAATACCGCCTTTAAGTCCATCAATGATTAATTTTATGCAAAAGGTTTCGCATTATACATTGTCACCAATTGGTGATATTCTTAAAGCAGTTTTGCGTGGCTGTATTATCAATCAGAAAAATTTAACCACTGATTATATTATATTTAATAGTATGAATTATGGTAAATCAACCCCAAAGCGTCAACAGATTATTGAGTTTCTACAGGATTATCCGCAAGGCTATGAAGCCTCTATGTTGCGTAAATCTTATTCTGTACCGATTATTCGTGAAATGGTTAAAAATAATCAATTAACATTAATTCAAAAAGAAAAAAATCATGCGTTTCAAGTACCCAATATTCACCATTATCAAACCCAATTAGGGCTTGAGCAGCAAGCGGCATTAACGGAATTTAAAGAACATTATTGTGCAGATAATTTTGTGCCTTTTTTACTTGATGGTGTTACAGGTTCAGGAAAAACCGAGCTTTACCTTGAAGCGATTGCCCATATATGGGCAGAAAATCCAGCTGAGCAACCCGAACAACCCGAACAACCCGAACAACAGGGACAAAAGGGGCAAATTTTAATTTTAATTCCTGAAATTGGCCTTCTTGAGCAATCTATTAAACGCTTTGAAAAGCGCTTTGGTGTAAGGCCTGCAATTTGGCATTCTCAAATGACAGGGCAAGGCCGCACACTTATTCGCCAAGGCGTCATAGATGGTTCAATTAAATGCGTCATTGGTGCTCGATCAGGTTTGTTTTTACCGTTTAAAAATCTTACTATGATTATTGTCGATGAAGAGCACGACACCTCTTATAAGCAAGAAGAGGGATTTCGCTACCATGCTCGAGATATGTCTGTGATGCGGGCACAAATTGAAAAAATCACAATCATGCTTGCATCGGCGACGCCTTCAATGGAAAGTTATGTGAATGCAGAAATGGGGCGCTATCATAAACTTGTCTTAAGACATCGTTTCGGCAATGCAATTTTACCGAATGTGCATTTGGTTGACTTAAAACAAAATGCCCCCCCAAAGGGGAAATGGATTTCCCCAATTTTACAAAAAGCCATTATGCAGGCTGCTTTTGATGGCGAGCAATCCTTGTTATTTTTAAACCGTCGAGGCTATGCCCCCCTAATGCTTTGTCAAGGATGTGGCTTTCGGATTGAATGTCCTTTTTGCTCTGCGTGGGTTGTGTATCATCGTCAGTTTGAATTTTTAAAATGTCACCAATGCGGACAAACAAGCAACTTACCCAAACAATGTAATTCATGTGGGGCAACTGATAAATTAACGCCTTGTGGTCCGGGGGTTGAACGCCTGCATGAGGAGGTAGAAGTATTATTTCCGCACTTAAAATCGGTTATTCTCTCAAGCGATTATCAAGATAATCCAGAGAAATTAAAAGATTTATTACAACAAGTCTATGATGGTGATATTCATATTTTAATTGGTACACAAATGATTGCAAAGGGGCATCATTTTCCGCATTTAACCTGCGTTGGGATTATTGATGCTGATTTAGGACTTAAAGGCGGTGATTTTAGGGCATTTGAGCGTAGCTTTCAAATGCTGGAACAAGTCTCAGGACGGGCAGGGCGGATGCACAAACAAGGCAATGTCTATGTGCAAACTTATAATCCTAGTCATCCCGTTATGACGGCCTTGGCAAATCATGATCGAGATTCGTTCCTAGAGTACGAGGCCAATAATCGCCTTGAGGCAGAATATCCACCATTTGGACGTATGGCGGCTTTAATTTTATCATGCGAAACCGAAAAAAAACTCATTGATTATTTACGGTTCATGGTAAAAAACATTCCTGATAATGATGAGATTACAGTTTTCGGCCCTGCACCTGCACCTATATTTTTACTACGAGGGCGTTATCGCTATCGTTTTTTAATTAAAACCAGTCGCCGTATTTTACCGCAATCTTATATTCGTCATTGGTTGTCGCAATTTTCAATGCCAAATGATATTCGGCTGCATATTGACATTGATCCGATAAATTTTTTGTAATCTTGAAAATTATAGTATTTACGTTGAACAGCTTATAAGATATGGATAAAATTATAATACAAAATAATAGAGGCGCTTTTATGGATTATGATCTTATTTTAAAAAATGGCACAGTTTCCACAATTTCAGGGCAAATACAAACTGATATTGGCATTAAGGATCAAAAAATTGTGTCGCTTGGTGATTTATCAAATGCAACAGCAGTGACTATTAAGGATTGTCATAATTTGCATGTTTTACCAGGCGTTATTGACACACAGGCCCATATGCGTGAACCTGGCAATGAGCATAAAGATGATTTATATCATGCCTCGCAATCTGCGGTTCTTGGTGGCGTAACTTCCGTTTTCGAGATGCCAAATACAAGCCCTTCAACGACCACAGCAGATGCTTTAAATGACAAATTAGCACGCGGTAAAAATATGTTTACCGATCATGCTTTTTATGTAGGGGCAACAGCTGATAATATTAGCGAGCTGGCGACATTAGAAAAAATGCAAGGCTGCGCAGGCATTAAAATTTTTATGGGCTCATCAACAGGAAATTTACTGGTTTCCGATGATGCCACTCTTGAAAAAGTATTACGCTCAGGCACGAGACGGATTGCAATTCATGCCGAAGATGAATATCGGCTTATTGAACGCAAACATATTGCCGAAGAAATTGCCCATCCATCAGCGCATCCTCAGTGGCGTGACGTAACATCAGCTTTGTTGGCAACAAAACGGATTGTTGCTATTGCTGAAAAAACAGGGCGTAAAATTCATATTTTGCATATTTCAACAGGCGATGAGGTTGACTATTTAGCTCAGCATAAATCATTTATTACTTGTGAAGTATTAGTCAATCATCTCACATTAGCAGCACCAGAATGTTATGAAAAATATGGTACTTTGGCACAAATGAATCCACCAATTCGGACGCAAGATCATCAAGATAAATTATGGGAAGGTGTCCGTAGTGGGGTATTTGATATTATTGCCACCGATCATGCCCCTCATACAGTTGAAGAAAAGCAAAAACCATATCCGCAAACACCGTCAGGCATTGCAGGGATCGCAAGTTTTGTACCGCTTATGTTAAATCATGTCAATAACGGCAAATTAACCCTTAGTCACTTTGTCGATATGGTGTGTCATGCCCCTGCACGTGTATTTGGATTGTGCAATAAGGGCTTTATTCGTGTGGGCTATGATGCCGATTTTACGATTGTTAATATGAATGAAACATATCAGCTTACAGCCGATATGATGCGTTATAAAGCTGCCATTTCACCATTTGAAGGGCACACATTAAAAGGCAAAGTTAAGGCAACAATTATTCGAGGGCATATTGTGGTTGATAATTATGTCATTCAATCTGAGCCATTTGGGAAGCCACTTGCATTTAATGTATAAATTTGATTGATATCAAGGGCTTTGTCGATGGCTTGCTTTTTTTTGTCGATCTATGATACATTATTAATATAATCGACACTTGGTAAGGCAAATATCAATACTATAAAGCAAGTGATTATGTCAACGAGGTAATATGTCACAATATAAGCTAAAATTTAACAGTGAATATAGATCTATAAAAAAAGGATTTGAGGTCATTAATCCAGACCAAGATGATATGTTACCACAATTTACCTTAATTACTGGAGAGAATGGAGCAGGTAAAACACATTTATTAAGTGCTATTCGATATGATGCTAATCCTAATCAAAAAGATAATTTTGATACAGGTATTCAAGCAATTAAGAATAATGAGATCATAAAGAAAGAGCGTATAATTTTACGCAGCCATAACTTTCAAGCTATTGATGACGTAACAAAAGATCGAAATATTTCATTAAATACGGATCATGAGTATGATGCTAATGATATAAATAGTCGTATTGACAACTTTGTAGCAGAAAAAGATTCTTATGAATCTGATAGTGATTATAAAAAGTTTGCAGGTAAAACACTAGGAATTTACCAAAATTTGACAAGTGATCATCTAGAAATCTTAAAAAACGGTTTGCCGTCTGAGATTTTACAATTATACCATGAGTTTTTTCCCATTAATCATTATGGTATACTTTCACCTCAAATAGGTGTCCTTTTGGCAAGAGAACAGAATTTGATTTTGAGTCAGAAATTAGATGGAGTTTATCAAGGCGATATTAAAAAACCTGAGAAAGGAATAGAAAAGATAAATGAGATATTTAAAAAATATAATTTTCCATTCCAATTTTATATACAAGAGCAAGATATACGCTCTATGCGGGAACCGAGGAGATACCTCAACAAAAATGGTGCTGGTAAAGTTTCTAGTGGTGACTTATCGTCTGGTGAAAAAATCATATTTGAGCTTTTATTAATAATTTACGATGCAAATTATGGTTACAATAATCAGCATAGAAATTTAGAATTATTGCTTCTTGATGAACCTGATGCACATTTACATCCTGAAATGTCTAAGCTACTGATGGATTTTATCCAAGATACGATTGTTGGTCAATTTGGTGTGAATGTTATAATGACAACACATAGCCCCGTGACAATTGGTATAGCACCAGAAGATTCTGTTTTTCAAATGTCAGTGAAACAAGGCATCGGAAAACTTATAAAAATTTCTCAAAAAGACGCAATAAACTTATTAATGAAGCCATTGCCACATATGCTCATTAATCCTAACAATACACGCTATGTTTTTTGCGAAAGTAATGACGAAGCTTGTTATTGGAACGGCATGTATAAAGTACTTAAAAGCAAGCTTAGCCCTAATCGTGAATTATTGTTTATCGGTTGTGGTTTAACCTATCAGCAGGCCAAAGAAGATATTTCATGCCAAGCAGAAAAAAAGAATATTGCAGGAGGGAAAGACAAAGTTAAAGAAATTGTTTCAGCAATGAAAAATAACCCACAAACATTTGGTTTAATTGATTGGGATACTTGTGAAATCACAGATATTGAAAATAAAATTTTTGTGTCATGTGAAAATTTTAGATATTCTATTGAAAGTGTTCTTTTTGATCCTGTTTTTATGATAATGGCGTGCCTTAAGCTGGATGGACAAAATAAAAAAGAAGAGTGGAAATTTATTAAGGGTTTAACACTAATAGAATTATCTAAATTAAATCAAGATAAATTACAGGAATATGTTGATTACTTCCTTAAGTTTTTTTTCGATAGCGATAACGCAATCAGTAAAGATAATTGCGTACAAATTAAGTATAATGAAAATATAACATTAAATATCTCTAAAGAATATTTATATGATACTGGTCATACACTCGAAGAGTTATTAATAACAAAAATTCCAAGTTTAAAGACGCCTAAAAACAAAAACGCACCAAAAACCCTAAAGCAATACATTATAGAAGATGTTCTATGCGAAGCTGTGCCTTCTGATCTTATTCCCAAAGATATTATACACACATTTAATCAAATTATTGATTGTGTTTAAATTATGCTTTCATCCTGAAATAGGTTAACGATAAACTCTATGAAAAATTTCAGTTTATATCTTTAAAATATAACGGGTTGATCCGTATCTATATATCGCATAACATCACTGCTGAAGTTTCGTGCCACAG